>NZ_LSJM01000029.1 GCF_001557215.1 Sphingomonas sp. CCH9-E2 | reverse complement strand
CCGCCGCCAACTCCGCCGCCGATCAGCACGACCAGACCGGTGCCGATCATCAGCCATTTCATCACGCCGCCCTTTTTCTTGGCGGGCGCTGCGGTTGCTTCGGTATCGCTCATCTCAAATCCCCCTCAGGATGGTTCAGGCAATCCGCGCATCAGACGCGGTGCCGCTGGTCGCGCGCGCCGATGCCGGGCGGGCGGGTGTGGAAGGCTGTGGCTGCTGGTGCGACTGGCCGCGTGAATCGCTGCTGCCGCTGTCGACGCTCGACTGGCCAAGCTTCAGCCCGCGCGCTTCGGCGAGTTCGGCAAGGCGCGGCGCGGCGTCGGCGAGCAGCTGACGGGTCGCCGGGTTCTCGGCGGTGAAATGCACCTGGATGCGGTCGCCATCGCGGCGGATCGCGACGTCCACGGTGCCGAGATGTTCGGGCGCGAGCCGGATGCGGGTGTCCGCAGCCTCTACCCCCTCGCGCAGCGCGGCGATGCGCTCGATCATCTTTCCGGTCCAGTCATCGCGGCTGAGATCGAGCGGGGCCTGATCGGCTTGTGCGGTCGCCTGCACCGTGGTGCGCTGAAGCTCGACCGTGCGCAGCAGCTGGACCTCCGGGCTGGCCGGGTCGGCTGGCGCGGCGGTGTCGAGCGGCTCGACCAGCGGCGCGGCGAGCGCAGCGGCAAAGACTTGCGCCGCCGGCGCTGCCTGAACCGCGGGCGGTGGCGCGACCGGCGCGCGCGCGGCAAGCTCGGGTGCCGCGGCGGGGGCGCGGTCGATCCGCGCCTCCGCCGCAGCGACCCCGCCCCCTGCGCCCGGCTCGGCCTGGGCCGGAACCGCGCGCAGGGTGCGAAGCGGGATGGAAACTGGGGATGTCGTCGGAACATCCGAGGCGGGTGCCAGCGACGCGGCGAACG
>NZ_LSJM01000003.1 GCF_001557215.1 Sphingomonas sp. CCH9-E2 | reverse complement strand
GTGGGGAGGGGGTGTTTGAAGGAGGGGGCTGGAGCCTTTTTGTTGGTAGGCGTTTACCCCGTCTATACGATAAGGCCGTAGTATGAGGTATCGCGAGAGCTTAGCTCCTAAGACCAAGAGCCAGTTGCGAGATCGCATCGTCACCACGCTTATGCGAGCACCTACCCGTCACTTCCCGGAAGATTATGGGTTGGACTTTGATGGAGCGTATTACAGCCTGGAGCGTGGCGTAGAGAACCTGCGCAAGAAGTTCGGTGATGCGAAGGCCGATCAGTTGCTGGACATGATCCGGCAGGCCAAAGTGCATCACGAAGCGAACGACAAGCTAGGTTCGAGGCTGTTGCAGGATGTTGAGATGATGGTCGCCGATCGTCAACCCTACGCCTATCCGAAGGAGCTGTATCGCTGGCATGTGGACGCTAGCCTACCGGAGCTGTCCGACGCGGACTTGCTCGATCGGAGTGGCGACGAGGAAGAGTGACCCGCATCTGTCGCGTAAGCCCTCGGCCATGCGATCCCGGCCTTGGTTGCGAGAGGGAGCGCAGCCAGCGGAGCACGCGGGGATGGGAGGCGTGCAGGCATGGACGAGCGGCCTTCAAGCCCCTCCCCTTCAGGGGAGGGGTTGGGGTGGGGCAGTTTTGGCATCGTCAGGCCACCGATCGGGAAGTGCATCCAGCTTTGACAGGATCGCCTGAAGCACGCCGTTGATGTTCTCCCGCACCTCGGCATTGGTGAAGCGGAGCGTCGTGAAGCCGGAGCGGAGGAAGAAGATGTCGCGCGCCTCGTCGCGGTCGGCGCGGTGGGTGTCGCCGTCGAGTTCGACGACCAGGCCTTTGGCCGGGCAGAAGAAGTCGGCGATATAGGGTGCGAACTTGTGCTGGCGGCGAAATTTGTGGCCGGCGAGCTGGCGGTTGGAGAGGTGGCGCCAGAGGTGTTTTTCCCACTCGGTGGGGTTGCGGCGGTTTTGGCGGGCGAATTTGGCTAGGTCGGTTTCTGTTGCCATGATTCCCCCACCCCAACCCCTCCCCTGAAGGGGAGGGGCTTTTTTCTTCGCCGCCCTACGCCGCCGCCTTTTCCTCCACCAGCAGGCCGATCAGGGCGCCGAGCTTTTCGCGCAGGTCCTTGCGGTGCACGACCATGTCGATCAGGCCGTGGTCGAGATAATATTCGCTGGTCTGGAAATCGTCGGGCAGCTTTTCGCGGATCGTGCTTTCGATCACGCGGCGGCCGGTGAAGGCGAGGGTGGCCTTGGGTTCGGCGATCTGGACGTCGCCGAGCATTGCGTATGCCGCCATCACGCCGCCCGAGGTCGGGTCGGTCAGCACGACGATGTAGGGCAGGCCGGCGTCGTGGAGCATCGAGATGGCGACGGTGGTGCGCGGCATCTGCATGAGGGACAGGATACCCTCCTGCATGCGCGCGCCGCCGCTGGCGGTGAAGACGATGTAGGGTGCTTTGGCGGCGATTGCGGCCTCGACGCCGGCGATGAAGGCTTCGCCGACCGCCTGGCCCATCGATCCGCCCATGAAGGCGAAATCCTGCACGCCGATCACCGCGCGCTGGCCAAGGATGGTGCCGCTGGCGTTGAGGAACGCGTCCTGCTCACCGGTGCTGGCGCGAGCGGCCTTGATGCGGGCGGGATAGGGCTTCTGGTCGCGGAACTTGAGCGGGTCTTCGGCGACCTTGGGGTTCGGGAGGACGGTATAGCTGCCCGCGTCGAACAATTGCTCGAAGCGCGCGCGGCCGCCGATGCGCTCATGATGGTCGCAGATCGGGCAGACCGACTGGTTTTCCTGGAGTTCCTTGACGAACACCATTTGCCCGCAACCCTTGCACTTGTGCCAGAGATGGTCGGGCGTCTCCGCCTTGTTCGGGATGACGAGCGAGATCGCGTTGCGGACGCGGGTGAGCCAGCTCATGCGGCGGTTTCCTTGCGTGCTGCGGCCAGCGCGGCCGACAGGGATTGGATATAGGTGCGGACGGCGGCGGGGGCATTGGCGCCCTCTGCCGCGATGATGTCGATGATCGCCGAGCCGACCACGACGCCATCGGCGACGCGGCCGATCGCGGCGGCTTGCTGCGGCGTGCGGACGCCGAAGCCGACCGCGACGGGGAGGTCGGTCGCGGCCTTGAGCCGGGCGACGGCAGCCTCGATGCTGTCCTGTGCCGCCTGCTGCTTGCCGGTAATGCCGGCGACGGAGACGTAATAGAGGAACCCGCTCGCGCCATCGAGCACGGCGGGCAGGCGCGCGGCGTCGGTGGTGGGGGTGGCGAGGCGGATGGTGGCGATGCCGTGGGGGGCGAAGGCGGCGATCTCGTCCGCTTCCTCCGCCGGGATATCGACGATGATCGCGCCGTCGATGCCTGCGTCCGCTGCCTTCTGCGCAAAGGCTTCGGGCGTCGGGCGGGTCATGGTGTTGGCATAGCCCATCAGCACCAGCGGGGTGTCCGGGTGGCGCTGGCGGAAGGCCGCGGCGATGGCGAGCACATCGGCGGTGCGCGTGCCGGCGGCGAGGCTGCGCAGGTTCGCGGCCTGGATCGCCGGGCCATCGGCCATCGGATCGGTGAAGGGCATGCCGAGTTCGATCACATCGGCCCCGCCCGCGACGAGCGCGTCGAGGATCGCGGCGGTGTCGCCGTCACCCGCGGTGACGAAGGTGACGAGGGCGGCGCGGTGGTCGCGCGCGGCGGCGGCGAAGGTGGTGGCGAGGCGGGTCATATCTCCACCCCCAGCGCCTCGGCGACTGTGAAGATGTCCTTGTCGCCGCGGCCGCACAAATTGGCGAGGATCACCTGATCTCGCCGCATTTCCCGTGCCTTGACCGCGACGGCTGCGATGGCGTGCGAAGGTTCCAGCGCGGGGATGATGCCTTCGGTGCGGCAGAGCAGCTGGAACGCGTCGAGCGCTTCGGTGTCGGTCACGCTGGTATAGGTGACGCGGCCGATGTCCTTGAGCCAGGCATGTTCGGGGCCGATGCCGGGATAGTCGAGGCCGGCGCTGATCGAATGCGCTTCGGTGATCTGGCCGTCCTCGTCCTGCAGCAGATAGGTCTTGTTGCCGTGGAGGATGCCGGGTTCGCCGCCCGCGAGGCTGGCGGCGTGCTTCTTGTCCAGCCCTTCGCCCGCTGCTTCGACGCCGAGCATCGCGACATCGGCGTCGTCGAGGAACGGGTGGAACAGGCCGATCGCGTTGCTGCCCCCGCCGATCGCGGCGACGAGCAGGTCGGGGAGGCGGCCGGTGCGGGCGAGCATCTGCGCGCGCGCTTCCTTGCCGATCACGCTCTGGAAGTCGCGGACCAGTTCGGGATAGGGGTGCGGGCCGGCGGCGGTGCCGATGATGTAGAAAGTGTCGTGGACGTTGGCGACCCAGTCGCGCAGCGCCTCGTTCATCGCGTCCTTGAGCGTGCCCGCGCCGCTGGTGACCGGGCGGACTTCGGCGCCGAGCAGCTTCATGCGGAACACGTTCGGCTGCTGGCGCGCGGCGTCTTTCGCACCCATGAAGATGGTGCAGGGCAGGCCGAAGCGTGCGCAGACGGTGGCGGTGGCGACGCCATGCTGGCCCGCGCCGGTCTCCGCGATGATCCGCGTCTTGCCCATGCGGATCGCGAGCAGGATCTGGCCGATGCAATTATTGATCTTGTGCGCGCCGGTATGGTTGAGCTCGTCGCGCTTGAACCAGATTTCGGCGCCCATGCCGTCGGGCGCGTTTTCGCGCAGCGCGTCGGTCAGCCGTTCGGCGTAATAGAGCGGGCTGGGGCGGCCGACATAATGTTCGAGCAGGTCGTCGAACTGCGCGGCAAAGGCCGGGTCGGCTTTCGCAGCTTTATACTCGCGCTCAAGGTCGAGGACGAGCGGCATCAGCGTTTCGGCGACATAGCGCCCGCCGAACTGGCCGAAATGGCCGCGGTCATCGGGCTGGGCGCGGAAGGAGTTGGGTGCGGTCATGATGAGGGGCGTTTAGGCGGGGATTGCCGCGACGCCAAGCATTGTTGGCGTGTGGGCTGTGTAGGGTTTCTTTGGTGGGGTTCGGGGAGTGGGGACAGGCCCTCCCC
>NZ_LSJM01000279.1 GCF_001557215.1 Sphingomonas sp. CCH9-E2 | reverse complement strand
CGCTTCCTCCCCCTCCGTCGCCTTCGGCGCCACCTCCCCCTTGCGGGGGAGGATTATAAGGTCACTTCACCGCGGCAAGCGCGGCTTCGGTCTTCGCCAGAACTTCGGGGGTCAGCTTGTCGGCAGCATAGGCCTTGAGCTGGTTCAGGCTCATGCCCTTGAACATCTCATAGCTCTCATGCGTCGAAACGCCGGGCAGCGCCGCGTCGAACGCAGCCTTGGCCGCCGGGTTGGCGACGATGTCCTGAATCGGCGTGTCGAGATTATACTTCGCGGCAGCAGCCGGCGCGGGCGCGGGCGCCGCGGTCTGCGCGAACGACGCAGGGGCGATCGGGAGCGTCGACAGCGCGACGGCAAGCAACAGGGTCTTCATCTGGTATTCCCTCCCACGGCACACGCGAATCGTGCGCCGACCTTTCCGGTCTGGTCACGCTAGCCTGAACCGCAGCTGTGCGCGAGAGGCCATGGGCTGGCGGAACCGTCCGCGCGCCGCCATGTTGAGCGTGCCATGCGCGCCTTTGCCGACCTGCTCGACCGGTTGATCTACACGCGATCGCGCAATGCGAAGCTGCGGCTGATCGGCGCGTGGCTGCGCGAGACGCCCGACCCGGATCGCGGCTGGGGGCTGGCCGCGCTGACCGGCACGCTCGACCTGCCTGCGGTCAAGCCCGCCGTGATCCGCGCCTTGGTAAGCGAGCGGGTCGATCCGGTGCTGTTCCAGCTCAGCCGCGATTTCGTCGGCGACACCGCCGAGACCGTGGCGCTGATCTGGCCCGAGCCGCTGACCCCGCCGCCCGAAAACGAACCGCTGACTCTCGGCGCGGTGGTCGACCGCCTCGCCAGCCTGTCGCGCTCCGACGCACCCGCCGCGCTCGGCGCGATGCTCGACCGGCTGGCGGCGGACGAACGCTATGCGCTGCTCAAGCTTGCCACCGGGGGCCTGCGCGTCGGCGTGTCGGCGCGGCTCGCCAAGACCGCATTCGCCGAGGCGTTCGGGGTCGATGTCGATGCGGTCGAGGAGGTGTGGCACGGCCTGACCCCGCCCTATGCGCCTTTGTTCGCCTGGGGCGAAGGGCGCGGGCCGCAACCGACCACCACCGATGTGCCGGTGTTCCGCCCGTTCATGCTCGCCCATCCGCTCGAAGAGACACAGGTTGATCTGAAGGACTATGCCGCCGAATGGAAATGGGACGGCATCCGCGTCCAGATCGTCCATGTCGCGGGCGAGACGCGGCTCTACAGCCGCGCGGGCGACGACATCACCGCCAGCTTTCCGGATGTCGCTTCGGCCTTTGCGACGCCCGGCGTGCTCGACGGCGAATTGCTGGTGCGCGGCGAGGCGCAGGGGGGTGAGGCGGGGAGTTTCAACGCGTTGCAGCAGCGGCTGGGGCGCAAGGTCGTGTCGGCCAAGACGCTGGCAGAATTTCCGGCGTTCGTCCGCCTCTACGACCTGTTGTTCGATGGACTCGAGGATCTGCGCGAGCTGCCCTGGCACGCGCGGCGCAAGCGGCTGGAGACCTATGCTGCGCCGCTCGACCCGGAGCGGTTCGATGTCTCCGCGCTGATCGCGGCGGAGGATTTCGCGGCGCTGGAGGAGCTGCGCGCCGGCGCCCGCGACGCGGCGATCGAGGGGGTGATGCTCAAGCGGCGCGATTCGCCCTATGTCGCCGGGCGGCGCGTCGGGCTCTGGTACAAGTGGAAACGCGATCCGCTCACCGCCGATTGCGTGCTGATGTATGCCCAGCGCGGCAGCGGCAAGCGGTCGTCCTTCTATTCCGACTATACCTTCGGCGCATGGACCGAGGGCGGCGAGCTGTTGCCGGTGGGCAAGGCCTATTTCGGCTTCACCGACGAAGAGCTGAAATGGCTCGACCGCTTCGTGCGCAACCATACCACTGCACGCTTCGGCCCGGTGAGAGAGGTGGAGAAAACACTGGTGCTGGAGGTCGCGTTCGATTCGATCCACGCGTCGAAGCGGCACAAATCGGGCTTGGCGATGCGCTTCCCGCGGATCTCCCGGATCAGGACCGACAAACCGGCACATGAGGCGGACACGATCGCCGGGCTGGAAAGGCTCGCCACGTGAATTTCTCGTCGCCCCGGACTTGATCCGGGGCCAGGCTGCCTTGGCGAGGGCGAGGAAGAAGCCCGACCCCGGGTCAAGCCCGGGGCGACGAGAGGGGGTTCACCCCTTCGGCACGTTGGCCTCCAGCTCATCCAGCCACGGCCCCGCCACTCCGTCCGACGGCGCGCGCCAGTCGCCGCGCGGGGACAGCGCGCCGCCCGCCGACACTTTTGGCCCGTTCGGGATCGCGCTACGCTTGAACTGGCTCTGCGCGAAGAAGCGGATCAGGAACTTCTCCAGCCAGTGGCGGATGGTGGGCAGGTCATAGGCAACCCGCTGATGCGGCGGCACGCCCAGCGGCCACTCCCCCGCATCGGCATCGCGCCACGCATGCCAGGCGAGGAACGCGATCTTCGACGGTGCCAGCCCGTGGCGCACGACATAATGGACGAAAAAATCGTTCAGCGCATAGGGCCCGATCTTCGCCTCGGTGCTCTGCATCGCGCCGCTGGCGTCGGCGGGGACCAGTTCGGGCGAGATTTCCTGCGCCAGGATCGCCTCCAGCACCGCGTCGGTCTGCGCGTCGAACTGGTTGGTCGCGACGCACCAGCGTATCAGGAACTGGATCAGCGTCTTGGGCACCCCCGCATTGACCGCATAATGCGACATATGGTCGCCGACGCCATAGGTGCACCAGCCCAGCGCCAGCTCGGACAGGTCGCCGGTGCCGAGCACGAACCCGCCCCGCTGATTGGCGAGGCGGAAGAGATAATCGGTGCGCAGGCCCGCCTGAACATTCTCGAAGGTGATGTCATAAACCGGCTCGCCATCGGCATAGGGGTGGCCCATGTCGGTCAGCAGCTGGCGCGCGGCGGGGCGGATATCGACCTCTTCGGCGGTGATGCCCAATGCCTTCATCAGCGCCCAGGCATTGCCCTTGCTCCCCTCGCCAGTGGCGAACCCCGGCATGGTGAAACCAAGAATGTCGCTGCGCGGCCGCCCGAGCCGGTCCATCGCCTTGGCCGCGACGATCAGCGCATGGGTTGAATCGAGCCCGCCCGAGATGCCGATGATGATCTTGCCATTGCCGGTCGCGACCATGCGTTTGCGCAGCCCCTCGACCTGGATGTTGAAGGCTTCGTAGCAATCCTCATCGAGCTTTGCGGGCGTGTTGGGGACGAACGGAAAGCGCCGGATCGCGCGGTGCAGGCCGATATCGTCGAAGCCCGGCGCGTGATCGAATGCGACGCGGCGAAACCGCTGTTCGGGATGCCCGGCAGCGGCGGCATTGTCGTTGAACGTGCCAAAGCGCATCCGCTCCTGCCGCAGCCGCGCGACATCGATATCGGCGGTGATCAGCTCGTCCTCGAGGTCGAAGCGGCCCGAGGCGGCAAGCAGTTCGCCAAGTTCGTAGATCAGGCTTTGCCCGTCCCAGGCAAGGTCGGTGGTGCTCTCACCGGGGCCGGAGGCGGAGAAGAGATAGGCTGACGCCGTGCGGCTCGATTGCGCCGCGCACAGCAGTGCCCGCTCGCGCGCCTTGCCGATCACGATGTTGCTGGCCGACAGGTTGCACAGGATCAACGCCCCGGCCATCGCGCCAAAGGTTGAGGGCGGCAGCGGCCCCCAGAAATCTTCGCACACCTCGGCATGAAAGGTGAAATCGGGCAGGTCGCTGGCGGCGAAGATCAGGTCGGTGCCGAACGGCGCGGTCTGGCCCGCCAGCTCGATCGTTCCCGACAGGCCGATGCCGGACGCGAACCAGCGCTTCTCATAATATTCGCGGTAATTGGGAAAATAACTCTTCGGCACCACGCCCAACACGCTCCCGCGCGCGATCACCACCGCGCAGTTATACAGCCGCCCGTTGCGCTCCAGCGCCGCGCCGACCAGCAGCACGGGCTTGAGCTTCGCGCTCGCCGTGATCAGATCGGCCAGTCCCTGTGCGGTCGCGCGCAACACGGCATCCTGCAAGTGCAGATCGTCGATCGCATAGCCAGTGATGCCAAGCTCGGGGAACAGCAACAAGTCCGCGCCCGCCGCATCGCCCTGCTTCGCCAGCGCGATATGCGATGCGGTATTGGCGGCGATATCGCCTGCGCTTGCACTGGGGGTGCAGGCACCGACGCGCACCATGCCGTGGGCGTGGATCGAATTGAACCGCTGCTTTGCCACTAGTCGATTGCCTCGCCGATCATCTCCAGTGCCACGCGCATACAGGCAATTCGGGTCGGTCCGCGACCAATATCGCCAAAATGGTCGGCACGATGTGCAGTCGGGCGTCCGGCGCGGGCGCAGCCGAAATGCACCAGCCCCGGCTCGTCATCGGGTCCGCCGGGGCCGGCAAAGCCGGTAATGGCGAGTGCGATATCGGCATGGCTCGCCGCGAGCGCGCCCTCGGCCATGGCTACCGCGACCTCGCGACTCACCGCATTGCAGCGCTCGACCGTGTCCCGCGCGATGTGCAGCAGCTCGCATTTCGCGTCCTTCGAATAGACGACGAAGCCGCGTTCGAAGGCGGAGCTGACCCCTTCGACATCGGTGAGCAGCGAGGCGAGCATCCCGCCCGTGCAGCTTTCGGCGGTGGCCAGACTGAGCTTGGCGTCGCAGGCGGCCTGCAACACATCACGCGCGGCGCGGTCGATATCGTCGGGCAGCACCGGATACAGCGTTTCGGTCATGCGATCCTCCCGATTGTGGGAGGGATCAACGCGCGGGGCGGGCCGGTTGCTCCGCCTCAGACCTTGGTCGCGTAAATCATCCGGCCTTCGCCGAGCAGCGCGAACAGCGTGTCGAGATCGCGCTCACCCACCGCGAAACAGCCCTGGCTGCGGCCGAGCTTGCCGTGCTTCGCGATCATGTCGGGGTTCGAATACCAGGCGCCATGCACCACGATCGCGCGGTCGAGTGCATTATAGTTGGTCGGATCGAGGCCGATCAGCCGCTGCGACAGCTGATGCTTGCCGACATAGTAATTGGACGCGAGGAACGCGCCCTCGCATGTTGCTTCCGAATTCACTTCATTCGAGAAACGCTGGAGCATGCCGGTATGCTCGGGGTCGGACCCGATGCCATGGCTCACCAGCATCGAGCGCGTCGCGCCGTTGATCATGTCGACGAAGTGGAAGCGCAGCCGCGAGCTGGGCAGCGAGAAATCGGCGATCGCGATCCGGTCCTGCTGGCGGATGCGGCTGGAATGCTGCTGGAGCGCGGCGACAGCGCGTTCGAACAATTCGGGGCGGATGCCGCGCGGCGCGCTCGCCGAGCGCGGCGCGGCCGGGACGGGGGTCGCAACCGGCGGAGGCGGGACCGGAATATGCGCGGCGGGCAGCGCGGCGGTCGTGACACTACGCGCGGCGCAGCCGGCGAGCAGACCCGTGCCGGCGATCATCCCGGCAGACTTCAGAAAGGCGCGGCGCGAAGCCACGGCGTCGGTCATCTTGTCCATGCGTCCTCTGTGCCCCCACAAACTTCGCTATCCGTAAAGGCCACTATAGCGCAGGTCGCGGCCGATTCGTCCTAAGGGAGTCCACGGTTCGGCGTCGGTTCGCCGCAGACTCGGTGCGGCTGGTCGAGACTTGTCCCGAATCGGGCAATATGCCGATTTCGCATGTGCACGCGCTGGAACTGCACGGCACCACCTTGTCCTGCCTGCGTTAACCATAGATAGTGGGTGCGGACGTCCGCGTAACAATGGAGTGTGGGATGGGGTCTGCGGTCGCGCGGACAATGCGGGCGGTTTCGATCGGGCTGGCGCTGTGCATCGCGCTGCCCGCGGCGGCGCAGCAGGTGCTGCCCGGTGGCGGCGGCGACGAGATTCTGCTCCGCAACGGCCAATGGACGTGGATCGAGGATGCGGCGTTTCAGCCTGTCGGCGGCGCGTCCGGGGTCACCATCCTCGTCAGCATCCCCGGCCAGGTCGCCTATGTCTATCGCGACGGGGTGTTGATCGCGGCCTCGACCGTGTCGACCGGAAAGCCGGGCAAGGCGACGCCCGTCGGCGAATTCACGATCCTGCAAAAGCGGGTGCATCACCGCTCCAATATCTACAGCAATGCGCCGATGCCGTTCATGCAGCGGCTGACCTGGACCGGGATCGCGCTGCACGCCGGGCATCTCCCCGGCTATCCCGCCTCGCATGGCTGTATCCGCTTTCCGCGCGAATTTGCGCGGCGGCTGTTCGAGGTGACCGCGCTCGGTACTGCCGTGTCGGTGGTCGATTATGAGATCGTCGATCCGCGCGTCCGCCGCGGTGTGCCCCGCCTGCCACCCACGCAAATGGCGAAGCGCGCCGATCCGCCGTTCCTGCGCGCCGATCTCGCGGCATTTCGCACCGGCGATTATGACGTGGTGACGTCGAGCCACGACGTGATCATCCCGGCCGCGACCGGTGCCCAGTCAGTTTCGCCCGAAGGCGTCGTGTTCGCGCCGATGGAGCCGGTGGTGCAGAAGACCGGGCGGCGGAAGCGCTAGGCGCCGTTCTCGCTCGGCCCCGTGTAGTTGACCGGGGCGACGGTCCACGCAAACGGCCGCAGCGGCCCGCCCAATGCAGCGACCAGCGCATCCTCGATCCGGCGGCGGCTTTCGGCGGCAATCGCCTTGCGCCCGGGAAACTCAATCGGATCGAACGGGTCGAGATAATGGATGCGCAGCGGGAAGCTGCCCTTGCGCGACAGGATGCGGCGGGCATTGTTGATCCCGCCCTCTTCCCCGACCCAGCCAATCTCCTCGCCTACTGCCCCGTAATCGAGCAGGACCGGCTGGACCATCACGCCTGGCGGCGGCGGTTCGAGCACGCGCAGCATCGGCGTCTTGAACGGCAACAGTGACCTGCCGTCGGTCGTCGTCCCCTCCGGGAACACGGTGATCGCCCAGTTTTCGGCGAGCGCATCGCGCAGCGCGTTGATCTGCTCGGCCACGCCCATGCGGTTCTCGCGCTTCACGTAAACGGTGCGGTTGAGCCCGGCGAGCCAGCCCACCACCGGCGACGCGCCGATCTCCGCCTTGGCAACGAATGCGGTGCCGCTCGACCCGCCCAGGGCGAGGATGTCGATCCACGACAGATGGTTCGACACATAGAAAACGTCGCGCCGCAGCGGGGTGCCGACCACTTCGATCCGTGCCCCGGCAATCCGTCCGGCACGCCACAGGAACCAGCGCGGCCAGGGCGAGGACAGGCGCAGCAGCCGCCACAGATAGTGCATCGGCACATGCGTCAGCACCGCCAGCAGCAGCAACCCGACCCGGCGCCAGAAGCGGAAGCTCTCCGCCGGGGTCAGCCTGGTGGGCAGCCCAAGGGCGGCGTCGCGGCGCCGCGGATCGACGCCGTCGGTCATTGCCTCAGGGCTTGCGCTCGAGTGCGACGCCGTACAGCTCCATGCGGTGATCGACCAGGCGGAAGCCCAGCCGCTCGGCGATCTGCTTCTGCAGCAGTTCCAGCTCGGGATCGACGAATTCGATCACCTTGCCGGTTTCGACATCGATCAGATGGTCGTGATGCGCCTCGGGCGAGGGCTCGTAGCGCGCGCGCCCGTCGCCGAAATCATGGCGGTCGAGGATGCCGGCCTCTTCGAAAAGGCGCACGGTGCGATAGACGGTCGCGATCGAAATGCCCGGATCGATCGCCGATGCGCGGGCATAGACTTTTTCGACGTCGGGATGATCGTCGGCTTCGGACAGGACGCGCGCGATCACCTTGCGCTGTTCGGTAATGCGCAGGCCCTTTTCGTGGCACAGCGCTTCAAGGTCGATCTTGCGGTTCATGGGTGTGATGTAGCGTCAAGCGCAGCGCGGGAAAAGAGACGCCGGACAGTTTGATGCGCCTAAAGGCGCGTGCGGCACCAGCCCGCTCCCCCACCCGACCACCCATTCCAGAATATCCTGCCGATGGGCGGCCGGGTGGGGGAGCGGGCTGGTGCCGTCCACCGGGTGCGCGTCAGCGCGCCCGGCAAACATATTCAGCGCTTGCGGCGCTTGGTGCCAAGGCCGATCTTCTTGGCCAGGCTGCGGCGCTGTTCGGCATAATTGGGGGCGACCATCGGATAATCGGCGGGAAGGTTCCACTTGGCGCGATAATCTTCCGGGGTCATCTGGTAATGCGTCATCAGATGACGCTTCAGCATCTTGAGCTTCTTTCCGTCCTCAAGGCAGACAATATAGTCGGGCTTGATCGAAGAGCGGATCGACACTGCCGGTTCCTGCTTCTTCACTTCGGGTTCCGGCTTCGCGCTACCCAGATTGGTAAGCGCACCGTGAACGTTAGCAATGAGCAACGGAAGATCAGAGACCGCCACGCTATTGTTGCTCACATGTGCGGCGACAATATCCGCGGTGAGCGTGATCAGCGTTTCCTGCAGGTCGTTCTGCGTATCCATTTTCGTCCTTTCACATAAACGCGGCGGCAATAAGATGTTCGTGCCGTCGCGTGCGCTATCACGCCACGCACCGCGCTTTGCAAGTCATTCTGTCCGATTTCTGCTAGGATCAGTCGAGCGATCGGGAAAAACTGTGTGCGTCGAACACCTTGCCGTCATTTCCGCGATAGTAGTCGCGACGTTCACCAATCTTGCGAAAGCCCGCGCTGCGGTACAACTGAACCGCTTCATTGTTTGCGCGCACTTCCAGATGCAGGATGTCGGCACCGCGATCGCGCGCATCGGCCATCACCGCCCGGAGCAAGGCCCCGCCAATTCCCCGCCGTCGCATTGCCGGCACGGTCCCGAGCAGCAGCAATTCGGCCTCGTTCAGGATGGTGCGCGCCAGTGCAAAGCCGACCGGTCGCCCGTCGATATATGCCAGCGTGAACCACACGCCCGGCAGCGCCAGCATCCCCATGCACTGGCTGGGGGTCCAGCCCTCGCCAAAGCGCGGATCGAACGCTTCGGCGATGATCGCGGTCATCGCGCGCAGATCGGCCGGCTGGCCGTGCACGATCTCGATCGGCCAGGGCGCGGTGCTCATGCCGCCTTGGGCTTGGCGTCCGGCGCGCGGCCATAGATCGGGCGCGGCGGCAGGCTGGTCAGCGCTGCGGGGAGCAGGCGCGCATCGGCCGCGCGCGGCAGCGCCTCGCGCAGGTCGAGGCTGGCGTCGAGCGCGGCAAGATGACGCACGCCATTGCCGACGGCGATCCGCCCGCCAAGCTGTGCCAGCGCGGCATCGGGCTTGAGCGACGCAAAGGGTGCGATCTGCGCGAACTGGCGGTCATAGGCGGCCATGAACACCTCACCATGCCCGCCTTCCAGCACCACCGCTAGCGCGTCGCTACCCGGATTGAGTGCGAACGCGCCCGCCGCGACCAGCGGGAGCGAGGAAAAGCCATGGACCGGCACGCCCCAGCCAAAGCCGAGGCCGCGCGCCGCCGCGATGCCGACGCGAATGCCGGTAAAGCTGCCCGGACCGCAATCGACCAGGATCGCATCGGCGCGCCCACCATCGGGCAGCGCCGCGACCATCGGCACGAGGTGCTCGGCATGGCCGCGTCCGACTTCGGCATGACGTTCGGCGATCAGCGCGTCGCCGTCGATCAATGCGACCGAACAGGCGGCGGTGGCAGCCTCGATGACGAGCAGTCTAGCCAATCGTGTTGAACTTCGCGAAGTCCGGCCGCGGCGAGCGGCCAAAGATGGTCGCGGGATCGCCCTTGCCCAGGGTCGAGATGAAGTTGACCCGCACCGATGGCTGGTCGGCGAAGAACGCCGTCTCGACCTTGGCCGGATCGAAGCCCGACATCGGCCCGGTGTCCCAGCCCAAAGCGCGTGCGGCCATGATGAAATAGGCCCCCTGCAGCGTGCCGTTGCGGAACGCGCTGTCGCGGCGCTTTTCCTGCGGGCCTTCAAACCAGCTCTTGGCGTCGGTATGCGGGAACAGCCAGGACAGTTCCTCGTGGAAATCGAGGTCCATCCCGATCACGACCGCGGCGGGCGCCTTGCGGATCTTGTCGGGATTAGTGCCGGTCGCGCAGTCGGCAAGCCTGTCCTTGGCTTCCTGCGACAGGCACCAGGCAAAGCGCG
Source organism: Sphingomonas sp. CCH9-E2 (assembly GCF_001557215.1). GTDB lineage: Bacteria > Pseudomonadota > Alphaproteobacteria > Sphingomonadales > Sphingomonadaceae > Sphingomonas. The sequence goes on along the minus strand of NZ_LSJM01000279.1, from coordinate 1,320 downwards.
CCGGCTGCTGATTGGCCGAGGTCGGCCCCATCTTCAGCAGGTCGTAGATCGCCTGGACATCCGCCTGCGTGACCACGCCGGGCAGATAGCCATTATAGGTGCGCGCGGTGCGGAACAGCGTGTCGAGCGCGGCGTCGTCAATCGGGGCGCCCATCAGACGGCCCGCACTTCGGTGACTTCGGGGACATAATATTTGAGCAACTGTTCGATCCCGTTCTTGAGCGTTGCGGTCGAGGAGGGGCAGCCGGCGCACGCGCCCTGCATCTGCAGGAACACCTTGCCCTTGTCGAAACCGCGATAAACGATGTCGCCACCGTCATTGGCGACGGCCGGGCGCACGCGCGTCTCGATCAGATCCTTGATCTGCGCGACGATGTCGGCGTCCTCGGGATTGTCGGCGAAGTCGGCTTCGGGCGGCGGCACGCTGAAGCCCGCGCTGCCCTGGCGGAACAGCGGCATGTCGGCGCTGAAATGGTCGAGCAGGATGCCGAGCACATCGGGCTTGAGCCCTGCCCAGTCGACGCCCGGCGCGGCGGTGACCGAGATGAAGTCCCGCCCAAAGAATACGCCGGTCACGTCGCCAAGGCGAAACAGCGCATCGGCCAGCGGCGACACCTCCGCCTCTTCGGGCGTGGCAAAATCGCGCGTGCCGCTGTCCATCACGGTGCGGCCGGGCAGGAATTTGAGCGTCGCCGGGTTGGGCGTCAGTTCGGTTTCGATCAGCATGGGCCCCATTTGGCGACGAATAGGCGTGGCATCAAGCGAACAGCGGGAAACCATTTGTTGCCCGGCGCCGCGCCGCGGCATCGCCGCGCTTTTCTTTTGTGCGCGGGGAGAGTAAGGCACCGCCACTTTTCCGATCCGTACCAAGAGGTTTGTTTGGCCAAGGAAGAACTGCTTGAAATGCGCGGCCGCGTTGTGGAGCTCCTCCCCAACGCGATGTTCCGTGTGAAGCTCGAGAATGACCATGAAATTCTCGGCCACACCGCCGGCAAGATGCGCAAGAACCGCATCCGCGTGCTGGTGGGCGACGAAGTGCTCGTCGAACTGACGCCCTATGACCTGACCAAGGGCCGCATCACCTATCGCTTCAAGTAAGTCCGGGCCGATGCGGCTCGTGCTTGCCTCCACCTCGCCGCGCCGCCGGGATCTGCTGGCGCGGATCGGCGTCGTGCCCGATCGCGTGGCGGCCCCAGATATCGACGAATCGCCGCTCAAGGCCGAATTGCCGCGCGTCTATGCGCTGCGGCTGGCGGAGGCGAAGGCGCGCGCGGTGGCGCGGGCCGAGGACGAACTCGTGCTGGCGGGTGACACCACAAT
>NZ_LSJM01000278.1 GCF_001557215.1 Sphingomonas sp. CCH9-E2 | reverse complement strand
CCCCTGAACAGATCGCCTGCGCGGCGCGCCCCGCCAGGACGCCGCTCTCATAGGCGGCCTCGATTCCCGCGCCGTAAATGGGGTCGGCGAGGTTGGCAGCGTCACCGGCCAGCATGATCCGTCCGCGCGCAATGTCGGTATGGGACGTGTAGATCGGAATGCCGTGGCCCATCCGGCGGATCACCCGCCACCCGCCGGGAAGGCGTCGTCCGAGATATCGGCCGAGTGCATCGTTGAGGTTCGTCTTTCCGCTCCACGAAACGACCCCGCACGACAGACGGTCTGCCTTGGGGAAAATCCAGCCATAGCCGTCATCCAGCTCGAACAGATCGATGGCAGGCATTTGCCCGAGCGCCGCGACATCTTCCGGATGTGCCACGACCTCAAGATCGATCGCGGGTCGCACGACATGCTCGCGGTTCAGCCCGGCAAGTCGTGCGATGCGACTAAACGCGCCGTCGGCAGCGATCAGGACGCGCCCCGATAGCGCGTTTCCGGTCCGGTCGATGATGCGAACACTGTCGTGCGCCACTGAAAGCGACGTGACGTCGAACTGCTCGATCAGGGTGATGGTGTCGGCACCCCGTTTTGCTGCGCGTTGCGCAAGTCGATGGTCAAAGGTCCCACGGTCTACGCCCAGCAAGTGCGCCGGCTGCGAGGCCAGCGCGTCCCCGCGATTGGAGAAGCGCAGCATCCGATATTCCGCATCGAACGGAATTGAAGAGCTGTCGCCGATCCTGTCCATCAACCGATACGGGAAAACTCCGCCACAGGCTTTGGGACGTGGCAGCCGAGCCTTATCGACCATTGCGACGCGGCACGTTCCCGCTTCGGCGAGGACCTGCGCGGCGGCGGTGCCCGCAGGTCCAGTGCCGACGATCAGGACTTCGAACTGAGGCACTGCTGGAGCCATTTCATTGCGGAACCGGTCCGGGCGACGCTATGCCCATCGTGCCGCAAGATAAAGGTCGCGCGATCGCGTGCTCGGCTCGGCGCTGCAGACCGGACGTGCTCACCGGGGACACATTCGGCATTTGCGCGTCCGCACGGGTGCTCAAGCGCTCAAAAGCGAACGACCTTACCCCCGCCCGATCAGTCGCATCGCGATCCGGTCGGCAACCACGCTCGCGGGGTCGCCGGTGCGGGCGCTTTCGTCCCAGACTTCGTTCAGGCGGTCGGGGATCCTGGCGATGCGCGCCTCCACTTCGGCGCGGTCACCCTGGCCAAGATATTCGAGGCCGACATTGATGATGCCGCCGGCGTTGATCACGTAATCGGGGGCGTAGAGGATGCCGCGCGCGTGGATGCGGGCGCCGTCGCCGGGCTTCGCCAGCTGGTTGTTCGCGCCGCCCGCAACGACCTTGCACTGGAGCGCGGCGATGCTGTCTTCGGTCAGGATCGCGCCGAGCGCGTTGGGGCTGAACACCTCTGCCGCGACAGTCGCGATTTCATCCGCTGCAACAATGTCCGCACCCAACTCGGCGGCGAGTGCCTTTGCCTTGTCGGCGTTGACATCGGCCAGCGTCAGCTTGGCACCATCGGCGGCAAGGCGGCGGGCGAGGCCGCCGCCGACGCTGCCCACGCCCTGGACCGCGACATGCACGCCGGCCATCGAGTCGGCGCCGAGCGCACGCTTCGCCGCCGCCTTGACGCCGAGATAGATGCCGAGCGCGGTGAACGGACCCGGATCGCCGCCCGCGCTGCCGCCCGCGACGGGCAGGCCAGAGACGTGGCGGGTGCGGGTCGCGATGACCTTCATCCGCTCTTCGGACATGCCGACATCCTCGGCGGTCACGTACCGCCCGCCGAGCGACTCGACTGCTTCACCGAAGGCGATGAGCTGTGCCTCGCTGATCGTCGCGCCGGGTTCGGGGGCCAGCACCACGCCCTTGCCGCCACCCAGCGGAAGGCTGGCCATGGCATTCTTGAAGCTCATACCCCGCGACAGCCGCAACGCATCCGTGATCGCGGCATTGCCATCGGCATAGTGCCAGAAGCGCACGCCGCCCGCCGCCGGGCCGAGATTGGTCGAGTGGACGGCAATCACCGCGCGCAGGCCGCTCGCAGGATCGGTGATGAGGTGAACCCCCTCATGCGCGTCGAAATCAGGCAGGTCCCACACGGCAGTCATGGCGCTTCCAGTCGGCTAACAATATTTCGAGGGCGCGTAATATTGTTCCGCGCGACGCAGCGCCAGTCCAAAATGCAGGCGATGGGAAAATGGGGCGATCGACGGGACTTGAACCCGCAACCCCCGGCATCACAAGCCGGTGCTCTAACCAATTGAACTACGATCGCCGTGGAGTGGCGCGCTTAGCCGCGTGCCCGATCAGCGTCAAGCACCTGTGCTCAAGCCATCAGCAGATGGGGGTGCGGCGCGGCTGTGACCGATCCGGCCCCCGCCGCCCGCGCGATGCGGATCGCAGTATCCACCGTAATCCGCCCCTCCCGCGCCAGCGCGCGCGCCGAGGCGGCCAGCGTCGGCGCGCGGACAAAGGCGTGCCGTGCGAGGATCGCGACATCGCCTCCTTCGGCGAGCAGCCTGCGCAGGCCCGGATCGACGACCACCGATTCGAACAGCATGACCGATCCCGAAAAGCCACGATGGTCGCAGGCCGAACACCCGTTGGCGCGATAGATGACCGTGCCGGGATCGACCCCGAGCAGTGCCGATTCGGACCCTTCGGCCTGGGCCGGGCGCCGGCAGGCGGGACAGAGGCGCGGTTCGGTGCGCGCGGCAATCGCCACCCGGAGCGCGAAGGCGAGCAGATGCCGCTCCACCCGCGCCGCGCGCAGCCGGGCAATCGCCGCCATCGCGTCGGCCGCTTCGACGCCCAGGACGATGCGAACGCCGCGCTGCGCATGATCGAATGCCGCCGCCAGCAGTCCGCGGTCGTCGCCCGGACGGAGCACGATCGCGTCGCAGTCCATCCGCGCGGCAGCGTCGAGATCGGCGCGGTCGGCGGCAACCTCGATTACGTGCCGCTCGCCCGGTGCATGCGCGGCGGCGGCCATGGCGCGCGTCATGGTCGCGGCATCCTCCGACGCGATCAGGATTACTCCGCCCGGCGCAAGCGTCTCACGCTCGATCGCGGCGCGCATTGAGCCAGGCATGCCCAGTTCGGCGAAGCCGCCTGCGCCCGAGTAGCGGTTGGCAAGATCGATGACGACGCGCTCGCCGCGGCGGGTGGCGTTGGGCAGCGCTTGCGCGGCGTCGAGCCATTCGGGGGTGGCGACCAGGCTGTGCACCGGGGCGAGGCCGGACACCGCGCGGACCAGAATACGCACCGCTCCGCCGTCACGCACCAGATGCACCGCGGGGATGCCGGCTGCGATCGCGGCCTCCAGAAGTTGGTCGAGAGTGTCGGCGTCGCCCATGTTGCTGCGCTATTGCGCAATTGTGACGGTTTGCCTTCGTTTCCGCGAATTTTTTAAGTCGATGTCAGGCTCTGGATACGCGCAAGGGCTTCTGGCAAATACGCCGGATGATCGCACCCTCCCCCGCTGCCGGCTTTCCGATCGAGCCTGTGATCGAGCGCCTGTCCGGCCGTCCGGGGGTTCAGCGGGTCCCGACGCCCAAGCTGACGCTGTTCATTCGCAAGGGCTTTCTCGATGCCGCGTTCTGCGCCGATCTGATGGCGATGATCGACCGGGACCGGCGTCCGTCGCTCGTCTCAGACTATAATGGCGACGCGGTGTTCCGCACGAGCGAGACGTGCGATCTGCCGGTGGCGAGCGATGCGTCGGTCCGGCTCGACGCGATGATCTGCGATTTCATCGGCCTCGACCCGGCGCATGGGGAGCCGCTGCAGGGACAACGCTATGCCGTGGGCCAGGAGTTCAAGGCGCATACCGACTATTTCGAGCCGACCGGCGTCGACTTCGAGAAATTCTGCGCGGTTTCGGGGCAGCGCACCTGGACGGTGATGATCTACCTCAACACCGTCGAGGCCGGCGGCGCGACACGGTTCAAGGCGATCGACAAGCTGGTCCAGCCCGAGCCGGGGAAGCTGCTGGCGTGGAGCAATTTGCGGCCCAATGGCACGCCCAATCCCTCAACCCTGCATCATGCGATGAAGGTGCGCGCGGGGACCAAATACGTCATCACCAAATGGTTTCGCGAACGCCCCTGGGGGTGAACGGAAAAGGGCCGCCCCGAGGGGACGGCCCTTGCCCCATTCGATTGGCGTCGTTCAGAACTTCGCGCTGATGCCCAGCGAGAATTTGCGACCGACATCATAGGTGTTGGTGTCGGCGCGAACCCCGTTCGCGAAGGTCTGATATTCCTGATAGCGCGTCTTGGTCAGGTTACGGGCTTCGAACTTGAGTTCGAACTCCGCGCCTGCCAGCTCGAAGCCCTGACGCGCGACCAGATCGACGGTCAGGCCCGGCTTTTCGACGATGTCGGGCAGGCGAACGCCCTCGACCACCGGGCCGCGATTGGTGACGCGCTCGCTCGCATAGTTAAGCAGCACGGTCATCTGAGAGAGCGAGGCGGTATCCTCGAACCCGATCTGGAAGTTGACCAGATGGTCCGACTGACCGACCAGCGGGCCGCCATTGTTGAACAGCAGCGAGGCTTGGACCGGTGCCGCACCCAGGATCGGGCTCGCCACCAGCTCGTTGCCGGCTTCAATCTCCGACTTGGTATAGGTGTAGTTCGCAACGAGCACGAGCCGCTTCGTATCGAAGAAGCCACCGCCGAGCGTGTCGAGGGCGATATGCTTCTGCGCCTCGATCTCGCCGCCCCACAGCTTGGCGCTGGGTGCGTTCGAGAAGCCGGTCTGCAGCGAGGTTGAGCCGCCTGCGACGAACGCCACCGCCTCAATCGGATTATCGATCTTCTTGAAGAAGCCAGCCGCCGTGATGCGCTGATCACGCGCGAAGAACCACTCGACGCGCGCTTCGGCGTTGTAGAGCTGCGAGTCGATCAGCAGCGGGTTGCCGAGGAACTGGCGGCTGCTCTCGAAATCCTGATACAGCTGCGGTGCCAGCTCGCGGAACTGCGGGCGGGCGATGGTCTTCGACCCATGGACGCGCAGCTGCATGTCCGGAGCGAAGTTCCACGTTACAGTAGCTGCGGGCAGCCAATAGTCGTTGTCGAGATTGGTCCCGGCGACGGCACCGGTCGGCAGCACCTTCTGCTCGGCGGTTTCATACCGCACGCCACCCGACACGCGCAGGCCGTCCAGCAGCTCGGCCTCGCCCTGCAGATAGCCCGCATGGACCTTCAGCGACGCGTCATAGGCCGCCGCACCGGTGCCCGTCGACTCGTTGCGCAGGGTGATGCCGTAGGTCTGGATGTTGTAGTCCGACAGCAGATAGTCCGGACGCTGCTGCGCCACCGTCTGGTTCACGCCGCCATTGTTCGGACCAATGAAGCGGAAGAAGTAGCGGTAGGACTGGCGTTCCGTATCCGTATAGGCATAGCCGGCCGACACGGTGAGCGGGCGGGCAGTGTTGAACTCGTAAGCGAGATCGACTGCACCGGTCCACAGATCCTCATTGAGGTCGCTGAACGCGATGGTCGCGCCGCTCGGGCTGTTCAACGTGTTGATGTAATCGTCGAACGCGTCGCTGTAGATATAGCGGAACGCCCGCTCATACGGCGCCTTGCGCTTGGTATTGGCATAGGCACCGCGCAGGTCGACATCGACCGCACCGAAATCGAGCTCGGCGACGACCTGGCTGGTGAACAGCTGCCGCTCGAACCAGTTGGTGTTCTGTGTGGCGAAGGTCGGGACGCCGAACGAACCCGGAATACCGAAGTTTTCCTCGTCGAATTGGCCGATGATCGCCTGCTTCAGCGTGTCGTGGATATAGACATTGGTGAAACGGATCAGATGCTCGCCGAACTCCAGGCCGACGCCGAACAGGCCGTTGACGATGACGCGGTTGTCGGTCGTCACCTGGTCGCCGTCGCTGGCAAGGCCGCCATCGGCGTCAACCGCCACCTGCTGCGTCTGCGCACGCGTACTCCAGCTGTTCGACAGGCCGCCGGCACCGATCACGCCGATGCGCAGGCCGCCGGTGTCGAAGGTCTTGGCGAAGCTGGTGCTGGCCGACCAGTTGGCCGGGATATGGTTGTTCTCGAACACGACCGTGGTCGGCGCGTTCGACAGCTGCATCAGCTGAGCGGCGTTGGTCACCGACGTGCCATTGGCACCGGCGGCGAGGATGAAGTTCGGCACACTGCGCTCGCCATCGTCATAGCCGAAGACGTCGTAGCTGCCGCCGTCATAGGTGTAACCGAGTTCGCTGGTGGTCGCGGTGTCGAAACCGATCGATCCGCCGATCTCGAAAAAGCCCTCACGCGGTGCGGCGCGAGTGGTGATGTTGATCGCACCGCCGCCGAATTCGCCGGGATAGTTGGGCGAATAGCTCTTCTGCACCAGTGCCGACCCGACGATGTTGGTCGGAAACAGGTCGAGCGGCACCACGCGGCGCAGCGGCTCGGGGCTGGGCAGCGGAAGGCCGTTGAGTAATGACGAGGAATAGCGGTCGCCAAGGCCGCGCACATAGACGAAGCCGTTGCCGACGACGCTGAGGCCGGTCACGCGGGTCAGCGCACCGGCGATGTCGCCTTCGCCCGACCGCGCAATGTCTGCGGCCGAGAGCACCGACACGACCTGCGGAGTGGTCTTGATGACATTGGGGATGTTGCGCCCGATAACGACGATTTCTTCGCTGCTATCGCCCGCACCCGGGGCGGAGATTTCGACCTCTTCCTCTTGGGCCTGCGGAGCGGCCTCGGCTTCCTGCGGCGCGGCTTCGGCGGTCGCATCCTGCGCAGCCTGGGCGAGCGCGTGCGGCGCAACAAGTTGCGAGGTCAGAAGCAGCAGACTTCCGAATGCGGTGCTCTTTTTCATCTTTGACGTCCGTTTTCAGAGGCTGGCGTTTGCAGAGGCTGACGCCTTCAAATGCCTGGTCCCGCCAAGGAAAACCGGAACCGGCGGCCCCTTTCCCGCCGGCTCCGGTAGTCGATCACGCGCCGATCAGGTGACCGGAACGGTGGTGCAGGCGCTGCCGGCCGCGCCGAAGTTCGCGCGGTTCGAGTTGCAGGTCCAGCCCTGGTACCAGGTGTCGGTCGGGCCGCTGACCGCGCCGATATAGCTGGTGGTGACCAGGAAGGACGAGCCGGTCGGGTTGAGCAGCGCCGCGTTGTAGGCGGTCACCGCGGTCGCGCCGGTGCCAGGCAGATAGCCCGAGGTCAGCGCGTTTGCGGCGGTGCCGTTCTTGACGTTGTTGGTGCCCGCGTCGACCACTGCTTCCTGCTCGGCGTTGGTCACGGTGAAGCCGTTGACCGCGGTTTCGGCGCTCAGGCCACCGGTGCAGGCGAAGTAGTTCGAACGGAACACCGGCGGGCCCTGCTCGTCCAGCGTCGCGTCGGCTGCGCGGATCGTCGACTTGTCGGCGGTGCCGGCAACGATGTTGAGGCACGGACGACCCGACACGATGATGCCGTTGACGAAGCTGAAGTCCGCACCGCCACGCAGACGCAGACCGGCGTTGGTCGCCGAGCTGGTGTGCACGAAGGTGAAGTTGGCGATGCGGCCATTCTGGCGCGGGGTCGCGTCTTCGCTGTTGTTGGAGTCGATCTCCATGACATAGTTGTCGCTGGTGGTGTTCGACGGCTTCTGGATCGCGATGGCGAATTGGATGAAGCCCTTCCAACCCACATCACTGTCGATGCTGTCGTCATCGGCGCCAGTCACGACCCAGTAACGGCCATTGTGCGTGCCGCCGAAGATTTCGATGCCGTCGTCCGAGCTGTTGTGGATCTGGATATATTCGATGCGCGTGCCGCTGCCGACGCCGCCGGTGGTGATGCCCTGAAGCTCGTTGTTCGGGCTGATCACGGTGCCCGAATAGCGGACCTGGACGTAGCGGAGCACGCCCGAATTGTCGCCCGGGGTCGCGCCGCCGTACAGCGCATTGCCGGTGCCTTCGACGACGTTCTCGCAGTTCACCGTACCGCCGGTCACGCCGGCGAGGTTGCAGTTCGAGATCGGCGCGCGGCCGGCGATGATGATGCCGCCCCACAGACCCTGCGATTCGTCGGTCACGCCGCCGGTCAGGTTCTGCTGCGCGGTGAAGATGATCGGCTGGGTCGCGGAGCCATCGGCGTTGATGGTCGAGCCGCGGTTGACGACCAGGAAGTCGTTATCCGAGTTGGTCGTGTTGGCATAGACGATCACGCCCGGCTGAATCGTCAGCGTCGCCGCAGTGCCGCCGGTGCCAGCACCGCCACGATCGACGCCGACATCGACGCGGCCGTTGATCTCATACGCCACGCCCGGGAGCTTCTGCAGCGTGACCGCGGTGGTGATGAGCGACGGGATGCGGCAGCCGCGGAAGCTGCCGACGACGCCGGCATCGGTGAAGCCCGACGGGCAGCTGGCGGCCGGGGTACCCGGCGTGGGGGTCGGCGACGGCGTCGGCGTCGGAGCCGGGGCAGGAGCCGGCGCCGGAACGACGATCACGCCTTCGCCGGGCGAAGCAACGCTGGATGCGCCGTCGCAAGCGGCGAGCGTGGCGCCCGCGACGCTGGTCATCAGGATGAGGCTGATACGCTTGAAGTCGGCCATGAAATTCTCCGTTCCGGTCGATCCCGGTTTGCAGGATGATGGGCGAGCGCCCTGGATCGACTCGGAACATTCCCCCTGCCGATCACGCTTGCCGCGCTAGGTTGCGTCCGTGACGCGGGGATGGGATTTGCGAGAAACTTCAGTGACTTTGCGGTGACAGATTTGTGAATCGCGTTACGAAGTTGTGACATTGAGGTGCGGACCAACGCGCCATGTCATTGATACAGCGCCGTTTATGCCGTCCTCTTGTCGGGCGAGTTCCGCCATCGCGATGCGCTCGGCCGCCGCGGGGTGCGCGATCCGTGACCAGTGTTGCTGCGCCGCCACACCGCGCCGATCCAAAACGCAAAAAGCCCGCCGGCAGCGCCGACGGGCTTTTGCAATGGTGGGCGCGGCTGGGATTGAACCAGCGACCCCTGCGGTGTGAACACAGTGCTCTACCACTGAGCTACGCGCCCGATACCGGATCGCCCCGAACGGGGCTGTCCAGCAACCCCGGACTGGTCCGGGGAGCGGAGCCTCTAAGGGGGCGGAGCCGACTTGTCCAGCCCCGCCCGACGTCTTTTAGTTGACCGCGTCCTTCAGGCCCTTGCCGGCCTTGAACTTCGGCTGCGACGACGCCTTGATCGTCATCGGCTCGCCGGTGCGCGGGTTGCGACCGGTCGACGCCTTGCGCTTCGAGACCGAGAAGGTGCCGAAGCCGACCAGACGAACCTCGTCGCCCTTTTTGAGCGCCGCGGTCACCGCGTCGAACACGGCCTCAACTGCCTTGCTGGCGTCACCCTTTCCGAGGCCGGCGGTATCTGCGACCGTGGCGATCAGTTCCTGTTTGTTCATGCCCGTTGAACCCCTGCTTCTTTTGATCAGCGTGTAATAAAACCGCTCGGCGTCGTAACGCCGGTGGGACAGGAAAACGAGTCCGCGCGCCCGTGTAAAGCGGAAAGCGGTATAAATACGGGGAAAGTGCGGAAAAAGAGCCTTTATCCGCACTCAACCATCAATGGCGCAGCCCATCCGGCGTCGTCGCGGGCGGTACAACCGCCAGCTCGTCCGCTTCGGTCCAGTCGATCGCAGTCAGCGCGCCGGTCAGCGCCAGCTTCAGCACCTCGTCGACATGCGCCACCGGAACGATCTTCAGCCCTTCGCGGATGTTCGGCGGAATTTCAGCCAGATCCTTCTCATTCTCCTGCGGGATCAGCACGGTGGTGATCCCGCCGCGCAGTGCCGCGAGCAGCTTTTCCTTGAGCCCGCCGATCGGCAGCACGCGCCCTCGCAGCGTGACCTCTCCGGTCATCGCCACGTCCTTGCGCACCGGAACGCCGGTCAGGGTCGAGACGATCGAAGTGACGAGGCCGATGCCCGCCGAAGGCCCGTCCTTGGGCACCGCGCCCTCGGGCAGATGGACGTGGATGTCCTTGCGGGCGAAGATGCTCGGCTTGATGCCATAGCTCGGGCTGCGCGCGCGGATGAAGCTGAACGCGGTTTCGACGCTCTCCTTCATCACGTCGCCGAGCTTGCCGGTCGTCTTGATCGCGCCCTTGCCGGGCACGGTCACGCTTTCGATCGTGAGCAGCTCGCCGCCCACCTCAGTCCAGGCGAGGCCGGTGACGGCACCGATCTGATGTTCTTCCTCACCGATGCCAAAGCGATATTTCCGCACCCCGGCGAATTCGTGGAGATTCTCGGGCGTCACCACGACGCTCTCGACCTTGCCCTCGAGGATGCGGCGCAGCGCCTTGCGTGCCAACTTGGCAATCTCGCGCTCCAGCGTGCGCACGCCGGCTTCGCGGGTGTAATAGCGGATCAGGTCGCGCAGGCCCGCCTCGGTCAGCTCGAACTCGCCGGCTTTCAGGCCATGCGCGTCGATCTGCTTGGCGATCAGATGGCCCTTGGCGATCTCCACCTTCTCATCCTCGGTATAGCCTTCGACCCGGATGATTTCCATGCGGTCGAGCAGCGGCTGGGGGAGATTCAGCGAGTTGGCCGTCGTCACGAACATGATATCAGACAGATCGACGTCGATCTCCAGATAGTGATCGTTGAACTTGCTGTTCTGTTCGGGGTCGAGCACCTCGAGCAGCGCCGAAGCAGGATCGCCGCGGAAATCCTGGCCGAGCTTGTCGATCTCATCGAGCAGGAACAGCGGGTTGCTGGTCCCGGCCTTTTTGAGGTTGGTGACGATCTTGCCCGGCAGCGAGCCGATATAGGTGCGGCGGTGGCCGCGAATCTCGGCTTCGTCGCGCACGCCGCCGAGCGACTGACGGATGAACTCGCGCCCGGTCGCCTTCGCGATCGACTTGCCGAGGCTGGTCTTGCCCACGCCCGGAGGGCCGACGAGGCACAGGATCGGCCCCTTGAGCTTGTTGGTCCGCGCCTGGACTGCGAGATATTCGATGATGCGGTCCTTGACCTTCTCCAGGCCATAGTGATCCGCGTCCAAGACCGCTTCGGCCTCGACCAGATCCTTTTTGAGCTTCGACTTCTTGCCCCAGGGAAGCCCCAGCAACACGTCGAGATAGTTGCGCACGACGGTCGCCTCGGCGCTCATCGGTGCCATGGTTTTGAGCTTTTTCAGCTCCGCCTGCGCCTTGCCGCGTGCTTCCTTGGACAGCTTGAGCGTGGCAATCTTCTGGGTCAGTTCGGCGATCTCATCGCCCTCGCCTTCCTCGCCCTCATTGCCCAGCTCGCGCTGGATCGCCTTGAGCTGTTCGTTGAGGTAATATTCGCGCTGGGTCTTCTCCATCTGGCGCTTCACGCGCGAGCGGATCTTCTTCTCGACCTGCAGCACGCCGAGTTCGCCCTCCATGAAGGCGAACACCATTTCGAGGCGCTTTTGCGGATCGGCTTCGACCAGCAGGCTCTGCTTGTCGGCGACCTTGACCGCGATATTGCCCGCAACCGCGTCGGCCAGGCGCGACGCTTCCTCGATTTCGCCGAGCTGGACGGCGGTTTCGGCGGGCAGCTTGCGGTTGAGCTTGGCGTAATTCTCGAACTGCTCGACGACGGAGCGCATCAGCGCCTGCGTTTCCTTTCCGGTCGCATCCATCTCCGCAACCGGGCTGACGGTGGCGGTAAGGTAACCGTCCTGCTCGGCCATCGTCTCGAGCTTGCCGCGCTGCTTGCCGGCGACCAGCACGCGCACGGTGCCGTCGGGCAGCTTGAGCAGCTGCATCACCTCGGCTGACACACCGATATCGTACAGGTCGTCGCGACCGGGATCGTCATTGGCGGGATCGAGCTGGGCGACGAGGAAAATTTCCTTGTCGGCGGCCATCGCGGCCTCAAGGGCGGCGACCGACTTGTCGCGCCCGACGAACAGCGGCACGATCATGTGCGGGAAGACGACGATGTCGCGCAGCGGCAGGACTGGATAGGAAGACTTCATGGACACTCCGGTGCTGCCCGCAGGGGGCAGAATCATTCAACTATATGGGGATCGCGCACGCGGCATCAATGCAGTGTTTGCCACGATGCTGGCGCTGACCGCGCTGAGCCCCGCCGCATGGGCGCAGAAGGGCGAACCGCCGATCACCGCGCTGACCGAACGCTCCGGCGGAGCGATCGAGGCCGAGCGTGCCGCGTTGCGGCTGGACAATGTCGATCTCGACCTGGAGGTGGATCCGGCGCGCAAATACCTGGCGGGCACCGCGACGCTGACGCTGACCACCAGCGCGCGGCAGACGCGGCTGCTTATCGATCTCGACAAGAACTTCCATGTCTCGGCTGTGGCGATCGATGGCAGGTCGCTGGCAACGGGAAAGTGGCGCAATCCCGAAGGGCGCCTGACCATCGACCTGCCCGCGTCGGTCGCGGCCGGCACCAAGGTCGTCGCGCGCATCACCTATGCCGGGCGGCCGCATGAGGCGGTCAATGCCCCATGGGATGACGGGATCGTCTGGTCGAGCTGGCAAGGCAAGCCATGGGTGGCGACGACCGCGCAGGGCTATGGCTGCGACCTGTTCTGGCCGTGCCTCGACTTTCCGGCGGGCGAGGTGAAGGCGATCCGCATGGCGATCACGACCGGGGGCGAGGCCGCGATCGGCAATGGCACGCTGGTGTCGGTCGAGCGGCTGGCGGGAGGGCGCGCGCGCTGGACCTGGGAGGCGCGGGACATCAACTCCTATCTCGTCGCCATCAACATCGGGCCGTATCGCGAGATCAAGGGGAGCTATGCCAGCAAGTTCGGCAACACCGTGCCGCTGCACCTGTGGCATCTGACCGGCAAGGACAAGCAGGCGGCGGGGCTGTTCGCCGAGTTCGCGCCGACACTCGACTTTTACGAGACGATGATCGGCCCCTTCCCCTTCGCGCATGAAAAGCTGGGCGTGGTCGAGACCCCGCACCTGGGCATGGAGCATCAGACGGTCAACGCCTATGGCAACGACTATAAAAAGGACGAAACGGGGTTCGACTGGCTGTTCCACCATGAGCTGGCGCATGAATGGTTCGGCAACCAGCTGACCGCCGCCGACTGGGACGATTTCTGGCTCCACGAGGGTTATGGCCAATATATGCAGCCGCTCTACGGCCAGTGGCGCGAGGGTGACGCGCGCTATGCCGCGATGATGGCGGAGCAGCGCAACAACATCCTCAATCGCCAGCCTTTGGTCTCGGGTCAGTCGCGCACGTCCGACGACGTCTATCAGCTGGAAAAGGGCGGGCCGGGGCAGGACATCTACTACAAGGGCGCGTGGGTGCTGCACACGTTGCGCTACCTGATCGGCGACGAGGCGTTTTTCGATGCGACGCGACGCCTGGTCTATGGTCGCCCCGATCCGAAGCCGGGCAATTTCAAGCCGCGTTTCGCGTCCACGCCGGAGTTCGAGGCGTTGATGAGCCAAGCTGCCGGGCGGGACCTGAGCTGGTTTTACGACGTCTATCTGCGCTCCGCCACGCTGCCAGAGCTGATCGAAACGCGCACGGGCGATCAGCTTTCACTGGAATGGAAGACCCCGCGCAACGCCCCCTTCTCCCTCCCGGTCGAGGTGCAAGTCGATGGCGTCGTGCAGCGCGTGGCGATGGACGGCGGGCGGGCGACCATCGCGGTGCCAGCGGCCGCACATGTGGTGATCGACCCGATGGCGCGGGTGCTTCGCCGCTCCCCAGCGATCGAGGCGATGCAGGCGCGGCGCTAGCCTTTAGCTGGCGAGGATGTGGCTGTCGCCGACGCGCAGTTGGTTTCGGCCCGAGCGTTTCGCAGCGTAGAGCGCGGCGTCGGCGCGGGCCATGGCGAGCTGGAGCGGTTCGCCGTCGAGCGCGACGATCCCGCCGGAGCAGGTCATTGGCACGCCATCGGGCCGTTCGATCAGCCCGTTGCCGAGCCGGCGACACAGACGCTGGAGGATCCCTGCAGCCTCGCCCTCTTCGGTGGCGGGAAAGAACACCGCAAATTCCTCGCCGCCCCAGCGGCCGACGCAGTCCGCCTTGCGCACCCCTCGCGCCAGGAACGCCGCGAAATCCTGCAGGATGGCGTCGCCCGCATCATGACCGAAGCTGTCGTTGACTGACTTAAACTTGTCGAGGTCGATCAGCGCGACCGTGCCGTCGCCCGCACTTTCGACGCGGGCAAGAAAGCCGCGACGGTTGAGCAGGCCGGTGAGCGGATCGCGATGCGCGGCCATGTCAAGCGCGGCGACGCGGACCTTGGTCGCCTCGCTCGCGCGCGTGACCCCAGCGAGCAGCTCGGCCAGCATGTCGCCGTCGCTGACCGCCTCCAGCGCCTCGGCCTGTTCACGTTCGAGCGACTGGACCGCCTGCGTCGCTGCGCGCACCGGTGCGAGCAGCCCGTCGATGCCGAAGAGCGTGAACACCGTGCCGGTCAGCGTCGCCGCCAGCACGATCCCCAGGTCGGGCCAGTCCGTCTTGCCCGTCGAGAACTGCCACGCGGCAAAGGCCAGCAGCGGGATATGCGTCCCGACGAAGCAGATGGTGAACATCCGAAGCCGCAGGCTGGACGGGAACAGAAACCGAGTTGCCTTATAAAACCGCAAGTTAGCCTCCGTAACATCCCCACCCGTGGTGGCAACAAAGCGTTAGGAGGCGTTAAGCGGGACCAAACGAAGTTGGTTAAACTTGTGGATGATCGGTCCCCTGCCACCCGAGCGGAGATCCAATGCAAAACGGGCGCCGGTTGCCCGACGCCCGCTTGATCGATGGGTCGCGATGCCAATCAGGCGGCGTCGCCGGCCTTCTTTTTCTCGGCCGAGTAGACGCGCACCGGATCCTTGGTCCCGGCGACGACATCCTTGTCGATCATCACCTCGTCCACCCCGTCCATGCCGGGCAGGTCGAACATCGTGTCGAGCAAAATGCCTTCGAGGATCGAACGCAGGCCGCGCGCACCAGTCTTGCGCTCGATCGCCTTCTTCGAAACCGACACCAGCGCATCGTCGGTGAAGCTGAGCTTCACATTCTCCATGTCGAACAGCTTCTGATATTGTTTCACCAGCGCGTTCTTCGGTTCGGTCAGGATCTTGACCAGCGCCGGTACGTCGAGATCCTCGAGCGTCGCGACCACCGGCAGACGACCGACAAATTCGGGGATCAGGCCGAATTTGAGCAGATCCTCCGGCTCGGTCTGGCGCAGCACTTCGCCGGTCCGGCGCTCCTCCGGCGAAGCGACATAGGCCCCGAAGCCGATCGACTTGCCCTGCAGGCGGTCGCCGATGATCTTTTCGAGGCCGCTGAACGCGCCGCCACAGATGAACAGGATGTTCGTCGTGTCGACCTGCAGGAACTCCTGCTGCGGATGCTTGCGCCCGCCCTGTGGCGGCACGCTGGCGGTGGTGCCTTCCATCAGCTTGAGCAGCGCCTGCTGCACGCCTTCGCCCGACACGTCGCGCGTGATCGACGGATTCTCGGCCTTGCGGCTGATCTTGTCGATCTCGTCGATATAGACGATGCCGCGCTGCGCCCGCTCGACATTGTAATCCGACGCCTGGAGCAGCTTGAGGATAATGTTCTCGACATCCTCGCCGACATATCCGGCTTCGGTCAGCGTCGTCGCATCGGCCATCGTGAACGGCACGTCGAGGATGCGGGCGAGCGTCTGCGCCAGCAGCGTCTTGCCGCAGCCGGTCGGGCCGACGAGCAGGATGTTGGACTTGGCCAGCTCGACATCCGCGCCCTTCGCGCCGTGGTTCAACCGCTTGTAATGGTTGTGCACCGCCACCGACAGCACGCGCTTCGCCTGCTTCTGGCCGATGACGTAATCGTCCAGCACGTCGCAGATTTCCTGCGGCGTGGGGACGCCACCGTCCTTCTTGCTGACGAGTGCCGACTTGGTCTCTTCGCGGATGATGTCGTTGCAGAGCTCGACGCACTCGTCGCAGATGAACACGGTCGGTCCGGCGATCAGCTTGCGCACCTCGTGCTGCGACTTGCCGCAGAACGAGCAGTAGAGCGTGCTTTTCGAATCGCCGCCGCTTAGCTTCGTCATTCAGTCTTCCTTCGCGTGCCGGGCCGCATCGCAGCCCGGCATCCTACAGCCGGGACAACGCCCGGCAACTCAAATTCGCCCCATAGCAGGGGAAGGTGAGCGTCAGATTAAGACGCCGTGCCTTCGCTGTCAGCCGGTTGGGGCCGCTTTTCATACACTTCGTCGACCAGACCGAACGCCTTGGCCTCATCGGCCTCGAGGAAGGTGTCGCGGTCCATTGCGCGCTCGATCTCCTCGAGCGGCTTTCCGGTGTACTTGACGTACAGGTCGTTCATCCGGCGCTTGATGCGCAGGATTTCCTTGGCCTGGATCTCGATATCCGACGCCATGCCCTGTGCACCGCCCGACGGCTGGTGGATCATGATGCGGGCGTTGGTCAGCGCCACGCGCAGGCCCGGCTCACCGGCGGCGAGCAGGAAGCTGCCCATCGACGCGGCCTGACCGATGCACACCGTGCCGACGCGCGGGCGGATATACTGCATGGTATCGTGGATCGCCATGCCGGCGGTCACCACGCCACCCGGCGAGTTGATGTACATCCAGATGTCCTTCTTCGGATTTTCCGATTCGAGGAAGAGCAGCTGGGCGGTGATGAGCGAGGCCATGTGGTCCTCAACCGGGCCCACCACGAAGATGATCCGCTCACGCAACAGGCGCGAATAAATGTCGAAGCTGCGCTCACCGCGGCTCGACTGTTCGATGACGATGGGAACGAGCGCGTTGGTGATGGGATCGCGCGTAAAGCCTTCGGGGGTCAGGAGACCGGCAAGGGGGTGCATGTGGGATGTTCTCGTCAAATCTGTTTTTGCCCAGGCGACTACATCGGCGCTCGCATCGCGCGGCGCAAGGGGGGAAGAAGGTGAACGGCGCTGGCCGCTCCCGGCGGAGGGCGCTGCAACCATTTTTGAAGATTTGTATGCGATAGCGATCTGGTTAGGGAGTCGAAAGGGGCGCCGATGCGCCAGAATACACGCACCATGATTGTCTTCGCGCTGCTCTACGCCGCCTTTGCGGGCGTCGCGCTGGGGCCGTTATACGGTGCGGGCGGGTTCAACGATGCGACATTCGGGGTTGGAATGGTGGTCGCCATCGCGCTGTTCCCCGTGACCGCGATCGTCCTGACGATGTTTGCGCATATCCTGTTGCCGACGCCGTCATCGATTGCGGCACGCGTGCCCGAAGCGGCGCGGCGCGCCACCGCGCCTGCGCACAGCCGTGACCATTTCGACTTCGCCTTTGCCGCATGGAACGGCATCGAATCGGCCGAAGCGGTTGCCCGCCTGTCGCGTCGGCTCCACGCGCTCGATATCGCCCACGGATTCGTCGATGGCAAGATCAGCGTCGTCGAGGACAATGTGCGCTGGCACGTCGCGCCCGTCGCCGGGGCACTGCGTATCGCAGGTTGGGTCGAGGCACCCGATCGCGAGACCCGCGCGATGATCGAAGCGGCGGTCGAAGAATTTCTGATCGACGAACTCGGCATCCGGCTCGAGAAGATCGCCGCCTGAGCCGTTTTCGGCGGCGGCTCAGAGATTGGCCGGTGCCGGCTGCGCCAGATAGGCGAGTCGCCGCATTTCCCGCCGGCCCCGCACGACCGTATCGAGGATCAGCCCGGCAAAGCTGCTCAGTGCCGCGAGAATGACCAGGCCGGTGGCAAGAATTGCGGTCGGGAAGCGCGGGACCAGCCCGGTTTCCAGATAGGTCGTCACCAGCGGGATCGCGAGGATCACCGCCAGCACTGCGAGCGCCAGCGCGACAATGCCGAAGAACAGCATCGGCTTTTCGATCCGGTACAACGTCAGGATGGTCCGCGCGATTCGCGCGCCGTCGCGATAGGTGGACAGTTTCGACGCCGAGCCTTCGGGCCGGGCGAGGTAGCGGGTCTCCACCTCCCCCACCGGCATCTTGAGCTCGAGCGCGTGGACGCTGATCTCGGTCTCGATCTCGAACCCCGCCGACAGGACCGGGAAGCTCTTCACGAACCGGCGCGAAAATACGCGATAGCCCGAAAAAATGTCGGTAAAGCTGCGCCCGAACAGCCGGGCGAGCAGGCCGGTCATCGCACGGTTGCCCAGCACATGGCCGCGGCGATAGGCGTCCGCAGCCTCATGCACCCGGGTGCCGACGACCATGTCCAGCCCCCCGTCGCGCATCTTTGCGATCATCGCCGGGGCGGCTGCGGCGTCATAGGTCGCGTCGCCATCGGCCATCACATAGATGTCGGCATCGACGTCGGCGAACATGCGGCGGACGACATTGCCCTTGCCCTGCATCCGCTCGGTGCGGACGATCGCGCCGGCTTCGCGTGCGACGTCGACGGTGCGGTCGCTGCTGTTATTGTCGTAGACATAAATGGCAGCGCCAGGGAGCGCTGCGCGGAAACCGGCGACCGTCTGCGCGATCGCGGCTTCCTCGTTATAGCAGGGCAGGATCACTGCGATGCGCGGTTCGGTCACGCCATTCCCCACTATGTCACCCCGGACTTGTTCCGGGGTCCACCGGGAGGCTGAGCGGATCGCGAGAGCCTCAAACACTCAGTGTGCGGCACCGTGGACCCCAGCACAAGGCCGGGGTGACGATAGGTTCTAGAGGATTAGTCCGCCTTCTTCTTGGCCGGAGCCTTCTTCTTCGGCGCTTCGGCCTCAGCGTCGTCGGCCTTGGCGGCCTTCTTCGCAGGTGCCTTCTTAGCCGGAGCTTCCTCGGCGGGAGCCTCTTCGGCCTTGGCCTTCGCCTTCTTGGCCGGCTTCACCTCTTCAGCGCCAACTTCAGCAGGGGCATCTTCGGCCTTCTTCGCCTTGGCCTTCTTCGCCGGCTTGTGATCGTGGTCATGGTCGTGGTTGCAGTCCGGACCGTGAACGTGCGGCACCGCGCCTTCCTCGCTCTCGATCGCGGCTTCCAGCTCTTCGCGGGTCACTTCGCGCTCGGTGATCTCGGCGGTGCCGAACAGGAAGTCGACGACCTTGTCCTCATAGAGCGGGGCGCGCAGCTGGGCCGCTGCCATCGGCTCTTGCTGGATATACTGGAAGAAGCGCTGCTGGTCTTCGGGGCGATACTGCTGCGCAGCCTGGGCGATCAGGCGGTTCATCTCCGCCTGCGTCACCTCGACGCCATTTGCCTGGCCGATTTCCGAGAGCAGCAGGCCAAGGCGCACGCGACGCTCGGCGATCGCGCGGTAATCGTCCTTTTCCTTTTCCAGCTCGGCCTTGGCGGCTTCGGGATCTTCCTCATGGCCGGCTTCGTGCTGAAGCTGCGCCCAGATCTGCTGGAACTCGGCCTCAACCATCGACGGCGGGACCGGGAAGTCATGGCCGGCGGCAAGCTGATCGAGCAGCTTGCGCTTCATATAGGTGCGGGTCAGGCCGCCCGTCTCATTCTCCATCTGGCCGCGCAGGATGCCGCGCAGCTGATCGAGGCTCTCGAGACCCAGATTTTTGGCGAGGTCTTCATCGACCTTCACTTCGCCGGCGGTCTTCACCGCGGTGATCTTGAGGTCGAAGGTCGCGGGCTTGCCGGCCAGCGTGTCGACGCCATAATCCTCGGGGAAGGTCACTTCGATCTGCTTTTCGTCGCCGGCCTTCACGCCGACGATCTGGTCCTCGAAGCCCGGGATCAGACGGCCCGAGCCGATTTCGATCGCCATGCCCTCACCGGTGCCGCCGTCGAATGCGACGCCGTCGACCTTGCCGACAAAGTCCATCGTGACCTGGTCGCCCTGCTTCGCCTTGTAGCTCGGCTTCGCGTCTTCCCATGCCTTTTGCTGGCCGGCGATCTGCAGGATCTGTGCATCGACTGCTTCGTCGCTGACGGGGACGATCAGGCGCTCGAGCTTCAGACCTTCGATCGACGGGGTCGGAACGTCGGGCAGGACTTCCAGCTCGACCTTCACCTCGGCGTCGCTGCCCGGGGCGAACTCGCCCTCGAGGCTCACCGACGGCTGCATCGCGGGGCGGAGCTTGTGGTCGGCGATCAGCTTCTGCACGCCTTCCTGGATCGTCGTGTTGAGCGCGTCCTGGGTCAGCGCTTCGCCGTGCATCTTGCGCACGAGGTTGGCCGGCACCTTGCCGGGGCGGAAGCCGGGCATGCGGATCTGCGGGGCCACGCGCTTCACTTCGGCATCGACGCGGCTGTCGATGTCCTTGGCGGTGATCTTCAGGGTGTAGGCGCGCTTGAGGCCTTCGTTCAACGTCTCGACGGTCTGCATTCTAACGGGCTTCCTGCTCTGGAAGTGGAATCGGGTTCGCGGCGTCCCCCTTGCGCCGGGCGGCGGACTGGTGCGGGCGAAGGGACTCGAACCCCCACATCTTGCGATACTGGAACCTAAATCCAGCGCGTCTACCAGTTCCGCCACGCCCGCATTCAGGACACCGCAGGTCGGGCGCGTCTATAGCAATGCGGGTGCCCGGGGCAAGGGCGATGCCGATTATGCCGAAGAATCGCGGAAAACCGGCTCGCTAGCGCGGGATTTTCAGGCGGTCAGGCCGATCCGCCAGGCGTGCGGCGCAACCGGGTGCGCGAAAATCAGGTCGCGCGCGCCGATCATCGCGCCGTCACGTTCGGGCAAGGCGCCGGGCTCGGCAATGACCGCCACCCGCCCCCGCCAGCCCCGCGCGCGCAGCCGCTCGACTGCAGCGAGGCTGCCGCGGTCGGCGCGGACCGAAATGACCAGCCAGTCCGCTTCGATCGCCTTGGCATCGTCGGCGAGCGCATGGGTGCTGTCATAGGAGCGGACGCGATGCCGCTGCCCCGACAGCACCATGTGCAAGGCGCGCCGCGACGCGTCGTCGGGATCGACCAACGCGATGGACAGCGCCGGATCGTCCGCGTCGGTCGCAGGGGGAATGGTGGTACGCTGATCCATCGCACGGCATCGTGCCGAAATCCGGCAGCCACCGCGTTACGGAAATATCCTTAGTCGGATGCGTCCAGGCCCGCCGCGAAGGCGATCCGCAGCGCTTCGGACAGGCTGCGCACCTCCAGCTTGGTCATCACATTGGCGCGGTGCACTTCCACCGTACGCGGGGATATGCCCAAGTCATAAGCGATGGTCTTGTTCGGGTGGCCCGCGACCAGCCCGCGCAGCACGTCGCGCTCGCGCGGGGTGAGCGCGGCGACGCGGACCGCCGCCTCCTGCCCCTCGACCTCGGCATTGCCTGCGCGCTCAAGCCGCTCGAACCCGCGATCAAGCGCGGCGAGCAACAGCGCCTTCTCGAACGGCTTTTCGAGGAAATCGAGCGCGCCCTGCTTCATCGCCGTCACCGCCGTCGCGACATCGCCATGGCCCGTCAGCACGATCACCGGCAGCGCGACCCCGCGTGCATTCAATTCGCGCTGAACCTCCAGCCCGTCCATTTCGGGCATGCGGATGTCGAGCAGGATACAGCCCGGATCGGGATGCCGCGCTTCCTTCAGGAACGCCACGCCCGATGCGTAGGCGCGCACCTCATAGCCAGAGGTCTTGAGCAGGAAGCTGGCCGAGCGGCGCACGGCATCCTCGTCATCGATCAGGTGAATCAGCGGCTTTTCGCTCATTCTTGGGTCTCCGCACTGGGAATGGTGAACCACAGGGTCGTGCCGCCACCGGGTCGGGCATCGGCGTCGATCCGCCCGCCATGCGCCTCGATGATCGTGCGGCAGATCGACAGGCCAAGGCCGAGGCCCTCGGGCTTGCTGGTGTTGAACGCGTCGAACAGGCGCGGGCGGATCGCCGGATCGATCCCGGGGCCGGTGTCGCTGACCTCCACCCGGATCATGCCGTCGCCCTGCACGCGCGTGGCGATGGTGACGTCGCGCACCGGCATGCCTTCCAGCGCCTCGACCGCATTGCGGATCAGATTGACCAGCACCTGCTGGATCTGGACCCGGTCGACGAGCGCGAGGCGGGCATCAGGGTCGAGGTCCTTGAGGCCCCTCACCCCCCGCTCGCGCGCGCCGGTCATCGCAAGGCGAGTGGCCTCCTCGACCATCTGGGGCAGCGATTCGACTCGCTTTTCCACCTCGCCGCGTGCGACGAATTCGCGCAGGCGTCGGACGATATTGCCCGCGCGCAGTGCCTCGGTCCCCGACTCGGTGACGGCCTCCTGGAGCATCTCCAGATCCGGCGCGCCTGCCGCGATCAGGTCGCGTGCCGCCTCCATATAGTTGGCGATCGCCGTCAGCGGCTGGTTGAGTTCATGCGCCAGCGTCGATGCCATCGTGCCCATCGCCGACACGCGCGAGACATGGACCAGTTCGGACTGAAGCTCCTTCATCCGCAGTTCGGCGCGCTGGCGTTCGGACAGGTCGCGGATGAAGCCGGTGAAGATGCGGTGCCCGGCGCTGCGCGCCTCCCCCACCGCCAGCTCCATCGGAAACTCGCTGCCATCGCGCCGCTTGCCGACGACGATGCGCCCGATGCCGATGATCCGGCGCTCGCCCGTGCGGCAATAATGTTCGACATAGTCGTCGTGCCGCAGCCGATCGCCGTCGGGCATCATCATCGCGATGTTCTTGCCCACCACTTCCGATTCCGAATAGCCGAACAGCCGCTCCGCCGCCGCGCTGAAGGACAGGATCTGGCCGCGGTCGTCGATCACGATCATCGCATCGGGCACGGTGGCGAGGATCGAGCGCAGGTGCAATTCGCTGCGCGCCACTGCGCCCGCCGCTGCCTTGCGATCGGTGATATCCTCGATCGTCCCGCCAAAGCCGAGCAGCGCCCCGCCTTCGTCGCGCAATGCGATGATCCGCGCGTCGGCGGCGAACTCGGTCGAATCCTGCCGCCGCCGCCACCCTTCTTCGGCATAGCGGCCGTAGGTGACGGCCCGGTCGAGATCGTCGCGCGGCTTGCCCGCTGCGGCATCGGCAGCCGAATAAAGCATCGCCATCGGCTGGCCGACCGCCGCCCCTGCCTCATAGCCGAGCAGAATCTGCGCGCCGGGGTTCCAGCTGCGGATCGTGCCGTCCGGGTCCACCAGGAATTGCGCGCGATCAAGGTCGCTGGCGATGAACCGCGCGGCAAGTTTCTCGACGATGTCGCCGCCCATATCCATATCCTGCCTATGCCCGCAGCATCCGGGCAAAACCCATTGGGAAAACTACCAATGCAGCCGCGCGCCGCAATGTCCGATGCCCCCGCCGCGCATCCTTCGCGCAGAACGTAGCGGGGAATTACCCATGAAAACCACCCATCTTGTCATCGGCGCGCTGGCCTGTGCGGTCGGCGTTCAGCCTGCCATCGCCAAGGAAGGCGATTTCCTGGTCCGCGGCCGCGCCATCCTGGTCGCGCCGACCGAAAGCTCCGGCCCGGTCACGCCCGGCTTTCCGGGGAGCGAGGTCGGCGTCAGCAACAGCGTGATGCCGGAAGTCGACTTCACCTATATGCTGACCGACAATGTCGGTGCGGAGCTGATCCTGGCCACGACCAAGCACGACGCGCAGGGTCGCGGCACGCTGTCGGGCTTTGACGAACTGGCCAGCACCTGGGTGCTCCCGCCGACCCTTACGCTGCAATATCATTTCGCACCCGAGGCAAAGGTCCGCCCCTATGTCGGTGCCGGCGTCAACTACACGATCTTCTATTCGACCAAGGCGAGCGACGCGCTGGTCACCGCGATCGGCGCGACCGATGTCGAGATGGATGACAGCTTCGGCTATGCGCTGCAGGCCGGCGTGGACATCGACCTGAACGAGAAGATGTTCCTCAACCTCGACGTCAAATATATCGACATGGACACGACGGCGCGCCTGCGCACCGGCGCGGCCACCAACACCGCACGGATCAGCATCGATCCGATCGTGGCCGGCGTCGGCATCGGCTTCCGGTTCTGAATCAAAAGGGCGGCGATCCGATTGGACCGCCGCCCTTTTTTTTGCCTGTCGCCGATTTCAGACGTTCGGTTCGAGCAGCAGTTTCGGCGGCAAGTCGCCATAGCGCAGCACGGTCGCCCGCTCGCGCGCAGTCTGACGGACGACATCGAGATGTTCGTCGACGAAGCGCGGATCCAGCCCCGGCACCACCGCATCGAAATGGACATGGTGGCAGTCGGCCAGGCCGAAGGCGCGGGTGAGATAGATGTCGAACGCCTGTTTCAGCGCCAGCCATTGCCCGCGCTCCTCCAGCCAGGGCCGGGTCGCAGCGGAGGTTGAAAAGATGGTGAGCCGTTTGCCGCGCAGCGCCGGGCTGGGCAGCTGCGCCTTGAGTTCCTCGGGCGTGAAATCGGCACCGAGCACGCGATCGACATAGCCCTTGATCATCGCCGGCGGCATGCCGAACCAGATCGGATAGACCAGCACGATTGCGCTCGCCGCCTCGATCTGCGCGAGCGAGGTGGCGACATCGGGCCGCGGCTTGAACCCCGGCCCGGGCAGCTCGTCGCGCCGTAACAGCGGATCGAAGTTGCGCGCATAGAGATCGTCGACCTCGACGATCTGGTGCAGTCGCTCCACCTCTTCGCGATAGGCGCGGACGATGGCGTGGTTGAAGCTGTCGAGCGCGGGATGCCCCAGCACCACCAGGTGGCGCAGGGATGCTGGATCGCGGGGTTGGGTCATCGCTGCGTCTCCATCATTGCGCGAGGAACACGGGATAAGGGCTGTGATGCAGCAGATCGCGCGTGACGCCGCCGAACAGTGTTTCGATCAGGCGCGCCTGGCCGTAGCCACCCATCACGATCATCGATGGCTCGATCTTGAGCGCCTGTGCGAGGATTTGCTGGCCGATGCGACCGGGCTCGGCCGGGACGACCATGATGTCCGGGCGGATGCCGTGGCGCGAGAGATAGCTCGCCGCCAGCTCCGGCGGGTGTTTGAGCGACCCGCGGTCGACGCTGAGGATCCGCACCTCCCGCGCAAGGCCGAGCAGCGGGACGGCGGCCCGGAGGGCAGCGTCGGACTCGTCGGACCCGTCCCATGCGACCAGCGCGGTCCCGTTCATCGTGACGCCCCGCGTGGCGCAGGGCACTGCCAGGACGGGGCGATTGAGCCGCAGCATCGCTGCCACGACACCATCCATCTCACCGCCCGGAAAGCCGTCGAACACGGTGTTGATCACGACCAGATCCGTGAGCGCGGTGTGCGAGGCCAGGCAGGATGCGACATCGCCCATACACTCGGCCAGCGTCCAGGGCGTATCCTCCATCGTCAGGCGGGCCTTGACCCGCTCGCGATTGGCGTCCTGCACGTCCAGCTCTTCGGCAATGTGCGCCGCAAGCGTGGCCGGACCGATCACGGGATCTTCGGCAATCGGCGGCATCGCGGTGACGTCGATCGCGATCAGATGGCCGTGGAGCGCACGGACCAGGTCCAGCGCAGCCTGAAGCCGCGACTCCTGCCCGGCATCGGCGTGGATCAGCACGGCAACATTCTTCACGGCCCATCTCCCTCATGATTGGGGAGAGGCTAGGCTGCGCGCGACTTGCCCAATATGAGGAGTGATACGTAGTCCGCTTCACACCGCGGCGCTGAATTGACCGTGACTGACTGGCCGATACCGGTCGAATGCGGCAGCTGCGATCCGGGCATAGGGCGCCCCCAGCGGCGTCGCGGCGAGCACCCAGCCATCGCGCGCGATCACCCCCTGCCCGGCCAGTTCGTCGAGCAACGCGGGATCGTGGCAGAGCTGCTCCGCCGTCATTCCGTGGGTCGCGGCAATCGCGGCGACGTCGACATGGCCATCGCACAACAGCCGTTCGATCACCTCGCCTGCTGCGACATCCTGCGCGTTCCGTCGAACGCCACGAACGCCGGCAAGATCGCCGCCCAGCACCGCCATGCGATAGCGGCCGACATGCTTCTCATTCTGGACGATCACCCCGTCGAACTGGCTGATCGCCGACGCGCCTAGCCCGATCAGCGTCGATGCACGGTCGTCGGTAAACCCCTGAAAATTGCGGCGCAGCGACCCGGCCCGTGCGGCGACGGCCAAGCTGTCGTCAGGCCGCGCGAAATGATCGAAGCCGATCGCGTCGAACCCGGCCTCGACCCACAGGTCATAGGCGAGCGCCCGCTGCCAGAAGCGCGCCTCTGCCCCCGGCAACTTCGATGCATCGATCTGCCGCTGGCGCGGGAGCATCGCGGGCAGATGCGCATAGCCGAACATTGCGACCCGGTCGGGTGCAAGCCGCCGCGCCGCCGCGACCGTCGCGGCGATGTCGTCGAGCGTCTGCCCGGGAAGGCCGTACATGAGGTCGAGATTGATCCGCTCGATGCCGGCGCTGCGCGCTTCTGCTATCGCCGAGGCGACCTTGGCGAAGGGCTGGATGCGACCGATCGCTGCCTGCACCAGTGGCGCGAAGGTCTGTGCGCCGACGCTGATCCGTCCTATCCCGGCGCGGGCAAACGCATAGGCATGCGCCCGGCCAAAGAAGCGCGGGTCGATCTCCGCCGCCCAATGCGCGTCGGGCGCGATATCGAACCGCTGGCGCAGCGCGCAGCAAATGTCGGCGAACGCCTCCGGGCTCAGCGCATTCGGGCTGCCGCCGCCGAAATGCACAGCTGTCACCCGTCCGCGCATCCGCGTCGCGACGCTCGCGATCTCCGCCTCGATCGCCGCGCGAAACACGTCGAGCCGCTGCGGCCGACCCACCGCCCCCGTGTTGCACCCGCAATACCAGCAGATTTGCTCGCAATAGGGGATGTGGAGATAGAGCGAGACCGGCGCGCCCGGCGCGATGGCGTCGAGCGCGGCGGCCTGATCCCCCGCCCCCACCGCTGACCCGAACTCGGCGGCGGTGGGGTAGCTGGTGTAGCGGGGCACCGCACGGGCGGCGAGCGCGGGGAGGTAACGGTGGGTCACCGACCGTCAGCCCTCAACCGTCCGGTCTTCGGATGGCGGCGAATGGAACTCATGCCAGATGCCGTTGAGTACGGCGACGGCGACGGCCAGCGTGACGCCGAGGATCCAGGCGAAATACCACATGGCGGCTTCCTTTCGGTCAGTAGAAATCGGGATTGGTGCGGACCTGCTCGATCGTCACCCGACCGAACAGCACGCGATAGACCCATGCGGTGTAGAAGAGCACGATCGGCAGGAAGACGAGCGTCACGCCCAGCATGATGAACAGCGTGGTGTGGCTCGACGATGCGTTCCACACCGTCAGGCTCGACGCGGGATCGATCGCACTGGGCAGGATGAACGGGAACATCGACAGGCCGACCGTCCCGATGATCCCGATATTGGCGAGCGAAGAGCCAGCGAACACCAGCACGTCGCGTCGCGCACGGATCCCGGCCAGCGCAACCAGCGGCCCGACCAGCCCGATCAGCGGTGCGGCGATCATCCACGGATAGGCTGCATAATTGTCGAGCCAGGCGCCGGGTGCCGCGACCGCTCCGGCAAGCCGGGGGTTGGACGGGCCCGCGGTGTCGACCAAACCCTCGATCCGGAAGCCGAGGCCGCCCCAGGCGACGTAGGCGCCGCCAGCGACGAACAGGACCACCGCTGCAATCGCCGCGACCTGCCCAATGGTCCGCGCCCGGTCGAGTACCGGCCCCTGCTCCGCCTTCAGCGACAGCCAGCCCGCGCCATGCAGCACCAGCATCGCCACTGAGAGCAGCCCGGCGAGCAGGCTGAACGGGGTGAACAGCCCGAGCAGCGTCCCGTCGTAGAAAGAGCGCAGGTCGCTATCGAGGCGGAAGGGCAGCCCGAGCAGGACGTTGCCGACCGCGACCCCGAACACGAGCGCCGGGACGAATCCGCCGACGAACAGCGCCCAATCCCAGCGCGCGCGCCATTTGGCGTCGGGCCGCTTCGAGCGATATTTGAACCCGACCGGCCGCAAGATCAGCGCGGAGAGGACCAGGAACATCGCAAGGTAAAAGCCCGAGAAGCTGACCGCATAGACGAACGGCCATGCGGCAAAGATCGCGCCGCCGCCGAGGATGAACCACACCTGGTTCCCCTCCCAGGTCGCGCCGACGGTGTTGATCACCATGCGGCGTTCCTCATCGGTCTTGGCGACCCAGGGCAGCAGCGAGGCGACGCCAAGGTCGAACCCGTCGGTCAGGGCAAATCCGATCAGCAGCACGCCCATCAGCAGCCACCAGATGACGCGGAGCGTCTCGTAATCGAGCGGTAGGGTCATGATTGGTCTCCTTGTCCCGCGCGGCTCATTCGGCCGCGACGGTCTGGAAGGGGTTGGGCGCGCCGGCGGGAGCAATCGGCTCGGCTTCGGGCGTGCCATTTTCGGGGCCATGCTTGATCGCGGCGAGCATCAGCCGCACCTCGATCACCGCGAGCACGCCATAGATCAGGGTGAAGCCGACGATCGTCGCCCACACCTGTCCGGCCGTCAGGCTGGACGCAGCAAGGAAGGTCGGCAGCACACCTTCGACCGCCCAGGGCTGGCGCCCGATCTCCGCGATCAGCCAGCCGGCCTGGATCGCGACCCATGGCAGCGGGATCACCCACAATGCCGTGCGCAGGAACCATTTGCGGTCGAATTTGCGGCTGTTGGCGTAGTAGAGCGCCACCCCGAAAAAGGCGATGAAGAAGAAGCCAAGCCCCGCCATGCCGCGGAACAGCCAAAACAGCACCGGCACGTTCGGAACGGTCGACCAGGCCGCCTTGTCGATCGTCGCGGCATCGGCCTGACGCGGATCGGCGACATAGCGCTTGAGCAGCATGGCATAGCCAAGATCGGCCTTGTTCCGCTCGAACCGTTCGCGCGCGGCGAGGTTAGTGCGGTCGGCCTTGAGCTTCTCGACCGCATCATAGGCGTCGATGCCGCGGATGATGCGGACGCGGGCCTGTTCGACCAGCGGCGTGATGCCGGCGACCTCGCCGGTCAGGCTGCGCGTGGAGATGAGGCCGAGGACATAGGGAATCTTGACCTCGAACTTGGTCTCGCGCCCCTCGTTCGACGGGATGCCGAAGATCGACAGGCCAGCCGGAGCAGGCTCGGTGTGCCAGGCACCCTCGATCGCGGCGAGCTTCATCTTCTGGTTGTCGGTCAACGCATAGCCGCTCTCATCACCCAGCACGACGACAGACAGCGAGGCGGCAAGGCCGAAGGCGGCGGCGACCGCGAAGCTGCGCTTGGCGAACTCCAGATGGCGTCCCTTGAGGAGATACCAGGACGACACGCCGAGCACGAACACCGATGCGAGGACATAGCCCGCGCTGACGGTATGGACGAACTTCGCCTGCGCGACGGGGTTGAACACCACCGCCATGAAGTCGACGACTTCCATCCGCATCGTTTCGGGATTGAAGGCCGAGCCGGTCGGGTTCTGCATCCAGCCATTGGCGACCAGGATCCACACCGCCGACAGGTTCGTGCCCAGCGCGACGAGGAAGGTGGTCAGCAGATGCTGGCGCTTGGACAATTTGTCCCAGCCGAACACCATCAGGCCGACGAACGTCGCCTCGAGGAAAAAGGCCATCAGCCCTTCGATCGCGAGCGGCGCGCCAAACACGTCGCCAACATAGTGCGAATAATAGGCCCAGTTGGTGCCGAACTCGAACTCCATCGTGATCCCGGTGGCAACACCGAGCACGAAGTTGATCCCGAACACTTTTCCCCAGAACCGCGTGATGTCGCGCCAGATCGGCCGGTCGGTGATCACATAGACCGTCTCCATGATCACCAGCATGAAGGCGAGGCCGAGCGTGAGCGGCACGAACAGGAAGTGATACATTGCCGTAAGCGCGAACTGGAGCCGCGACAATTCGACAACTGCCATGTCTATCGTCATTGTTTCCCCCATTTCCGGGACTTGTACCGCGCCGCAGTAAGAAGGCCGCTGGCGTGCCGACATCGGGAATAGTACGGACTCGACCCGGCCCCCGATTGGACAGAAGGTCCACCCATGCGGAAGAACAGTCGCGCCGGAGCGTTCTGGCTCTTCGACATCGGTGGCGCGGCGATCTTCGCCTGGGGATTGGCGACTGCCGTGGCGGCGCTAATCGCTGCTGCATCGCCGCTGGTCGGGGCTCTGGCGATGCTGGCCGGTGGGATGGCCCGCGGGCTTTGCGGTTTTGCCGCACAGTCGCTCGCGATCCGGGACGCACAGCAAAGCGTGGCGCCGTTGCGCGTCCGGCTGCATCGCCGCCTGCTCGGCGAAGCGCTGCCCCGTGCAATCCCGGTCGGAGAGAGCGCAGCCATCGCGATCGACCATCT
Organism: Sphingomonas sp. CCH9-E2; assembly: GCF_001557215.1. GTDB lineage: Bacteria > Pseudomonadota > Alphaproteobacteria > Sphingomonadales > Sphingomonadaceae > Sphingomonas. The sequence goes on along the minus strand of NZ_LSJM01000278.1, from coordinate 7,885 downwards.
CGACCGGATCGAGGCGCATGCCGCGCGCTTTCTGCCCGTCCGCACCGCCGCTGCGCTGGGGCCGTTGCCGGTCGCCGCCTGTGTCGCCGTGGCCAGTCCGATCGCCGCCGCGATCCTGATCGGCACGCTGATCCCGTTCGTGCTGGGCATGATCCTGGCCGGGACGATGGCGCGTCGCGCCGCCGATGCGCAGCTGCGCGCGCTGGAGCAACTCTCCGACCTGTTCGTCGAGCGACTGCGCAGCCTGGCGATGATCCGCCATTTCGGCGCAGGCGAGCGGATCACGCGCCAGATCGGTGCGGCCACCAGCGGCGTGGCGACGCGCACGCTTGCGGTGCTGCGGATCGCGTTTCTCTCCAGCGCGGTGCTGGAGTTCTTCGCGGCGCTCTCGGTCGCGCTGGTCGCGGTCTATTGCGGGTTCAGCCTGCTCGGCATCCTCCCCTTCGCCGTCCCAGAGACGCTGACGTTCCGCGAGGCCCTGTTCGCGCTCGCGATGGCACCCGAATTCTATCTACCGATGCGCAGGCTCGCCGCCGCCTATCACGAAAAGCAGCTTGGCGAGGCGGCGCGCGCGGTGGTCGATCCGCTCGATCAGCCCCTGCCCCCGCCCCGCCTGGCCGAGCAATTCGACGGCCTTGAAGCCCAGGACGTGGTTATCGTATGGCCGGGTGCGCGGATCGGGCCGGTTTCGTTTCGCCTTCCCCGCACCGGCATGGTCGCGCTGACCGGCCCCACCGGGAGCGGCAAGACCAGCGTCCTTGCGGTGTGCGCAGGGCAGGTCGCCCCGTCGGATGGCGCTGTCACCGCGCTCAGGCCCGAGGACATCGCTTGGGCGGCCCAGCGGCCATTGGTGGTGCCGGGGACGCTGCGCGACAATCTCGCGCTCGCCCGGCCCGATGCCGGGGATGACGCGATCCGCGCGGTGTGCAGCCGCGTCGGCCTAGACCCCTTGCTCGCCGCGCGCGGCGGGCTCGACCTTCCGCTCGATCATCGCGCGGCGGATTTGTCGGGCGGGGAGTTGCGGCGGCTCGGCCTCGCGCGGGCGCTGCTGTCGGGACGTCCGCTGCTGCTGTGCGACGAGCCGACCGCGGATTTGGACGCGGCGAGCGCGGAACAGATCGGCGCGTTGCTGGCCGAACTGGCGACCATGCACGCGATCATCGTCGCGACGCACGACATGGCGCTCGCCGCCCGCGCGCAGGCGGAGGTGCGGCTATGAGCGAGCTGGATCGGGTTGCGGCGCAACTGGGGGTTGGGCGCCGCGTGGGACTTGGCTGGGCACTCCTGCTGGCCGGCGTCGCCGCCGCAGCTTCGGTGGCGCTGCTCGGCATTTCGGGCTGGTTCCTGACCGGTGCGGCGATTGCCGGGGCCGGCGGCATGGCGGCAGTCACCGCGTTCAACTATTTGCTGCCCAGCGCGGCGATCCGCGCGCTCGCGATTGCCCGGACCGGCGCGCGCTATGGTGAGCGGCTGACCAGCCATGGCGCGGCGCTGACCGCGATGGCGGGGCTGCGCGCGCGCCTGTTCGGCACGCTCGCCGCCGCGGATCCGCGTCGGGTGCCCAACCTTGCCAGCGGAGAAGCCAGCGCGCGGCTGATCGACGATATTGAGGCGATCGAGGATCTGGTGGTGCGCCGCTCCGCCCTGCCCGGTGCGCTGGTCGGCGGCGTGATCGCGACCGGGTGCATCGCGCTGTCGGGATGGCGCGCGGCAGCGGCGTTCGTGCTGCTCGCAACCGTGGGTCTGATGGTCGGGGCAGCGCTGGCACGGCGGTTGAGCGTGGGGCCGGCCCGCACAGCTGCACAGGCACGCGGCCGGGTGCGCGAACGCTATGTCGAACTGGCCGCCGCGCGGCCGGAGATCATTGCTTATGGCCTGGCGGACCGCACCGAAGCAGCGCTGGCGGAGGATCTGGCAGCGCTCGACCGGGCGCGGCGCGCGCTGGCGCGGGGCGAAGCGGCGCTGAACGGCGGCGTCGCGCTGTGGAGCACGGTGCTTGCGGTCGTCGTGCTGCTGCTCGCGGAGCAGGGACCGGCGCTCGCCGCGCTGGCGACGCTCGCGGCATTTTCGGGGAGCGAGGCGCTGGCGGTGCGGGTGCGCAGCGCGCTGCGTGAGGCGGTGGTGGCCGAAGGGCTGGAGCGTGTCGCCACCCTCGCCGACATTGCGTCGGAGCCGGCCCCACGGTCCGGTGCGGACGCCCTCTCGCTTCGCATCGGAGCGGTCGAGGTCGCACCCGGCGCGCGGCTGGTCATCACGGGGCCGTCGGGGTGCGGCAAGACCACACTGATCGAGACGCTCGCCGGGCTGCGTTCCGCCCCCCTCCCGCTCGCGGTTGGCGGAGTCCCGGTGTCGGAGGTTGCGGCGGCGGATCTGACGTCCCAGTTCGCACTCGCCCCGCAATCGCCGCAACTGATCGCCGGGACCATCGGCGACAATCTCCGCCTCGCCCGCTCGGGGGTCGACGATGCCGCGATGTGGGGCGCACTCGAAACGGTGTGCCTTGCGGATCGCGTGCGCGCGATGCCGCAGGGGGTGAACACCCCAATCGGCGAAGCGGGCGGAACCCTGTCGGGCGGTGAGCAGAAGCGCCTATCGCTCGCCCGCGCGCTGCTGGCGCAGCGGCCGTGGTTGGTGGCGGACGAACCCAGCGAAGGTCTTGACCCGACGACCGAAGCTGAACTCGTCGCGCGCCTCGATGCGTTGCTGGCGGCGACCGGCACCGGCCTGATCCTGGTGTCCCACCGCCCTGCCCCGCGTGCCTTGTGCGCTCAGGCGCTGGCGTTGCCGCTTAGCTAAGCGGTGACTTCATAATGCTAACGGTCTGCAAACGACCCCATTGCAGACCCACACATTCTGCGTACGCTGTGCTGATGATTGGCTCCATTGCATGAAGGGGAAGCTGTTTAGGCTGGTGGTTGCCTTCGCCGTCGGTCCGTTCATCGTAGGCGGTTCGGTGCTCAATCTGAGGTTGGCTGGACGTGGTCCCGATCTAACGGAAGAATGGGGCATTTTGGCAATCAACGCAGTCTTGGTCACTGCCCCATTTTTGGCTCTGTGTCTCGCGCGCGTCACTGCGGCACGCGCGTGGGTCGCAGGCTTGGTCGTCACCTTCGTCCTGTGGGTTGGGGTCAATATCGCCGCGCATTCGAGCACAGGCGACCCGAACATAGGACTTGCCTTCATACTGTTCTCTTCGCCGCTTGTCGTGGCGGCCGCATCGTTCGGAGCGTTGAAGATCAGGGGTTAGATCAATGCTTTCGAAAGCGCTTCCCAACTCATTCATGTCGGCCGATCGCCATGCCGAAAGCGGTCGTGTCGGCCTTCACCGCCTCATTACTCCGCCGCCTCTACCTCGTCCCCGCCCTCTGGTTCAACGCTCGTCGCATGGCTCGCGAGCAGTTCGACCGGGGGCACGCTCTCGATCTCGCGCGCGCCGGTTTCGATGTTGAGTTCCTTGAGCTTGCGCGCCGACACCAAGGCGCGGCTCTCGAGCGAGCTGGCAAAGGCGTTGAAATTCTTGACCGCCGTGTTGAGCCCGCTGCCGACGGTGCGCAGGTCGCCCAGCGCCTTGGCCAGCCGGTCATAGAGCTCCTTGCCCAGCGCGCCGATCTGCCGCGCTTCCTTGGCCAACATCTCCTGCCGCCACACCGCCGCCACCGTCCGTGCGATCGCAATCAGATTGGTCGGTGTCGCCAGCAATACGCGCTTTTCGAACGCGAAGTCCCACAAGGTCGGATCATGCTCCAGCGCCGCCGACAGGAAGTGCTCGCCCGGCACGAACATGATGACGTAATCGGGCGCGTCGTCGAACTGCGTCCAATAGGCCTTGTTGCCCAGCGCGTTGACATGCGCCTTCATCGCCGCGGCGTGCTGGCCGAGGCCGATCTGGCGCTCCTGCTCGTCCACCGCGCCGAATGCATCCTGATAGGCATTAAGCGACACCTTGGCGTCGATCACCAGCGCCTTGCCGCCGGGGACGCGCACGATGGCGTCGGGGCGCAGTCGCCCGCCTTCCTCCTGCGCGACACTCACCTCGGTCATGAAGTCAGTGTGTTCGGACAGGCCGCAGGTTTCGAGCACGTTGCGCAGCTGCTGCTCGCCCCAGCGGCCGCGCGACTTGGGAGCGTTGCGCAGCGAGTTGACCAGCTTGGCCGCCTCCTGGCTCACCCGCTCCTGCCCGATCCGCATCTGCTCGATCTGTCCCTTGAGCTCACCGAACGCATCGCGCCGCTCGGCCTCGACCTTGGCGACGCCTTCCTCATAGCGCTGCAGCCGCTCGGTCACCGGCTGGAGCAGCGCCTTCAGATTCTGGCCGGCGACGCTCTCGGATTCCTTGAAGCGATCCTCGGCACGCTTGAGGAACGCGGCCTGGGTTTCCGCGAGCATCGTCCCCGCGACTTCGCGGAACTGGCCCGTTAGTCGTTCCTCCAGCCCCTCGGCCTTGACCCGCAGCTCGGCGAGCTCGATCCGCGCCGCATCGCGCTGGTCACGGATCGCGTCGAGCTGTTCGCGCAGGTCGGGGATTTCCTTGGCCCGCTCTTCCGCGGCCGCAAGATCGGCGATCGCGGCCTTGAAGTCCGCCTCACGCCGGTCGCGGTCGGCGCGTAACGCGGCGCTCGCCCGGCTTCCCGCAAACCAGCCGAGCAACGCCCCGACCACCAGCGTCACCAGCAACGCCACCACGACTTCAATCGACACGCCTGTTCCCTCCGGGCAATTCGCACCGGAACATAGCCCGAACGGACGCCGGGTTACAGGGTTAATCGCGTTGGCGGGTCAGAAGGCGTGGGCAAGCCGGTCGAGCATCGTCCGTGCCGGGCTGACGGGCACCGCGACATCCTCGTCCTGCATTGCGTCGAGCCGCGCAATCCTGCGGTGCAAGTCGATGCTCGCCGCAATCAGATCCTGCGCCCCCACTGGCATCGCATCAAGCGCAGCGGGGTCGGTCACCGGAGCCTCGCCCAGGCGCCGGGAGGGATGGCGCGCCTCGCCGGGGGCGATCTCCCCGGCCGCAACCGCGCGCTGGGTCAGCAGCCACGCGATGCTGTGCATCAGCCGCGTCGTGACCTTGAGCGACTCGCACGAAAAGATCACGCGGTCCATCGCCCCGAGCATCTCGCGCTGCTCGCGCCCAACCACGTCGAAATAGGCGCGCGCCTCATCGGCGAGCAGCATCGACTCCGTATAGAGCGCGTCGATCAGCGCGCGCTGAACGCGCATGGTTTCCACTTCCCCGGTCATGGGCATGAACGCTGACAGAAACGCCTCGTTAACGAAACAGGATTTTACTGGGGTCGGCTGTCCCAAAGCGGCGCGGGATCACGCGATGATGTCGGGGATCAACTGGTCTTCCAGCATTGCAATTTCGTCGCGCAACAACAGCTTGCGCTTCTTCAGCCGGGCAATCTGGAGCTGATCGGGCATCGGCGTCGCACCGAGCGCTTCGATGGCGGCGTCGAGATCGCGATGATCGACGCGCAGCAGCTCCAACCGCCGCAAAATCTCGCTCTCATCCATCACTCGCCCATCCCCGGACTCAACCCGTCGCATGTCGCCGTTGCCCTGTCGACGGGTAGTTATGCAAGGGGCGACATGGCGTGCGAATCGTGATTTACTCTGCTTCCCCCAACCAGAGCAGGAGGATTGCTTCCATGCAGAACGCGCATCTCTCGGCACTTGCGGCCAAGCATGCATCACTCGACCGGCGCATCATCGCCGAGTCGCAGCGGCCAGCACCCGATCAGATGATCCTCGCCGACCTGAAGCGTCGCAAGCTCAAGCTCAAGGAAGAAATCGCGCTGAGCTGACGCGCTCCCCCCGGGTTGCCCCGTGCGAACGGGGCGGCCCCTCGGCGCCGCGATGTCGGCGCAATCCAGGCACTGGCACTCGGTCGAATGATCACGACCGACGGTGCGGCTCAACCCCGAAAAATATGCGGCTTTGCGAAATGCGGCGTGCTGGTCCCATGGCCGACCGGCTTGCGCGCCAGCAACGGATCGATCGGACGATCGAACGCGATGCCGATCCGGCCCTCCGCGCTCCATGCGATATGACCGCGGACCCAGCCGACGCCGCGGACATTGATCTCGACCGGCATGCCCGAATCGACGCGGTCGGCATATTCCGCCATCAGCCCGCCGGCCGAAATGTTGCGGACGCGCACCGAAACCTCGACCTGATCGATGCGCAGCGTGGCAGCCAGGAACAGGCTGTCGCGCACGGCATTGCGCTGGCTCGCCGGATCGTCGCTGAAGCGTCCGCTGAAAGGGTCGGAAGAGAACTGGTCCATCTACCGCTCATGTCCACGTGTTACGCGCGGAGTTTAGAGCAGCAATGGTTATCGAAACCGTTAACTCGGGTCCGAAAAAGCCGGGATCACTCTTCGCGCGAGACTTTTTCGTTGCGCTCATGGCGCTCCTGCGCCTCGACCGTCATCGTCGCGATCGGGCGGGCTTCGAGCCGGGCGAGGCTGATCGGCTCGCCGGTCACCTCGCAATAGCCATATTCGCCCTCTTCGATCCGGCGCAGCGCGGCGTCGATCTTGGAGATCAGCTTGCGCTGGCGGTCGCGCGTGCGCAGTTCGATCGACCAATCGGTCTCGCTCGACGCGCGATCGGTCAGGTCGGCCTCACGCAGGGAATCGATCTGAAGCTGGTTGAGCGTACCCGCCGCCTCGCGATGGATTGCGTCCTTCCAAGCGAGGAGCTTTTCGCGAAAATATTGCTGCTGGCGCGGGTTCATGAAGGGCTCGTCCGCGCTCGGACGATAGCCGTCCGGCAAATCATTCGCGGCGACAGGTTTTGCTGGATCGTCGCGGTGATCGAAAACGGTCGCCATCCCACACTCCACTTCAGGACTGGCCGGCATGACCGATCACAATCCCTTCATCCCCGGGGCGCCCTATATCCGGGCAAATTGGGTATCACAAGCTACCAAATCGTGCGCCAAGCCGTTCTTGGCATGCGGGAAATTACACCCCGCTGAACCAAGTCGCAGTTTTATGGCGCAAAACCGATCGGGCGGGTTAAGCATAGGCTAACCAGTTCTGCCCATTCCGTCCCTTTAAGGCACATTAACCATAGATGATGCGGCGGCATTGCAAATAATGCCCGCCAACATCGCAAAACCATGGTTAACGACATTGCACTTAATACTTTGTTCTGCACTTCTAGGGCAATGACCCGCCAAACGGGTGCGTTGCGCACTCCGCGGCGGCCGGGGACAAGAGAGAAGCAGAATGTCGGTTCGGATGGCCTTGGCAAAACTGTGCGCCTGCGCATGCGGCGGAGCCGTGATCGGCGGCGGCGCCGTCCATGTCGCCGAAACCCGAGCCGAGCGCGGCTATCAGCAGCCGCGTCAGTCGGTGAAGCAGGGCGTGGTCCAGCGCCGCGTCGTCAAGCGCCCGCTGCGCAAGCGCGTCGTGCGCCGCACGGTGACCACGACCGCCCAGTGCCAGCCACAGGTCCTGACCGTCACGACGCAGGGCACCGCAATCCCCCTGCCCCCACCCACCTATGGATCGAGCGGCGAGATGCCGGTGGTCGGCGGTGGCGGCGGTGGCGGCGGCGGTGCAGCCACGGCGGTGACCGGCGGCAGCAGCGGCGGCTTTGTCGGCGGCTTCTTCGCCGGTGGCTTCTTCGGCGGATCGAGTGGCGGCAGCGGCGCATCGGGCAGTGGCGGCATCGTCATCTCCTCGACCAGCAGCACCAGCGGCGGTTCGACCTCGACCTCGGGCGGCTCGACCTCGACCGGCGGTTCGTCCACGTCGACGGGTGGCTCGTCGAGTGGTAGCGTCAGCTCGACTTCGTCGACCGGCGGCTCCTCGACCTCGAGCGGCTCGGTCAGCTCGACCTCGTCGACCGGCGGTTCCTCGACCGGCGGCTCG
>NZ_LSJM01000277.1 GCF_001557215.1 Sphingomonas sp. CCH9-E2 | reverse complement strand
GGCCTATCCTCGCAGGCCATCGGTCTCGGTGAGATCCCGAGGCCCCACCCCCAACCCCTCCCCTGAAGGGGAGGGGCTTCAGGTAAGAAAACGGCCCGGGAATCGCTTCCCGGGCCGTCGGAGAAAAGGTTCAGGCGGACCTTAGTCCTTCACGTTCCGCCAGATCTGCTTCTTCGCGCCATAGGCGAGGAAGCAGAAGATCACGAGGAAGGCGAGTACCGCGAGACCGGCGGTCTTGCGCGCTTCCATCTTCGGCTCGGCGGTCCAGGTCAGGAACGCCGCGACGTCGGCGGCATAGTTCTTGGCCGTGGCGGCGGTGCCGTCGGAATAGGTCACCTGACCATCCTTGATCGGCGGTGCCATCGCGATGTTGAGCGTGTGGAAATAGGGGTTGTAGTGCAGCCCCTCCGGCGTCTTGGCCTCGGGATACTTCTTGAGCAGTTCCGCAGGCTGGGCCTGGTAGCCGGTCAGCAGCGAGTAGATATAGTTGCTGCCGTCGGGACGCGCCTTGGCCATCAGCGACAGGTCGGGCGGGACTGCGTTGTTGTTCGCGGCGCGCGCGGCGACGTCATTGGCATAGGGCGACGGGAAGCGGTCGGCGGGCATGCCGTCGCGGGTCGCCGGCTCACCCGTTTCCGGGTTGATCGACGGCACCTGGAAGCCCTTGGCGATGGTCTTGATCTGACCTTCGCTATAGCCGAGCGCGGCAAGGTCGCGGAACGAAACCAGACGCAGCGAGTGACAGGCGGCGCACACCTCCTTGTACACCTGCATGCCACGCTGCAGCTGGCGCTTGTCATAGGTGCCGAACATGCCGGTGAAGCTGAAGCCACCTTCCGGCGCATGCGCGTGCTTGTGGAATTCCTGCTCCACCGTCTTGGGCGTGGTCAGCCCGTTCGAGACGGTGTCGAAAATCCCGAGCACCAGGGCAAAGACAAAGCCCAGCCCGACCAAAATTCCGCCGATGCGAACCATTTTCTATGCCCCTCTTATTCGGCAGCTGCGGTCTGGAGCGGCGAGGTGCCACCCTTGCCGGCAAGCACGGCCTCGGTGATCGAGTTCGGCAGCGGGCGCGGACGCTCCATCGCCGAGACGATCGGCAGGATCACCAGGAAATGCAGGAAGTAATAGGCCGTCGCGAACTGACCGATCAGGATCACGCCCGGGGTCGGGGCCGCGCCACCGACATAGCCCAGCACCAGCACGTCGACCAGCAGCACCAGCAGGAACCACTTGTAGGTCGGGCGATAGTTGGCCGAGCGCACCGGCGACGAATCGAGCCAGGGGAGGAAGAACAGCAGCAGGATCGAGCCGAACATCGCCAGCACGCCCCACAGCTTCGCCGACATGATGAAGTCGACGGTGAACGACTTCAGAATGGCGTAGAAGGGCAGGAAGTACCATTCGGGCACGATGTGCGCCGGGGTCGAAAGCGGGTTGGCCGGGATATAATTGTCCGGGTGACCCAGCAGGTTCGGCGCGTAGAAGATCAGCGCACAATAGACCAGCAGCGCCACGCCCACGCCAACGCCATCCTTGGCGGTGTAATAGGGGTGGAACGGGACCGTGTCCTGCTCGTCCTTCACCTCGACGCCCGTCGGGTTGTTCGAACCCGGAATGTGCAGCGCCCAGATGTGCAGGACGACGACGCCGGCGATCACGAACGGCAGCAGATAGTGAAGCGAGAAGAAGCGGTTGAGCGCGGCATTGTCCGGTGCGAAGCCGCCGAGCAGCCACACGCGGATCGGCTCGCCCACCACGGGGATCGCGGAGAAGAAGCCGGTGATGACCTGCGCGCCCCAGAAGCTCATCTGGCCCCAGGGAAGCACATACCCCATGAACGCGGTCGCCATCATCAGCAGGAAGATGACCACGCCGAGCAGCCACACCATCTCGCGCGGCGCCTTGTACGACCCGTACCACAGGCCGCGGGCGATATGGATATACACCACCAGCAGGAACAGCGACGCGCCATTGGCGTGCGCATAGCGGATGAACCAGCCGGCGTTCACGTCGCGCATGATATGCTCGACGCTGTCGAACGCGATGCCGGCATTGGCGGCATAATGCATCGCCAGCACGATGCCGGTGACGATCTGGATCGCGAGGAACATCCCGGCGAGCACGCCGAAGTTCCAGAAATAGTTGAGGTTGCGCGGGACGGGGTAACCGCCACCGATCGCACCATAGACGAAGCGCGGAAGCGGCAGACGATCGTCCACCCACTTCATCAGCGGGCTCTTCGGCTCATACTGCTTTGCCCAGGGAAAGCTCATTTCAAGGTGCCCCCTCAGCCGACCCGAATGACGGTGTCGGAAATGAATGCATATTCCGGAACGACGAGGTTCGTCGGTGCCGGGCCGGACCGGATGCGACCGGCGGTGTCATAGGCCGAGCCGTGGCACGGGCAGAAATAGCCGCCGAACGGACCCTTGTTCTCGCCCTCGCCCGCGCCCAGCGGCACGCAGCCGAGATGGGTGCAGACGCCGAGCGTCACGAGCCAGTTGGCCTTGCCTTCCTTGGTGCGCTCGGCGAGCGTCTGGGGATCGCGCAGCTCGCTGACCGGGGTCGCGTTCGCTTCCTCGATTTCCTTCGGCGTCAGGTTGCGCACGAACAGGGGCTGCTTGCGGAAGGTCGACTTGACCGACTGGCCCGGCTGGATCGCCGAAATGTCGAGTTCGGTGGTCGACAGCGCCAGCACGTCGGCCGACGGGCTCATCTGGCTGACCAGCGGGATCGCCACGACGCCGGCGCCAACGCCAGCGAAAGCGACCGCGCCGATCGCGAGATAGTCGCGGCGGCGAGGATCGGCCGGCGCGTCACCCGCGTCACCCGGAGGAACAGCTTCATCAAGCGTTGCCATGCATCAGCCCTTGCACTTCAAATTTCCGGCGTTTTCACGCCCCTGTCCCGGACAGCGCGGCGCGCGAACGCCACGCTTCACCCCCGGATTGCCCCCGGTGGCTGGCGGGCCTGATAGACGGCGCGAGGCGACTTTGCCAACCGCCTTTTTGACCGGCGCGTGACACGCGAATGTTTCGGCGCCGGGCCGCTCTCCCACCCGGCCGCCCGACGCCAGTATTCTATGGGTGGCCGGGTGGGGGAGCGGGCCGGTGCCGCACACAGCAAGAGCGCCTTGTGACGGGCGTATGCTCTGCACTATCGGGACGCGATGCGTGTTGCCTTGTTTCAACCCTGTATTGCCGGAAATGTCGGTGCGGTCCTGCGCATCGGTGCGTGTTTCGATACGCCGATCGATCTGATCGAACCGATGGGATTCGCATGGGACGACAAGCGCGTGGCGCGCGTCGGCATGGATTATATCGACCATGTCCGCGTTACTCGGCACCGCGACTGGGACGCGTTCCTGGCGACCGTAACCAGCCGGATCGTGCTGTTCACGACCAAGGGCGCCGGGCGCTTCGACGCGGCCGCCTATCGGCCCGACGACATATTGCTGTTCGGATCGGAGGATGCGGGCGTCCCCGACCCTGTGCATGACCGCGCCGACCTGCGCGTGCGCATTCCGATGAAGCCGGCGATGCGCTCCTTGAACCTCTCCGTCTCGGCGGGCATCGCGCTGTCCGAAGCGCTCCGGCAAACCAAAGGCTATCCGCAATGACCGAACTCGACCCCCAGCAGCAGCGCGCCCGCGCGTGGTTCGAGGAGCTGCGCGATTCGATCTGCGCCGAGTTCGAGGCGATCGAGCATGAGGCCGGGTCGGACGCGGCGTTCGATTATATCGCGTGGGACCGCACCGACCCGTCGGGCGAACCCGGCGGTGGCGGCGTGCGCGGGGTGATGAAGGGCAAGGTCTTCGAAAAGGTCGGGGTCAACGTCTCGACCGTCGGCGGCACGTTCGAGGGCGATTTCGCCAAGTCGATCCATGGCGCGGGCGAGGATCCCCGTTTCTTCGCCACCGGAATCAGCCTGGTCGCGCACATGGCCAACCCGCATGTGCCCGCGGTGCATATGAACACGCGGTTCCTGGTCACGACGAAGCGCTGGTTCGGCGGCGGCGCGGATCTGAACCCGCCGATTCCCTATGATGAGGACACGTTGGACTTCCATGCCCGTTTGCAGGCGGCATGTGATGTCCACGATCCGGCGCATTATCCCCGGTTCAAGTCATGGGCCGACGACTATTTCTACATCCCCCACCGCAATGTCCATCGCGGCGTCGGCGGCATCTTCTACGATCATCTGGACAGCGAGGACATGGCGACATGGGAGGCCAATTTCGCCTTTACCCAGGATGTCGGCCGCGCCTTCCTCGACATCTTCCCCGCACTCGTCCGTCGGCGCATGGCCACGCCCTTCACCGACGCCGACAAGGCGCGGCAGCTGGAGTGGCGCGGCCGCTATGCCGAGTTCAACCTGGTCTATGACCGGGGCACGCTGTTCGGCCTCAAGACTGGCGGCAATATCGACGCGATCCTGATGAGCCTGCCGCCGCTCGCCACCTGGAGCTGAGATGGGCCTGCTTCCCGTAAAGCCCGGAGAGGTCGCGACGATCGTCACCAGCCTGGAAATGCGCGAGCGGCCCAAGCCGCGCCCGATGCCCGAATCGCATCTGCGGCTGGTGCCTTGGGAAACGCCGAGCCCGGACAAGTATCGGAAATTGTTCGCGCGGGTCGGATCGCCATGGCTGTGGTTCTCCCGCCTGATCATGGACGATGTGCGGCTGAGCGCGATCATCCATGACCCGCGAATCGCGATTTTTGCGGTGGTCGACCGGCAGGGGATCGAGGTGGGGATGCTCGAACTCGATTACCGCGAGAGCGCGACGTGCGAGCTGTCCTTCGTCGGCCTCGTGCCTGAACTGACCGGCGCGGGGCATGGCCGCTGGCTGATGGCGCATGCGCTGATGCGCGCGTGGCGACCCGATGTGACGCGGGTGTGGGTGCATACCTGCACGCTCGACCACCCCAAGGCTTTGGGCTTTTACCGCGCGTCGGGCTTCGTGCCGTTCCTGCGCGCGATCGAGACCTTTCCTGATCCGCGCATCACCGGGCATCTGCCCCGCGAGGCCGCACCTCACATCCCGTTGATCGACCCGCCCAGCCGGCGATAGAGCGCGATCCGCACCAGCGTGAAGAACACCCAGCTGGCCGTCACGACCAGGGCGATGGGGACCAGGACGAGCAACGCTGCGCTCTGCGATCCCCCGGCCAATGGCGCCGCGATGGCAAGGATGACGACCGCGATCGACAGCATGCTCGCACCGATGAAGAGCGCGAGACCGAGCGCGAAGAAACCGATCTTCCAGCCATTTTTGTCACTCAGCTCGAACCCGCGCACCATCGCCTGCCACGCGCCGCGCGTCGGCTCCGCCGCGAAGGCGACGCCCATCATCCAGGTGCGACCGAACACATAGATCGCCGGGACGATCAGCAGATAGCTTGCGAGCTGGATCGGCACGTTCACGACGATCCCGATCAGGAAGAACGGGATCAGCCGCTGAACGCTCGACAGCAGCACCACGCCGACTGTCTCTCCGCGGCGCAGATACAGGCTGAGCAGCGCGAGGCCGCCAAACTCGGTCAGCGCGATGATCAGACCGAACCAGCCGATGTTCGCCAGCAGAAAGGCGTTGAGCACTTCACGCGTTTGCGCGGGATCATCGCCCTTCGGCAGCTGCACCCCGCTGGTCGTCGCGAGGATGAACATGCCCAGGAGCGGCAGGAACAGAAACACCCCCGCGATCGGCCACATCAGCTCGCGATCGGTCCGCCACAACGTCACGGCATCCGCCAGAACGCCGCGAAATGAAAAGGTCATGCGCCCGCAGCCGCCTCATGCCGCGCGATCAGCGCGATGTAGAGCTTGGCCAGAAATGCCGTGCCCAGGACAGTGAAGCCGGTCGAGATCGCTCCTCCGACGATGGTCGTCAGCACCGAGGCGAGCGAGATGCCATCTTCGCCGTTCCCGGCGACCAGATACATGACCGCGCCGAACGCCGTGGTCGCGGCAAGATTGGCGACGATCGAGACAATCGCGTAGAGGATCAGCACGCCGACGATCTTGAGCGCGACACCGCGCGTCAGCCGCCACGAGCGCGCGATCGCGCCGATCGCCAGCCGGTCGCCCACAACAGACGGGATGACCACCGCGAGCCGCGCCATCACCCAGAAGGCGAGGACCAGTATGATCAGGAAATAGAGAAATACCCAGATGGCGACGCTGGGCGGGATATCCGGCATCGCGCTACCCTGCAGCGAAGCAAGATCGACTCCCCCGACCGCAAGCAAGACGCCGACCGGGATCGCCAGCGCGAGCATGACGACGACCAGCAGGATCATCAGCAGCAGCGCGGCGGGAAAGCGGCGGGTGGCCACCTGGCTCGCCTGACGGCCCAGCGCCGGATCGATCGCCAGCGCGGTCACCGCCAGCTGCCCCCAGAAGCTGACCAAGGCGAGGACGAACACGCCCAGTCCGAGCAACATCGCGGTCGTCGGGGCCGCAGTCGGCTGAAGTCCGCTGAGATTGGACGAAATCGTGGTCGGGACGAAGATCGCCAGCAGCGCGATCGGCAGCAATGTGCCGAGATTGTCGCTCAGAAACTCCGCGGTCCGATCCCAGACGGTACCCATACTGACCATATGCATTGCTCCCCTCACGCGCAGCGTTAGCCGATCCTTCCGCATCACGCCACATGCTTGCGCCGGCGCGCGCGGCATCGCATCTGGCGGGGATGGAACTGATCGAAGGCATCGAATGGCGCGTCTCCGAAGCGCGCGTCCCCTACCCGCAGGCGCTGGCGGAGATGGAGGCGCGGGTCGCCGCGATTCAGGCGGGCGAAGCGCGCGAGCAGATCTGGCTGCTGGAACACCCGCCGGTCTACACCGCCGGCACCAGCGCCGATCCGGCCGAGCTGATCGACCCGCGCTTTCCGGTCTTCGCCACCGGGCGTGGCGGGCGCTACACCTATCACGGCCCGGGCCAGCGGATCGGCTATGCGATGCTGGACCTGTCGCGGCGGAACAAGGATGTGCGCTGTTACGTCCATGCGGTCGAAGGCTGGGTGATCGCGGCGCTGGGGGAGCTTGGCATCAACGCGTTTCGCGCGGAGGGGCGGATCGGCATCTGGACGCGCGATGGCGGGAGCGAGGCCAAGATCGGTGCGATCGGCGTGCGCGTGCGGCGCTGGGTCACGATGCATGGCTTTGCCGTGAACCTCGACCCCGATCTGGCCGATTTCGGCGGCATCGTGCCGTGCGGCCTGCCCGAATTTCCGGTGACCAGCGCCGCGCAGCTGGGAAAATCGATCACGCCTGAAACTTTCGATGCCGCCCTTGCGTTAGCGTTCCCGGCCTTTCTCAATTCCGTGGGTGGGGCGTGCGCGCGCGCCTGATGGCGGGGCTTGAGGGCGCGTCGCGAAGCGTTTAATGTCTATCTCGGTCAGGGGATTAAGCGGTGTTCCGCCCCCCACCATCATCTAGGGAGCCAAATCTTATGCGTGCAGTTTTCACCAAGGCCGTTGCCGGTTCGATGATCGCCAGCGCCGCGCTGCTGCTGTCGGCATGCGGTGGTACGACTGAAACCACCGCCGACAACACGACGGTCATGGACGTCAACGCCACCGATCCGGTTCTGGACGGCACCACCAGCGACAACATGACCATGGTCGACGGTGCCACCGGCAACGACACCGGCATGGCTGGCGACACCATGGCTGCCAACGACACCATGGGCAACGGCATGTAATCTGCCGCCCACGGCAATCATGTGATCAGGGGTCGCCCGGCATCCGGGCGGCCCTTTTTCATGCAGATCGGCGCACAGCGTGCCACCTGTCCCACGGTGGAGCGCGGCCCCTTGCACAACCGCAACAAAGCGGTGCCAAAAACCACTTGGGCGCGGCACGAAAACTCCGTAACCCAGCGGCGGATCAGGGTTCGAGAGGGTTGGTTGATGTTCGGTGCGCGTCTGATGTTCTCGGCAGGCCTGGGTGTGGCGGTGTTGGCGGCAACGCCGGCCTCTGCGCAATTCTACTTCAAGTCCCCCGAGGTCGCCGCACCGCGGATCACCGGGTCCGAGCC
Source organism: Sphingomonas sp. CCH9-E2 (assembly GCF_001557215.1). Classification (GTDB taxonomy): domain Bacteria; phylum Pseudomonadota; class Alphaproteobacteria; order Sphingomonadales; family Sphingomonadaceae; genus Sphingomonas. The sequence goes on along the minus strand of NZ_LSJM01000277.1, from coordinate 8,841 downwards.
CGGGATGCTGGCGCAGCCGCTGCCGGGTGCAACCCCGGCGGAACTGCGTGCGGCGATGGTGTGGAATTTGCGCGCAGCGCTCAACGTTGCCGCGCTGCAATGCCAGTTCGGTCCGACGCTCCTGACGCTGCCCAACTACAACGCGATCCTGCGCGACCATAAGGTCGAGCTGAACGATTCCTACGCCGTGCTCACCAAATATTTCATGCGCAGCAACAAGACGCCCAAGGCCGGTCAGACCGCGCTCGATCAATATGGCACGCGGGTCTATTCCAGCTATTCGGCGGTGCATGCGCAGCTGACCTTCTGCCAGACGGCCGACGCAGTCGCCAACGCCGCGCTGTTCACCCCGCGTGGCAAGTTCGGTGAGCTGGCGGCGGAGGGGATCCCGATGATCCGCAACAGCCTGACCCGCTGGGGTGAACAGCAATTCCCGATGCGCATGCCGATCGACGCGCAGATCACCTATCCCGAGTTCGGGAACGAGGATTGCTGGGACAAGGGCGGTTATTTCCCCGCGCGCTGCGCACCGGGCGCCAAGAAGAAAAAGCGGCGCTGAAGACCGGCGTTCAGCGCAGCCCCAGCGTCTTGTGCGCTTGCAGGGTCAAGCGCCAGCGCGGGTTATCGAGCGCGAAATCGACCGCCGCCTGGACATTGGCGGCGGCACTGGCATCGTCCATCGGCTGAACCAGGAAATGGGCGAAGTCCCATTGCTCGAGTTCCGCCACATCGGTGCCCGCCTGCGGCCAGACCAGTTTCAATTCGTCGCCGTGGCGCTGCACCACGTCGCTCCCCGCCTTGGGGCTGATGCACACCCAGTCGATGCCCGGATGCACGGGCAACGTGCCATTGCTCTCGATCGCAATGCGGAAGCCGCGCGCGTGCAGCGCATCGATCAGCGCATCGTCGACCTGCAGCATCGGCTCGCCCCCGGTCAGCACGACGAAGCGGCGCTCCTGCCCCGCGCCCCAAAAGCCGGCGACCGCGTCCGCCAGCGCATCGGCATCGGCGAACTTGCCGCCACCCAGCCCGTCGGTGCCGACAAATTGGGTGTCGCAGAATTTGCAGATCGCGGTAGCGCGGTCCTGCTCGCGCCCCGACCAGAGATTGCACCCGGCGAAGCGGACGAACACCGCGCGCGCGCCGGCATTCACCCCCTCCCCCTGCAGGGTCAGGAACATTTCCTTGACCGCATAGCTCATGCCGCGCGCCTCAGGCCGTTGCTGCATAGCGGGTCGGATCGGGCACGCCCGCATCTTCAAACCCCTTGGCGCGCAGGCGACAGCTGTCGCAGCGCCCGCAATGCACGCCGCCGGGTGCCGGGTCGTAGCACGACCAGCTGAGCCCCAGATCGAGCCCCAGTTCGGTGCCCTTACGCACAATGTCCGCCTTGGTCATCGACACCAGCGGCGCGCGGATGCGAAACGGATGGCCCTCCACCCCCGCCTTGGTGGCGAGCTCGGCCAGCTTTTCGAAGCCCTCGATGAACTCCGGACGGCAATCGGGATAGCCCGAATAATCCAGCGCGTTGACGCCGAGATACAGGTCCCGTGCACCCATCGCCTCGGCCCAACCGAGCGCCAGGCTGAGGAAGATGGTATTGCGTGCGGGGACATAGGTAACCGGGATGTCGTCGCCGACGCCGTCCTTTGGCACCGCGATATCCGCGGTCAGCGCCGACCCGCCGAACAGCGACAGGTCGAGCGGGAGGACGATATGCCGCTCTGCACCCAGATTGGCCGCAATCCGGCGCGCGGCGGCCAGCTCGACATGATGGCGTTGATTATAGTCGATCGACAGTGCGAGCAGGCGATGCCCGTCGGCGCGCGCGCACGCAGCGGAAACATAGGAATCGAGTCCGCCCGAGACGAGGGCGACGGCATAGCTGGCTTCGGTCATCTGCGCTGCGCTACCCCCTTTGCCGCGGTGCGGCAAGAAAGCGCGCTGTCGTGCTCAATGGCAAGGGCCGGTCCGACGCCCTTCATATTCGAACGCGAAGGGCAGCCCGCGGCTGACGCCCTGGCTCTCCACACGGATCAGGCGCGGCGTTTCGATCACCACACGGGTGGCGCCATTGCCGATGCCGGGGCAACTATAGGTAACGCGCCCACCCTGCGATCCGTCCTCGACCACGAAGCGGGTGCAGGCCATGCCGCGATGCTGAAGCTGGAGCATGACTTGCGGGTCGGTAATGCAGATGCTGCGCGTCGACCCATCGGCCGCGCGCAACGTCCACTCACCGCGCTCGATACCGGCGAGCGCAGTCAGGCCGTCAGCGCGACCGGCACTCCCCGCCGCGAGCGGAATCGACAGCGCGACCAAAGTCGCAAGGGCGCGAAGCATTTTCATTCTGCCGCTCCTGTAGCACGATTCGTCTTTCAGTACGCTGACAGATTCGGTCAGGCAAAGCTGTCGAGCGCGATCGGAAACTTCTTTGCGCAGAAGGCGCAGTCCACGGTGATGAAGCCATTCTCGGCCATTTCCACGCGGTCTTCGGCCGAAAACTTTGCCAGCACCGACCCGATATAGTCGGGATCGCACCGGCACCCGCGGACCAGATCGCCGCCCGACTGGACGCGCACTTCATCCTCGTTGAACAGCCGCCAGAGCAGCGTCTCGAGCGGGGTCGCGGGGTCGGCCAGCTCCGCGGCGCTGATCGTGCCGCCCAGCGCTTCGACATGCTCCCATTCCGGGTGCGTTTCGCGCGCGTGCAGGCGTTCGCCGCCCTCCTCGCCTTCGGGCAGGTGCTGGAGGAACAGCCCGCCGCCGATGCAATTGCCCGCCGCGTCATGGCCGACACCGAGCCGGACCAGAGTGGGAATCTGCTCCGACTGGTCGAAATAATTCTCCGCCGCTTCGGCCAGCGACCCGCCGTCGAGCGGGACGATGCCCTGATAGCGCTCGCCGGTGGTCGCCTGGTCGAAGGTCATCGCCAGATAGCCCTGGTTGAACAGCGCATAGAGCGACGGACTGCTGCCAAGTTCGGCCAGCCGGTCGACATCATATTGGACATAGCCGCGCAGTTCGCCGCCCTTGTAGTCGCACACCAGCAGACTGACGATGCCGCCCTGCGCCTGCGCCTGCAGCGTCAGCTGCCCGCCCGCATCCTTGAGGGTCGAGCCGAGCAGGGCGGTAAGCGTCAGCGCCTCGGCCAGCAGCCGTTCGATCGGCGCGGGATAGGCGTGCGCGGCAAGGATCTCGCCCAGCACTGGGCCGAGCCGCGCGATCCGCCCGCGCGCATGGCGCTGGGGAATCGTGAAGTTGAGCGTGCGGTCGAGGTCGGTCGGGGCGGTCATGGCAATCATCCGTTCGGCCCCAGACCTGATCCGGGGCTGTCGAAGCCCATTCCCCGACCTGTCCTAATGGGCGGCGGGAAGCTGCCCTTCGACAAGCTCAGGGCAAACGGGTTTCAGGGTGAGGGCGTGAGATAGGATGGCAGATCGGTTGGTTCAACTCACCCGATCGGGCCGCCAATCTGCCCGAAGCACCAGCGCAGCACGGCCTTTTGTCCGTGCAGGCGGTTTTCCGCCTCCGGCCAGATCAGCGATTGCGGGCCGTCGATCACCTCCGGCGTCACTTCCTCGCCGCGATGCGCGGGGAGGCAGTGGAGGAATTTCGCGTCGGGCTTGGCCTTGGCCATCAGCGCGGCATCGACCTGATAAGGTGCGAGCGCAGCGAGCTTCGCCTCGGCATGCAGCTGGCCCATCGATATCCAGGTGTCGGTGACGATGATGTCCGCCCCGGCTACCGCTTCTGCGGGATCGTTGACGCAGGTCGCTCGCCCCTTGCCGAGCGCCATCGCGGCTTCCGGGAGCGAGAAGCTCTGCGGACAGGCGGCGACGACGTCAAACTGCATCAGCCCCGCCGCCTCGACGATCGAGGCGAGGACATTGTTGCCATCGCCGAGCCACGCGACCTTGAGGCCAGGCAGCGCCTTGCCGCTCTCCAGGATGGTCTGGAGGTCGGCGACGATCTGGCACGGATGGCTGTCGTCGGTCAGGCCGTTGATCACCGGGACGGTGGCAAATTCAGCCATTTCGAGCAGCTTGGCATGGTCGTCGGTGCGCACCATGATCGCGTCGCAATAGCCCGACAGGACTCGCGCCGTGTCCGCGACGGTCTCGCCGCGCCCAAGCTGCGTCGTCGCGGCGTCGAGGATTACTGAGTTCCCGCCCAACTGGCGGATCGCCATTTCGAAGCTGACGCGGGTGCGGGTGGAGTTCTTTTCGAACACCATCGCCAGAGTATGCCCAGCGAGCGGCGCGTCACGATCGACCGCGCCCTTGGGCAGGCCAGCGCGCGCCGCCTTGCGGTCGATCGCCTCGGCCAGGATCGCCGCAAGGCCATCGGGACCGGCGTCACTGAGCGACAGGAAATTGCGGTAGGTCATTGATACGTCCCCCTACGGCCAGGGTTGCGTCCCCCAGCGCGCCGGGGGAGCAAGTGGCTATGCCGCCTCCGGCATCGTGTAGCTGCGCGCGCCCGCGCTCAGCTTTTCGACCGCTTCGGCGACATGGCTTTCATCGATGATCAGCGGCGGCAGGACGCGGAACACATTCTCGCCCGCCGCGACGGTGAGCAGCCCGTGATGGTCGCGCAGATGCGCCACGAAGTCGCGCGCCACCGCCGGCTCCTTCAGCTTGATCCCGAGCATCAGGCCCTTGCCGCGGATCTCGTCGAACAGATGATCGTGGTTGGGGATCATCTGCTCGAACGCCGCGCGCAGCCGATCGCCCATCGCGGTGACATGCTCGAGGAAACCGGGTTCCTCCATCACGTCGAGCACCGCCATGCCCGCCGCCATGGCCAGCGGGTTGCCGCCATAGGTCGAGCCATGGGTGCCGAACACCATGCCCTTGGCTGCTTCCTCGGTCGCGAGGCACGCGCCGAGCGGGAATCCGTTTCCGATCCCCTTGGCGGAGGTCAGGATGTCGGGGGTGATGCCGTAATGCTCATACGCCCACATCTTGCCGGTGCGGCCATAGCCGCACTGGATTTCGTCGAGGATCAGCAACAGGCCGTGTTCGTCGCATGCCTTGCGCAGGCCCTGAATGAACTCGGGCTTGCCCGCTGTCATCCCGCCTTCGCCCTGCACGGTTTCGACCATGAAGCCGGCGGTGGTGTCGTCGATCAGCGCGAGCGCGGCGTCGAGGTCGTTGAACGGCGCGTAATCGAAGCCCGGCAGCAACGGTTCGAACCCGTCGCGCATCTTGGCCTGATTGGTCGCGCTGATCGCGCCCATCGTGCGCCCGTGAAAGGCGTTGTGGAAGGTGATGATCTTGGTCCGCTGCGGGTTGCCGTTGACATAGTGATAGCGGCGCGCGGTCTTGATCGCGCACTCGATCGCCTCGGCACCCGAATTGGTGAAGAACAAGGTGTCGGCAAAGCTCGTAGCGACGATGCGTGCAGCCAGCGCCTCACCCTGTGGCGAGCCATAGAGGTTGGACACGTGCATCAGCGTCGCGACCTGATCCTGCACCTTCTTGATGAAGTCGGGATGGCTGTGGCCCAGCGCATTGACCGCGATCCCGGCCGCGAAATCGAGATAGCGCTCGCCGCGCTCGCCGATCAGGTAACAGCCTTCGCCTCGCACCGGACGCACACCGCACCGCGGGTAAACGGGCATGAGCGGGGTGATCGACACGGGCAGCCTCCTTCACAACAGAAAAGGGCGGCCCAATCGCGAACCGCCCGTTGGCGGACCCTAGGACCGGGGTCGCCCCATCGTCAATAAGGCGCGGTGACGCACCCGTATTAAACGCGGGATGACTTTATCCCGTTGCGCCTCTAGCGTCACCCGCTTGAGCGGCCTCTTTCGCGCGTTCCGGTTGAGGAGAAGGTTGTGGCACATCCGCCAGCGACGTCGCCGCCTAAGGACGGGTCGCTGAGATTTGCGCGCTGGATTGCGGTCCTCGCGGCGGTCATGCCAGCGCTCGTGCTGATCGGATGGATCGTACACAGCCCGTTGCTGCGGGGGCTGGGCGACACGCGCAGCGCGATCCATCCATTGACCGCCGCCACCTTCCTGTCGCTCGCATCCGGCGCGCTGCTGTTCATGGCAGGACGCCCGCGACCTGCCGTCCTCCTCTATCGCGGGGTGATGGGGATCATCGCCCTGCTGTTGCTGCATCACATTCTTGGTATTCTCGCTGGGCCGCTCGATAGCCTGGTTGGGGCCAGCGGCCTGTCATGGCTGCATGGCCGCCGTGCGACCCCGCTCGGGCCGCTGTCGGTGCTGTTGCTGCTCAATCTGGCGCTGCTCGCGCAGGCATCGGGAGAGCGTTGGCAGGATTGGGGTGCGCCGCTGGCCAGCGCGGCGCTGGCGGCACTGCTGCTGGTGCTGACCTTCACCGTCAGCGATACCGAAGCGAACGCCCGGTTCGTCGGCGTGTCCACCACCGCCGGCATCCCGGTGTTCCTGCTGGCGGTCGCGACCGTGCTCAGCACCGGCACCGGCGGTGCGCAGGATCGCTTCGCCAACTCGCCGTGGAAAATCCTGCAGCGCATCCACCCGATCCTCATTGTCAGCGCGATCCTGCCGGTGCTCGCGCTGGTCGGGTTCCGCAACGTGGTGCCGCTGACCAATGCCGAGTTTCACTATGCCATGGCCATGTCCAACCTGCTGGCGATGGCCGTGCTGGTTGCGCATGTCATCAATCGCGCGGATCGGCAGAACCGCGCCCTTGCCGCTGGCGAAGCGCGCCTGGGATCGATCCTGGAAACCGCGCCCGATGCGCTGATCGTCACCAACGACCAGCTGGTCATCCGCACCTATAGCCGCTCTGCGCCCTTGCTCTGGGGGCTGAACGCAGCCGAGTTGCACGGGCGATCGCTCAACACGTTGTTCGACGGCCCGGTCACCCTGCCCGACATGACCGGGAGCAATACCGGCGCGACCACATCCCATTTCATTACCGGCACCCGCGCGGACGGTGTCCAGTTTCCGGCCGAGCTGCGTCTGGGCATTGCCGAGCAGGAGGGCGAGCGGGTCTGCGTCGCGTTCGTGCGCGACCTGACCGAGCGGATGGCGATGGAGGATCAGCTCAACGGCCTGAACTTCCAGCTGATGCATCTGTCGCGACAGAATGCGATGGGCGAACTGGCGGGCGATATCGCGCATGAGATCAATCAACCGCTGACCGCCGCGACCAACTATGTCTCCACCGCTGTCTATGTGCTCGAACAGCGCAACGACGTCGAAAAGGCGCGGGACTATATGATGGAGATCAGCGCCCAGCTGCTCCGCGCAGGCGGGATCATCAGCCGGCTGCGGGCATTTCTGGCGAACCGCGAGATCGAGCTGCGGCGCGAGTCGCTGGAGGTCGTGGTTCAGGACGCGGTCAATCTGGTGCTGATCGGATCGCGCCGCGTGGGCGGGCGGCTGCATGTCGAAATCCCGCGCGACATCCCGCCAGTCTATGTCGACCGGATTCAGATCCAGCAGGTGCTGGTCAATCTGCTGCGCAATTCGTTCGAGGCGTGCGACGCGGTGGAGCGCGAGACGCGGATCGAGATCGTGGCGCGGCAGGCGGGCGACCATCTCGTCGAAATTCAGGTCACCGATAACGGCACCGGCTTGCCCGAAGGATTTGCCCAGCGACTGGGGCAGCGCTTCTCATCGACCAAGGGCGAATCCGGACTGGGTATCGGACTCAATATTTCCAAGCGGATCGTCGAAGCGCATGGCGGCACGCTGGTCGCTGAAGACCGCGTTCCGCATGGCGCGGCGTTCCGGTTCACCGTGCCCGCGCTGAGCGATGCGCCTCTACCCTAGCTTTTGATCTTCCAGCCCGAACGCAGCAGCGCGTAGCAGGCGAGCGCCAGCACGATATCGAGCAGCAGGATCGCCGCGCTGCCGAGCAGGATCGGCGAGTCCGCGACGCCAAGGAAGCCGTAGCGGAAGCCCGAGATGATGTAGAAGAACGGGTTCGCGTGGCTGATCGCCTGAAACAGCGGGGACAGGCGATCGACCGAGTAAAAGGTGCCCGACAGCAGCGCGAGCGGCGCGACCACGAAGTTGGTCACGGCTGCGGCGTGATCGAACTTCTCCGCCCAGATCGAGGTCAGGACGCCCATCAGCGCCAGGAACAGCGATCCGAGGAAACCGAACCACAGGATCGCCCAGAGATGCGCCGGGGTGACATGGACACCCGGCCACAGCGCCATCGCCAGCCACACCGCCCCCCCGACGCAAAAGGCGCGCGTGACCGCGCCGCCGCACAGCGCCGCCAGCAGCTCTCCGGTCGAGAGCGGCGGCATCAGATAATCGACGATCGTCCCCTGAATCTTCCCGACCAGCAGCGAGAAGCTGGAATTGGCGAAAGCGTTCTGGAGCATGCCCATCACGATCAGGCCCGGCGCGATGAAGTTCGCGAACGGGACGGCGACGCCGTCGAGCGTCACGACTCGTCCGCCACCGCCCAAAGCGACGGTAAAAACCACCAGAAACAGCAGCGTCGTCACTGCCGGCGCCCACACCGTCTGGAGCTGCACCTTGAAGAAACGGCGCACCTCCTTCACATAGAGGGTCCACAGCCCGCCCCAATTCACGTTACGGATGATCGGAACGCCGGGGCCGGCGATCATGCTTTCGGGCGGCGGGGACTGGTCGGTCATGCAAAGGCCGGTTAATCGCTGCGGCCACACCCGGCAACGGGATTGATTCTTTAGGGACGACAAATGAGCTGGACCGACGAACGGATCGAGACGCTGCGCAAGATGTGGGACAGCGGCCTGACCGCGACACAGATTGCCGAAGAACTGGGCGGAGTGAGCCGCAATGCCGTGATCGGCAAGGCGCATCGCTTGGGTCTCGCCTCGCGTCCGTCGCCGGTCAAGGCC
>NZ_LSJM01000276.1 GCF_001557215.1 Sphingomonas sp. CCH9-E2 | reverse complement strand
CCCCTACAGCACGCGCTACCCGCTGCTCGCGACCCCGCACATCTGCCTGTCCGGTCCGGTCGACCATGCGATGTATCAGAGCTTCCGCGACCAGCTCGCCAATGCCCCAACCGAAGGTACGCTGGTGATCGCGATCTCCACGCTTGGCGGCGACCCGGAAGTGGCGCGGCTGATGGGCGACGAAGTGCGGCTGCTGCGCGAGTTCACCGGGCGCGAAATCCTGTTCCTGGGCAAGGTCGCGGTCTACTCGGCCGGCGCGACCTTCATGGCGCATTTCCCGGTCGACAAACGCTTCCTGACCCAGGGCACGCGGCTGATGATCCACGAGCGCAAGCTGACCTGCGACGTGCATCTCGAAGGCCCGCTCAAGATTTTGCTGCCGATCCTGCAGGCCAAGCTGCACGAGATCGAGGAATCGATTCGCATCGAGGAAGAAGGGTTCCGCGACATCGTCGCCGGATCGAAACTGGCGTTCGAGGAGCTGTGCAAAAAGGCTCCGTCGAACCTGTATCTGGAGGCGGAGGAAGCGCGCGAACTGGGGCTGGTGCTCGACGTGATCTGACCTGCTCAGGAAAAGCTCACCGATCGCTCATGCCGGTCGGGACGTGGCGCGCTACGCTGGCGACTTCACTGACAGGAGTCGCTCATGGACTTGCCCGCCACCAACCGTTCGCCGGGAATGAAGATGCTGCTCGCGCTGCTCGTCGGCGCGGTGCTGACCATTCCGCTCTTTGCGGTCTATCTGCTCGTCTATGACCGGCAGACCCAGTCGGAGACCGCGCGCAGCAGCATCGCCGAGGGCTGGGGCGGGCCGCAGACGCTGGCCGGGCCACTGCTCGTTATCCCCTATTCCTTGCCGGTGACCGAGACCGTGCAGGAAAATGGCAAGCCGGTCACCCGCACCACCACCCAGCGGCGCGAGCTGTTCATCGCCCCCGACACGCTCGACCTCGACACGCGCATCAAGCCCGAACGGCGCACGCGATCGATCTATGAGTCGGTGGTGTATGACGCCGACATTTCGGGCGGCGCATCGTTCCGCCTGCCAGCCGACGCCGCGCGCATCGTCGATCTCGCCACCCTTGAATACGGCAAGGCAGAACTGCGCTTCGGCGTCGCCGATCCGCGCGGCCTGAAGCCCGCCAACCGCATCACCATCGACGGCCAGCCCGCCGCGGCCCAGCCCGGCAACGGCGTCGCCGCCACCGGCGGTTCGGGTTTCTTCGCCAATCTCGACGCCTCGGCCCTGCGCGAGCGGCCGGTCACCGCCAAATTTGCGTTCGCCTTGCGCGGCCATTCGGTCGTCGCGCTCGCCCCGCGCGCCGGTGCGACGCGCTGGACCGTCAGCTCGCCGTGGCAGCATCCCAGCTACACCGGCGGCTTCCTGCCCGAAACGCGCGCAACCACGCCCGCGGGGTTCAGCGCGACCTATCGCATCTCGAATCTCGCGCTCGGCACGACATTGGTCACGACCAGCGACTCGCCCGCAGAGACGCGGGAAGCGCAGCCAGCCTATGACGCGCGGTCACCCACCGCCGTGCCATCGTCCGTTGCACAGGTCGGCCTGATCCAGCCGGTCGATCTCTATGCGCAGGTCAATCGCAGCGTGAAATACGGGTTCCTGTTCATCGGTTTCACCTTCATCACATTCCTCCTGTTCGATGTCGTGGCAGGCGTGCGCGTGTCGGCGGTCGAATATCTGCTGGTCGGCGCGGGGCTGATCCTGTTCTTCGTCCTGCTGCTCGCCTTCGCCGAGGTGATCGGCTTTGCCCCCGCCTATGCGGTGGCGGCCGGAGGGGTCATCGCGCTGCTGACCGCCTATAGCGCCGCGGTGCTGGGCAGCCGCCGCCGTGCCGGGTTCATCGCCGGCCTGCTCGTAGCGCTCTATGGCGTGCTCTACATCCTGCTCAGCCTCGAAGCCTATTCGCTGCTGATCGGATCGCTGCTGCTGTTCGCGGCGCTGGCGGCGGTGATGTATCTCACCCGCAATCTCGACTGGAGCGGCCGCAGCGCCGCCCCGTCCGCAACCTGACCGCGACGTGCGGCGTGGGAGGGGGACGTTTCCCCTCCCACACCGCAGTCAGCACCGACGATTTTGACGCTGCTTCGATTGAGATCGATCCCACGTCACCTTATATTTGCAGGGCGGGCGGGGGTTATGTATCTGGCCTGCAATCTGGGCCGGAGCGGCTGCGTCGCTGCCCTGCCCGTGGCGTAGTTTATGAGGTTCCCGATGGCCGATTTCGTCCTGCCGAAGAACAGCAAGATCACGAAGGGCAAGGCGCATCCGGCGCCGGCGGGAGCATCGCGGAAAAAAACCTTCACCATCTATCGCTACGACCCGGATTCGGGGAAAAACCCGCGCTACGACAGCTTCACCATCGATCTCGACGAATGCGGCCCGATGGTCCTGGACGCGCTGATCAAGATCAAGTCGGAGATTGACCCCTCGCTCACCTTCCGCCGTTCGTGCCGCGAAGGGATTTGCGGGTCGTGCTCGATGAACATGGACGGCAAGAACGGCCTCGCCTGCACCACCGCGATCGAGGATATCAAGGGCGATATCAAGATCACCCCGCTGCCCGCGATGGACGTGATCAAGGACCTGGTCCCCGACTTCACGCACTTCTACGCGCAATACGCCTCGATCAAGCCATGGGTGCAGACCGTCACCCCGCCGCCGTCGGGCAAGGAGCGGCTGCAGTCGCCGGAGGACCGCGCGAAGCTCGACGGGCTGTACGAGTGCATCCTGTGCGCCTGCTGCTCGACCAGCTGCCCCAGCTATTGGTGGAACAGCGACCGGTTCCTCGGCCCGGCGATCCTGCTTCAGGCCTATCGCTGGCTGGCCGACAGCCGCGACGAGATGACCGGTGAGCGGCTCGACGATCTGGAGGATCCGTTCCGCCTGTATCGCTGCCACACGATCATGAACTGCGCCAATGTCTGCCCCAAGGGCCTCTCGCCCGCTAAGGCGATTGCCGAGATCAAGAAGATGGAAGCCGAGCGGGTCGTCTGATCCGCGTCGGTGCCCCCTGACTTGTCGCAGGCCGACACGCATTTCGTCTATCTGGACGATCCCGACCATCCGGGATGGAAGCGCTGGGAACTGCGTGACCCGACCCGGTTCAACGCCTTTCTCGGCCCGATCCTGACGCGGATCGAGGATGGCAAGGCGCTGGTGCGGATGGTGCCGGGGCGCGAGCATTCGAACCTGCGCGATTCGACCCATGGCGGGGCGCTGCTCGGCTTCATGGACGTCGCCCTGTTCGCCGCCGCGCGCAGCTTTGGCGTGCTCTCGGCAGGTGGCGCGGTGACGCTCGACCTGTCGGCGCAGTTCATCGGCACGAGCCGCATCGGCGAGCCAATCGTGGCCGAGGTCGAACTGCTCCGCGAAACCGGGCGGATGCTGTTCATGCGCGGGCTGGTGAAGCAGGAGGACAATGTCCTCGCCAGCTTCTCCGGCACCGTGCGCAAATCATCGCCGGTGCCATGACCGGCGTGCTCGAACGCTATCAGGCGCTGGTCGCCGCGGGCGAGTTGCGCGCCGACCCGGACCAGGCCGCCGCCGCGCGCCGCCTCGCCCATCTCGCCCACGAGCTCGAACAGGGTCCGCGCAAGGGCAGTGTGCTGTGGCGCCTCGCCCGCCGCGCGCCGGAGGCACCGCGCGGCGTGTATCTGTGGGGCGGCGTCGGGCGCGGCAAATCGATGCTGATGGACCTGTTGTTCGGCTGCGTCCGCATCGAGCGCAAGCGCCGCGTCCATTTCCACGAATTCATGATCGAGGTGCACGCGCGCATCGCCGAGGAGCGCAAGAAGGAAGCCGGCGACCCGATCGTGCCGGTGGCCAAGGCGATCGCCGCCAACCTGCGCCTGCTCGCGTTCGACGAGATGGTGATCAACAACACCGCCGACGCGATGATCCTCAGCCGGTTGTTCACCGCGATGATGGCCGAGGGGTTGACGGTGGTAGCCACATCGAACCGCCCGCCCGACGACCTCTACAAGGACGGGCTGCAGCGCGACAGCTTTCTGCCATTCATCGCGCTGCTCAAGGAGAAGCTCGACGTCTTGCCCTTGAACGGTCCGACCGATTATCGCCGCGACCGGCTCGGCGTCATGGACATGTGGCTGGTGCCGAACAGCCCGGCCAACACCGCCACCCTGTCCGCCGCCTTTTTCCGCCTGACCGATTACCCGGTCGAGGATGCCGCGCATGTCCCCAGCGAGGATCTGTCGGTGCAGGGCCGCACGCTGCACGTGCCGAAGGCGCTGAAGGGCGTCGCGGTCTTCTCGTTCAAACGCTTGTGCGAGGAGGCGCGCGGCGCATCCGACTATCTCGCCATCGCGCGCCGCTACCACACCGTCATCATCGTCGGCATCCCGCGGCTCGGACCGGAGAACCGCAACGAAGCCGCGCGCTTCGTCACGCTGATCGACGCGCTGTACGAGCATAAGGTCAAGCTGCTGGCGATGGCCGACGCCGCCCCGATCGACCTCTATGCCGAGGGCGATGGCAAGTTCGAGTTCGAGCGCACCGTCAGCCGCCTGATGGAAATGCAGTCGGAAGAATATCTGGCGCAGGGGCATGGCGCGGCGGGCTGATTACCCC
>NZ_LSJM01000275.1 GCF_001557215.1 Sphingomonas sp. CCH9-E2 | reverse complement strand
CTCCCCCGCCAGGGGGAGGTGGCGCCGAAGGCGACGGAGGGGGAGGGCGGCTGTGTCCTCTCCAGCGTCGTGCTTCCTCCCCCTCCGTCAGCTACGCTGACACCTCCCCCTGGCGGGGGAGGATAAGGGAACGGATCAATCCACCTTCTTGCCCACGCCGACCAGCTTGAGCCCGGCGCGCTGTACCTCTTCGGCGGGGTAGATGTTGCGCAGGTCGACCAGCAGAGGGGCGTTGAGCAGCCCCTTCATCCGATTGAGGTCGAGCGCGCGGAATTCGTCCCATTCGGTGACGATTACTAGCGCGTCGGCACCTTCTGCCGCAGCATAGGCGCTGGTCGAGAATTCGACATTCTTGACCAGCGGCCGGGCCTGCTCGACCCCTTCCGGGTCATAGGCGCGAACGATCGCGCCCGCGTCCTGCAGCGTCTGGATCACCGCCAGGCTGGGCGCGTCGCGCATGTCGTCGGTGTTCGGCTTGAAGGTGAGGCCCAGGATTGCGACGGTCTTGCCGCGCACATCGCCGCCCATCGCCTTGATCACCTTGCGCCCCATTGCGCGCTTGCGGCTGTCATTGACCTGCACCGTCGCCTCGACGATCCGCAGCGGGGTTTCATGGTCGTCGGCGGTCTTGAGCAGCGCCAGCGTATCCTTGGGGAAGCACGATCCGCCATAGCCGGGACCGGCGTTCAGGAACTTGCGCCCGATGCGGTTGTCCATGCCGATGCCGCGCGACACCTCCTGCACGTCCGCGCCGACCTGTTCGCATAGGTCCGCAATCTCGTTGATGAAGGTGATCTTGACCGCGAGGAAGGCGTTGGCGGCATATTTGATCAGCTCGGCGGTGCGGCGGCCGGTGAACATCACCGGGGCAGACTGGTTGAGCGAGAGCGGGCGGTAGATGTCGCGCATCACCTGGCTCGCGCCCTCGTCTTCGCTGCCGACG
>NZ_LSJM01000274.1 GCF_001557215.1 Sphingomonas sp. CCH9-E2 | reverse complement strand
GACCTCTCCCGCCTCCACCCCGTGGTCGAGCGCGCCTATCGCGGCGATTCCGCGCGGCAGGGGTGGACGCATGAGGCGGACATGCTGTTCGACGCGCGCACCGACCTCGCCACGCTCGCCACGCTGATCGAGGACCACAGTCGCATTCTTGTCGCGCTGGACGGCGACACCATCCTCGGCTGCGTCAACATCGCCGATCGCGGCGCTGGCCTCGCCTATCTCGGCCTGCTCTGCGTCGATCCGCAACTTCAAGCCCGCGGCATCGGCAAGCAGCTTATCGCCGCCGCCGAAGCCACCGCCCGCGACAGCTTCAACGCCAACCGCATCGAAATGACGGTGATCGACCGCCGCATCGAGCTGATCGCCTGGTATGAGCGCCACGGCTATAGCCGCTCGGGCGAAACGCGCCCCTTCCCCGTCCCGGTCGATCCGCCGCTGACGATGCTAGTGCTGGTCAAAGCGATCGGATGACGCCAAAGGGGTGACGATGCCCGTCACCGCCAAAATCTGCGGCCTGTCCACCGCCGCGACCCTCAATGCCGCGCTTGCGGGCGGGGCCAGCCATGTCGGCTTCGTGTTCTTCCCGCCCTCCCCGCGCCACGTGACGTTCGACCAGTCCGCCGCGCTCGCCGCGCAGGTGCCGGATTCGGTCCAGCGCGTCGGCGTGTTCGTCGACCCGGAGGATGCGCTGCTCGATCAGGCGATCCGCTCCGCCCGGCTCGACGCGATCCAGCTCCATCGTGCTAGCCCGGAACGCGCCGCCGCGATCGGCGCGCGCACGCGCCTCCCGGTCTGGGCGGCCGTGGCGGTCAAGGCCCGCGCCGACCTCGACGCCGCTCACGCCTATCGCGGTGCCGCACAGCGCATCCTCTACGATGCCAAGACGCCCGAGGACGCCAAACTCCCCGGCGGCATGGGCCTGCGCTTCGACTGGACCCTGCTCCAGGGCTTCGACCACCCGCTCCCCTGGGCGCTGTCAGGCGGCCTCGACGCCACCAACGTTGCCGAAGCTGTCGCGATCAGCGGAGCACGTCTGGTCGACGTCTCTTCCGGCATCGAAAGCGCACCGGGGGTCAAGGACCCGGCCAGGATCGCGGCGTTCCTGAAGGCCGTCGCATCGCTCTGACCCCACGCTCACGCTTGCGAGCAGCCCCCGGCTTGGGCATGTCCGACAGCGCATCATGAGCCTCACACCAGCCTTTCTCGACGAATTGCGCGCGCGCACCACGCTGTCGGCCCTGATCGGGCGCAGCGTGAAGATCACGCGCGCGGGCCGCGAGTACAAGGCGTGCTGTCCCTTCCATAACGAGAAGACGCCGTCGTTCACGATCAACGACGACAAGGGTTTCTATCATTGCCTCGCCGCCGAAACGCTCGTCATTACGCGGGACGGACGGCGCGAGATCGCTTCGCTGGCCGGGCGCACCGCCACCGTGCTGACGCGCGGCGGAACCTGGGTCGATGCCCGGTTCGGTGACTATGGCGTCCAGCGGCTATGGCGCATCGACCTGTCCCGCAACGGCCTTGCCAAGACGATATGGGCGACCCACGGACATCGCTGGTTCGTCAAGGGCCGCAAGACCGACGTCCGCACGGACCAGCTCCGGCCGGGCCACGCCCTTGAGAGCGCGGTGCCGGAACGCCGCACCCAATGGGAAATGGACCCGCAAGGGGTCCGGCACGGCATCGTGTTCGGCGATGGCACGATGTTCAAAAAGTTGTACGGCACGGTAAATCTGCACGGCGACAAGGACGCCGAGCTGGCTCGCTGGTTCCCCGATCAACAGCATCACGCCCGCGAGCGGGAGAGAAGCAAGCGGTACATCCGCATCTATGGCGGTCGCGCCTTTGAAGGGTTCAAGACGCTTCCGGACCTCGACCGGCCCGACGCCTATCTCCTCGGCTTCCTCGCCGGCTATCTTGCGGCCGACGGGCATGTCGCCAAGGACGGGACGGTGATGCTCAACGCGGCGGACCCGGACGTTCTCGAACGGATCCGCGATATCGCGCTCAAGCTGGGCATCGTCACTTATGGCCGCACCACGCTGATGCGGAACGGATTCGGTGACAGCCCCAGCGCGCTGCACCGGATCCATTTCGTCCCCTCGTCGCTCGATCCTGCGCTGTTCCTGTTGTCGCGCGCCCGTGAACGCTTTGCGGCCCACACCAAGCGGTTCGATCGGCTGCGCTGGGTCGTGCGGTCGGTCGCGCCATCGGACCGGGTCGAGCCGGTTTACTGCGCCACCGTGCCGGAAACCCATGCCTTCGCGTTGGACGACAATATCCTGACCGGCAACTGCTTCGGTTGCGGCGCGCATGGCGATGCGATCCGCTGGATGACCGAGCATAACGGCCTGCCCTTCATCGATGCGGTCAAGGAACTGGCGCAAGCCGCCGGCCTCGACATGCCCGAGGACGATCCGCGCGCCGCCCAGCGGGCCGAGCGCGCCAAGGGGCTGCACGAGGTCATGGCCGACGCCGCCAAATTCTACACCGATCAGCTCCACGGCATCGCCGGGGCCGAGGCGCGCGCGCTGCTCGAACGCCGCCGCGTTTCCGCCGACACCGCGCGCACCTTCGGCATGGGCTATGCCCCCGATTCGCGCACCAAATTGCGCGAAGCACTCAAAAGCTATGGCGACGCGATGCTGGTCGAGGCGGGCCTGCTGATCCAGGTCGAGGGCAAGGAGCCGTACGACCGGTTCCGCGGCCGGCTGATGATCCCGATCAAGGATGCGCGCGGCCGCGTCATCGGCTTTGGCGGGCGGATCATCGGCGATGGCGAGCCGAAATATCTCAACTCCCCCGAAACCCCGCTCTTCGACAAGGGCCGCTCGCTCTACAATCTCGACCGCGCCTCCGCCGCCTCGCGCAAGGCCGGGCGGGTGATCGCGGTCGAGGGCTATATGGACGTGATCGCTCTGGCGCAGGCGGGGTTTAGCGAAGCGGTAGCCCCGCTCGGCACCGCGATGACCGAGCATCAGCTCGAACGGCTGTGGCGCATGGCCGACGTACCCTACCTGTCGTTCGATGGCGACAATGCCGGGCAAAAGGCCGCGATCCGCGCGGCGCACCGCGCGTTGCCCCTGCTCCAGCCGGGCCGCAGCCTAGCCTTCGTCACGCTCCCGCCGGGTCAGGATCCCGACGATCTGGTGCGCGCGTCAGGGCCACAGGCGTTCGAAGCGCTGCTCGCCTCCGCCCAGCCACTCGCCGACCGGCTGTGGCAGCATGAACTGGCGGCAGAGCCGGTCGATACGCCCGAAGCACGCGCCGGGCTCAAGCGCCGCCTGTCCGACCTCGCCGCGACGATTCAGGACGGCAATGTCCGCCACGAATACATCAATGAGTTCCGCCGCCGGGTCGACGAACATTTCGCCCCGCCCCCGCGCAGCTTTACCCCGCGCAACCAGACGCGCGGCCCATTCAAGCCCGGCCAGCGCTGGCAACCACCCGAACCGCCGCCCAGCCCCGCCGTTCAGGCGGTCGGCAGCGGGGGCATCGATCGCGTGCTGGCCAAGGCCGTGCTCGCCGGCCTCATCCGCCACCCCGCCGAAATTGCGCGCCATGTCGAAACGCTGACCAGCCTCGCCCATGCCGATGGCGCGCTCGGTCGCCTGTTCGAGGCGGTGGTCGATGTCGCGCTGGAGGACCGGGCGCTTGATAGCGCGCGGCTGCGCACCATATTGGCGGCGTCCGGTTTCGATTCACAGGCAGCGGAGTTGCTGCGCGCCGACCAGCTTCCCTTCACCTTCACCCAGAAGGAATGGGATGCGGGACGGGCCGCGCTTGACCTGGGTGAGGCGATCGCGGTGCTCGCGGCGCGACCTCAGGTCGAGGCGGCGCTGGCAGAGGCAACTGCGGCGGTGCAGGCGCGTTTCAGCGACGAGGCGTTCGAGCGCCAGGTCGCGCTTGTGAAGCGAAAAGCGGAGCTGGAAATGCGGCTCGCCAATCTGATGCTTGCGGACGAGACATAATTAGGTGATTAGGGCGGCGTATAATTGCCGCCATATGATTTCAAAGGCAGTCGATGGCTAAGGCAAATATGGCGGACGGTGCGGAACCCACGGAAACCGGTGACGCGCCGCTGATCGATCTCAACGAAGGCTCCATCAAGAAGCTGGTCGCCCGCGCGAAGAAGCGTGGCTACATCACCGTGGACCAGCTCAACGAGATGCTGCCGCAGGATCAGTTCACCTCCGAACAGATCGAAGACGTCATGTCCGCGCTCAGCGACATGGGCGTCAACGTCGTCGAAAATGAAGACGTTGGCGAGGATGGCGAGTCGGAAGACGACACGCCCGACGAGGTCGATGCCGAGGGCAAGGACGACGAACCCGCGTTCGAGGCGACCAAGAAAAAAGAAACCATGGATCGCACCGACGATCCGGTGCGCATGTATCTGCGCGAAATGGGCGCGGTCGAGCTGCTCAGCCGTGAGGGCGAGATCGCGATCGCCAAGCGCATCGAGGCCGGCCGCGACACGATGATCCTCGGCCTGTGCGAATCGCCGATCACCTTCAACGCGATCATCGGCTGGTCCGACGCGCTCAACGAAGGCACGATGCAGCTGCGCGAGATCCTCGATCTCGATGCCATGCTGTCCAAGGGTCCCTCGGCCGAGCAGGTCGAAGGCGCCGAAGACGATGATTCGGGCGAAATCAGCGAAAAGACCGCCGGCGCATCGTTCAAGGAAGAGGAAGAGCCCGAAGAGGTCGCCGCGGACGAGGACGAGGACGACCTCACCGAACGCCGAGCTCCGCGCATCTCGGACGATGAGGAAGAGGACAACACCCTCAGCCTCGCTCAGATGGAAGAGACGCTCAAGCCGCAGGCGCTTGAGAAGTTCGCCAACATCACCGCGATCTACAAGAAGTTCAGCAAGGTCCAGCAGAACCGCCTCGACGCAATGGCGGCCGGTGGCGAGCTGTCGGCGGCGGACGAGAAGAAGTACCACAAGCTGCGCGAAGAGCTGACCGCCGAGGTCGAAAGCGTGCAGTTCCACAACGCCAAGATCGAATATCTGGTCGATCAGCTCTACAGCTATAACCGCCGCCTGACCGCGCTCGGCGGCCAGATGCTGCGCCTGGCCGAGCGCCACAAGGTCAGCCGTAAGGACTTCCTGGACCGTTACGTCGATCACGAGATGGACGAAAACTGGCTCGAATCGGTCGGGACCATCGACAAGAAGTGGACCGCCTTCGCCACGAACGAAGCCGCCGCCGTCGATCGCATCCGCGTCGAAGTTTCGGAAATCAGCCAGCAGACCGGCATGGCGCTCAGCGAGTTCCGCCGCATCGTCAACATGGTGCAAAAGGGTGAGCGCGAGGCGCGCATCGCGAAGAAGGAGATGGTCGAGGCCAATCTCCGTCTCGTGATCTCGATCGCCAAGAAATACACCAATCGCGGCCTGCAGTTCCTCGACCTCATTCAGGAGGGGAATATCGGCCTGATGAAGGCGGTGGATAAGTTCGAATATCGCCGCGGCTACAAGTTCAGCACCTATGCGACCTGGTGGATTCGTCAGGCGATCACCCGCTCGATCGCGGATCAGGCGCGCACCATCCGCATCCCGGTGCACATGATCGAGACGATCAACAAGCTCGTCCGCACCAGCCGCCAGTTCCTGCACGAACAGGGCCGCGAACCGACTCCGGAAGAGATGGCCGAGCGCCTCTCGATGCCGCTGGAGAAGGTGCGCAAGGTGATGAAGATCGCCAAGGAGCCGATCTCCCTCGAAACGCCGATCGGCGACGAGGAGGATTCGCACCTCGGCGACTTCATCGAGGACAAGAACGCGATCATCCCGGTCGATGCGGCGATCCAGGCCAACCTCAAGGAAACGGTCACCCGCGTCCTCGCCAGCCTCACCCCGCGTGAGGAGCGCGTGCTGCGCATGCGCTTCGGCATCGGCATGAACACCGACCACACGCTCGAAGAGGTCGGCCAGCAGTTCAGCGTGACCCGCGAGCGTATCCGCCAGATCGAGGCCAAGGCGCTGCGCAAGCTCAAGCACCCGAGCCGCAGCCGCAAGATGCGCAGCTTCCTCGACCAGTAAGGTCGATTGATTGACAGCGAAAACGGGGCCGTCCGTCCGGGCGGCCCTTTTCTTGTGTCCGGCGCGCTTGCGCTTCCCCGATTCGCCGCTAGCCTCTGCCCCACAACAGAAAAGGACCGGGCATGCGGCATATCGCAGTGATCGGATCGGGGCCGGCGGGCTATTACACCGCAGAGGCCTGCCAAAAACAGTTCGGAGAGGATGTCCGCGTCGACATCATCGACCGGCTGCCCGTCCCATTCGGCCTGATCCGCAGCGGCGTCGCGCCGGATCACCAGTCGATTAAGAGCGTGTCGCGCCGCTATGAAGCGGTTGCGATCACCGACAATGTCCGCTTCGTCGGCAATGTCACGGTCGGCAAGGACGTGACGACCCCCGAGCTGATGGCACTGTATGACGCGGTCGTGCTGGCGACCGGCGCGCCATTCGATCGCCCGCTGGAGGTACCCGGCGCCGACTTGCCCGGCGTCACCGGATCGGCAGCGTTCGTCGGCTGGTATAACGGCCATCCCGATTTTGCCGCGCTCAATCCCCCGCTCAGTGGCCCCGGCGCGGTGGTGATCGGCAACGGCAATGTCGCGCTCGATGTCGCGCGCATCCTGGCCAAGACGCGCGGCGAGTTCGCAGGGTCGGACATCGTGTCGCCCGCGCTCAATGCCCTGACCAGCTCGTCGATCGATACGATCACCCTGCTCGGCCGCCGTGGCCCGCACCAGATCGCGATGACGCCAAAGGAGCTGGGCGAGCTCGCCAATCTCGCGCGCGCCGCCCCGGTGGTCGATCCCGCCGATTTCCCGCCCGACATCGACGACGCGCTGCTTGAGCCGGGCCTGCGCAAATCGGTCGCCCATCTGCGCACTTATGCTGCCGCCAGCGTCGACAAGCCGGTGCACATCATCTTCGATTTCTTCGCGATGCCGCTGCGGATCGAGGGCGATGGCCGCGCCGAGCGCATCATTGTCGAGCGCACCCGCCTCGACGAACGCGGTGCGGCGGTCGGCACGGGCGAAACCTATGCGATCCCCGCCAGCCTGATCGTCTCCTGCATCGGCTATCGCACGCCAAAGATCGAAGGCGTGCCCTATGACGACCGCGCCGGGCGCTTCGCCAATGACGAAGGGCGCGTCCTGCCCGGCCTCTATGCCGTCGGCTGGGCGCGGCGCGGCCCGACCGGGACGATCGGCACCAACCGCCCCGACGGATTCGCGATCGCCGAGAAGATCGCCGGGGACACACCGGGCGGGACCGGCAAGGCCGGGCGTCCCGGCCTCGACGCGCTGCTCGCCTCGCGCAACGTCGATGTCGTCACCTTCCGCGACTGGCAGAAGATCGACGCGGCAGAGATCGCCGGTGCCCGCAGCGATTCCCCGCGCGAGAAGTTTACGAGCGTTTCCGACATGCTCGATGCGCGCGGCGCGTGAAAAAACCGTGCAACGCAGCGCTTGCGCAGCTGCAAAGTGCCGGTTATAGGCGCGCCTCCAAGCGACGCGGTCTGCCCACCCGGGGCCTTTGCCAAGGACTTCGCCGCTCAGTCGGGGAATAGCTCAGCCTGGTAGAGCACTGCCTTCGGGAGGCAGGGGCCGGAGGTTCGAATCCTCTTTCCCCGACCACTTTCCTAGCCAGCGACTAGGAATTGTTTTCAGCGGCACAAAATCTCTGATAGGATCGCACGCTGCGCGCGTG
This sequence comes from Sphingomonas sp. CCH9-E2, assembly GCF_001557215.1. Taxonomy (GTDB): domain Bacteria; phylum Pseudomonadota; class Alphaproteobacteria; order Sphingomonadales; family Sphingomonadaceae; genus Sphingomonas. The sequence continues at coordinate 6,501 of NZ_LSJM01000274.1, read as the reverse complement.
CGAGGTTCCCGTATGATCGCGCGCAATGCGTTGGACCGGGAGATGTTCCGACCGTGGCCTCGCCAATCCCGCCGCCCGCTTTCCGGTGCTGACCGTCACCGATCGCCACACCGATACGCTCGTCTGGAGCGCGCGCTTGGGCTGACCGGTCGCGGGGGATCATGACATCACGCAGGACGCCCGCGACGCCGCGCGCCGCAACATCTGGGCCCGCCTGTCACCGCGTCATTATGCGGACCGAGTCGCGGGCGCACTACTGTTCGATCCGGTCGCTCCCAAGGGAGAGGCCGGCGGGGGAGGATAGAGCTCGACGGGTCGCTTACGTCGATACGTCCTAAAGCCCCTCGCCCCCGACCCAATGCGCGTTGGACAGGCGGCGCGCGACGTCCCAAGTCTGGCGACGGATATCCGGCACCGCGACGATCTCCCAGAACGCCCCGCGCGTCATCGGGCCGAGCGCCAGGATGTGCGGATTCGCGCGGCCGTCGGCGCCGATCACCTCGCCCGCCCCGTTCACGTCGATCCCCAGATGCGCCGCATCGGGCCGGATCGCGCCAGTGTCGCGCAACGCTACAAGCAGCGGATCGGTCGTCCGCCCCAGATCGCCCAGCGGCCCGGTGCAGTTCACCACGCGCCGCACCACCATCGTCTGGGCAGCCTCCGCACCGCGCGGACGCCAGTGCAGCGTCACCGTGCCCGCACCGGGCTGAAACCCCAAAGTCCTGCCCGCAATCAGCTGCAGCTGTCCCCGCGCCATCATTGCGTCGAGCCGGTCGGCTACCTGCGGCGCGAGCCGGTGGCGATGCACGTCCCACCACGGACGCAGGTGGCGCAGGAACCGCGCCCGCTCCGCCGCGCTCGCATTCGCCCACATCGGCTGGGTAAAGGGCCGCAGTTCGTCCACCGCATTGCGCCAGCCAATCTCCGCCGCGCGCACGCGAACCCGGCGCACCAGTGCCGACGCTACCGTCGCAGGCCGCGCGTCGATCCGCTCCCACGCCGCGCCGCTGGCGTGCCGCCGGGGCAGCAACCCGCGCCGCGACAGCGCGACGATCCGCCCACCAAAGCCGCGCGCCTCCAGCATCAGCGCAACGTCGATCATCGTCAGCCCGGTGCCGATCACCAGCACCGTGTCATCGTCGCTCAACCCGTCCCCGACATCGCCCGCCCAGGGATCGCCCTTGTACAGGTCGTCGGGCAGCATTGCCGGATCGAGCCCCGGTGGATCGTGCGGCGGCAGATTGCCGACTGCCAGCACTACCGCATCCGCGCCGATCGCACTCCCGTCCGCCATCGCCAGCGATATGCCATCGGATCGCTGCTCCAGCCCGGTCACGGCCCCGCGCACGACCGTCAGTCGCCCCGCACCCCCGGCAATCGCCGCGTCGAGCAGTTCGCGCAGATATTCGCCATAGGTCACCCGTGCGGCAAAGGCATTGGCGGCATCCGCCACCCCGCGCGCCGCCAGCCACTCCGCAAAATGCCCCGGCTGGTCGGGAAAGGCGCTCATGTTGCTCGCGCGGACATTGAGCAAATGGCTGGGGTGCGCCGCGCCATAGGCCAGACCCAGCCCCGGCGTCGCCGCCCGCTCGATCAACGTCGCGCGCGGACCCTTGTGCCGCAACAGGTTGATCGCCTGCAGCGTGCCCGAGAACCCCGCGCCGATGATCGCGACATGATCGATCCGCATCCTAGATCTCGTAATCGAGCTGCCATTCGGGCGCAGCGAAGGCGGGCGGCTGCTTGGCAAAGGCCGGCTGGCGCGCCTTCATCGTCGCATAGAGCGACTTCACCGTATCGCTCGCAGTCCGCACGAACAGGACCGGCACGAACGCATGGACGATGCAGGCCAAGCCACCGCCAACCATCCGCACCCCAAACCCGGCGGCCGTCGCGAAATGTTCGCCATAGCTTTCGCCGACATCGCGGGGATGGTCCAGAAACACGCGCTTGAACATTGTCGTCTCCGTGCTGCCGCTAACCGCGCGGCGTGAAATCCTCGACCAGCTGGTAATGCTCGCCCGGAAAGATCTGGCGCGCGAACGTCACCGGGGCCTTGCCGCGCCACGTCCAGCGCTCGACCTGGAGGCAGGGCGCGCCTTCCTTCAGCTTCAGCCGACCGGCCGCCTCGGCGCTCGCCCCCACGGCCGCAATCCGGTGCCGCGCATCGGTCCAGGGGATGTTGGCGAGCAGCCAGCTGCCCGGCGCCGTCGCCGAAAAATCCGCATCCGCCGCGCCGGGGGCAGCAGCGAGATCGAGCCAGCGCTCCTCCCATCCGAACGGCGACCGCCCGGCATGATGCACCCCGGTCAGCACCAGCCACCCGCTGCCCGACCCGCGCACCGGGAAGCCCATGGGCGCGCGGCGGTGCAAATTCACTGTCAGCAATTCCCAGCGATATGCCTCACCGCGATCGGCGATCAGCGCCGCGATATCTGGCACGCCCACCACTGGCGTGCGGATCGCTGGCGGAGCGACAAAGCTGCCCGCCCGCCGCTTGCGCTCGATCAGCCCCTCGCGCGCGAGACGGCTCAACGCCTTGTTCGCCGTCGCCCGCGCACAGCGATAAGCGTCCATCAGCTCATATTCGGTCGGCACCCGCGTGCCCGGACCCCATTCGCCCGATCGGATGCGCGCCTCGATCTCGCCCCGGATTCGCGCCTCGACGCTCATGCCAGCAGGCCCCGCAGCGCCGTGCGATAGCGCGCCTCGATCGCGTCGCGATGCCGGTGCCGCCCGCCCGCCACCTGCTTGACCCCGCCGCGCCACACACAGTCGATCGGGCGACGGCTGGCAAAGATCCAGCTGTCGATCAGTGCATCGCCACTACGCCCCTCGAATGCGGGATCACTACGATCGAGCGAAACAATGTCCGCCGGGCGGCCAGCCGCAAGCCCGGTCGCAACCGCAAGCGACTGCCCGCCACCACGCGCCGCCGCCTCGAACAGCCGCGCACCGGTCGAAGGCCGCGCCGCGCTCGCCAGTTGATTGCGTCCACGCAGGGTCAGCCGCTGGCCATATTCGAGCACCCGCAACTCCTCCGCCGCATCGATCCGCACGTTCGAATCGCTCCCCACACCCAGAGCGCCGCCGCTATCGAGAAATGCGCCCGCGGGAAACAATCCGTCGCCCAGATTGGCCTCGGTCACCGGGCACAGCCCCGCCACCGCACCGCGCGCCGCGATGTCCGCAACCTCACCCACATCGACATGCGTCGCATGCACCAGCGTCCAGCGCGAATCGACCGGCGCCGCGTCGAGCAGCCAGCGCACCGGCCGCCGCCCGCTCCACGCGATACAGTCGTCCACTTCCTTCACCTGCTCGGCGATATGGATATGCACCGGCCCGCCCCTGGCGATCGGCAGCAGCGCACCCAGCTCCTCCGGTGTCACCGCGCGCAGGCTGTGCGGCGCAATCCCGATCACCCCATCACGCGGCAGTATCGCCCCGGCGCGCTCGACCAGATCGGCAAAACCATCGACGTCAGTGATAAACCGGGCCTGCGCAGTGCCCGGCGCCTGCCCCCCGAACCCGCCATGCGCGTAGAATACGGGCAGCAGCGTCAGCCCGATCCCCGAAATCTCCGCCGCCGCCGCGATCCGCCCGCTCATCTCGGCGACATCGGCGTAGCGCGACCCGTCGGGCGCATGGTGGAGATAATGAAACTCGCCGACCCGCGTGAACCCGCTCTCCAGCATCTCGGCATAGGCGAGCGCCGCAATCGCCTCGCACTGCTCCGGCCCGATCTGTGCCACGAACCGGTACATCAGCTCACGCCACGACCAGAAATCGTCTTCCGACGCGCCGCGCGCCTCGGTCAGCCCCGCCATCGCGCGCTGAAATGCGTGGCTGTGCAGGTTGGGCAGCCCCGGCAGAGCCGCAAAATGCCGTTCGTCGCCACGCTCGGGATCGACCCCAACCTCGACCCGCTCGATGCGTCCGCCCGCCAGCGTCAGCCGGACCCGATCGGTCCAGCCATGATCCAGCAACGCAGTTTCGAACCAGAGCGTCATCCATCAATCCTCCCCCGCCAGGGGGAGGGGGACCAGCGAAGCTGGTGGAGGGGGAGGAAGCGGTTCAGGCGTGACCGCCGCCGGCCCCCTCCGTCGCGCTGCGCGCGCCACCTCCCCCTGGCGGGGGAGGATTGGGTGTGCGTCGATGCCATCGCCGGACTCATCGCGAATATGTCTAGACATAATGGCCGCACTGTCCAACACTAAACGCATGGCGACTCCTGCGGACAAGCTCTGGCGCAACGCGCGTCTCGCGACGATGACCGGCGACGGGCTGGGCGTGGTCGAGGATGGCGCGGTCGCGGCAACCGGCGACACGATCACCTATGTCGGCCCCGACGCCGAAGCCCCCGATGCGCGCGAAATCATCGACTGCGACGGCCGCTGGATCACGCCGGGCCTGATCGACTGCCACACCCATCTCGTCCACGCCGGCAACCGCGCCAGAGAGTTCGAGGCACGGCTCGAAGGCGCAACCTATGAGGAAATCGCCCGCGCCGGCGGCGGCATCCTCTCCACCGTCACTGCCACCCGCGCCGCCAGCGAGGAGGAGCTGATCGCCAGCGCGCTCCCCCGCCTCGACCAGCTGATCGGCGAAGGCGTCACTACGGTCGAGATCAAGTCCGGCTACGGGCTGACCCTCGACGACGAGCTCAAGATGCTCCGCGCCGCCCGCCGCCTCGGCGAAGCCCGCAACGTCCGCGTCCACACCACCCTGCTCGCCGCCCACGCCGTCCCGCCCGAGTATAAGGGCGATGCTGATGGCTATGTCGATCTGGTGTGCCGTGAGATCATCCCCGCCGCAGTGGACCTCGCCGATGCGGTCGACGCCTTCTGCGAGGGGATCGGATTTTCCGCAGAACAAACCGACCGCATCCTCGCCGCCGCAGTCGCGCACGGGCTCCCGGTGAAGCTCCACGCCGAACAGCTCTCGAACCTCAACGGCGCAGCCCTCGCCGCCCGCCACGGCGCGCTCTCCGCCGATCACCTCGAGCATCTCGACGCCGCCGGTATCGCCGCGATGGCCGCCAGCGGCACCGTCGCAACGCTCCTCCCCGGCGCCTTCTACTTCACCCGCGAAGAACGCCGCCCACCGATTCAAGCCCTGCGCGACGCGGGCGTCCCGATCGCCCTCGCCACCGACTGCAACCCCGGCACCTCGCCGATGGCGTCGATCCTGCTGGCGATGAACATGGGCGCGACCTTCTTCCGCCTGACCGTCACCGAATGTCTGCGCGGCGTAACCGTCAACGCCGCCCGCGCGCTCGACATCACCGGCGGCACGCTGCAACCCGGCCAACCTGCCGACCTCGCCATCTGGACCATCTCCGACCCCGCCGAGCTCGTCTATCGCATCGCCGCCAACCCCCTCCATGCACGAGTATTCGCAGGCACATGATCGTCCCCGGCAACACCCCGCTCGCCACCTGGAACGCCATCTATCGCGGCGAACCCGCCCCGCTCGACCCGTCCTGCCACGCCAGGGTCGCGGCGAGCGCCGACGCGGTACAGGCGATCCTCGCCCGGCACGAGCCGGTGTACGGCATCAACACCGGCTTCGGTAAGCTCGCCAGCGTCCGCATCGGCGACGACGACCTCGAAACGCTCCAGCGCAATATCGTACTCAGCCACGCCGCCGGCGTCGGCGACCCGATGCCCGCGCCGGTCGTCCGCCTGATGATCGCGCTCAAGCTCGCCAGCCTCGCGCAAGGCCATAGCGGCATGAAGCCCGCAACGATCGCGATGCTGCAGGACATGCTCGACCGCGGCATCACGCCGATCATCCCCTCGCAGGGGTCGGTCGGTGCCAGCGGCGACCTCGCCCCCCTCGCGCACCTCGCCGCCGCGATGATCGGGGTGGGTGAGGTCGAGATGGGCCCGCGCCGCATCCCCGCGCGCACCATGCTCGGCGGCCTGACGCTCGGCCCGAAGGAAGGGCTGGCTCTGCTCAACGGCACTCAGTTCAGCACCGCCTATGCTCTCGCCGCCCTGTTCGAGACCGAGAAGCTGTTCCGCGCCGCGCTCGTCACCGGCGCGCTCTCGACCGAGGCTGCAAAGGGCTCCGACACCCCGTTCGACCCGCGCATCCACGCCGTGCGCGGCCATCGCGGCCAGATCGAGGTGGCAGCGGCGCTCGCCGGGCTGATGGAGGGCTCCGCGATCCGCGCCTCGCACCGCGAGGGCGATGAGCGGGTACAGGACCCCTATTGCCTGCGCTGCCAGCCGCAGGTGATGGGCGCCTGCCTCGACCTGATCCGTCAGGCCGCCGCGACGCTCGCGATCGAGGCGAACGGCGTCACCGACAACCCACTGATCTTCACCGATACGGGCGCAGCGCTGTCCGGCGGCAATTTCCACGCCGAACCCGTCGCCTTCGCCGCCGACATGCTCGCGCTCGCGATCTGCGAAATCGGCAGCCTCGCCGAACGCCGCATCGCGATGCTGGTCGATCCTGCGCTTTCGGGCCTCCCCGCCTTTCTCACCCCCC
>NZ_LSJM01000273.1 GCF_001557215.1 Sphingomonas sp. CCH9-E2 | reverse complement strand
ACCCGGATTTGGTCATGGTGCCCGCCCCGCTTCTATGTCACGCGACCGTCAGCGTTTTCGCGTCGGAATTGATCGACGGGAAGGGCATGTAGGAGACGCGCAGCCGCTGGAGGAATTCCAGCTTGTGCTCTCCCGGTGCAAGCCCGCCGCTGCGCGCAACGGTGATCGTCGCCGACGCACCGAACGGCCAGCGCCGGTCGAACACGGTTTCCATTTCGTCGAGGCTGAGCGGTCCATTCCCCTCATCGAAGCGGATCGCTTCGCGCGGAATCGCCTCACCGTCGACGGTCACGTCCAGCGCTTCCACCATCGACAGGCCAAGGCCGCGATAATAGCCGAGCTTCGCCTCGAACGCGAAGCCGCTCGGCGCGTCAGCCGGGCCGACATTGCGCAGACTGCCGTCCACGATCAGATATTTGTCGAACATCAGCGGGCTCCCTCGGCTTGTGCAATCAGGCGTTCAAACATGCGGTGCTGCCGCCGCACCTGCTCGCGGCTGTCGACCGCCTGGACGTCCTGGATCCAGCGGTTTCCTTCATATTCGCTCGAGAGGTAGCCGTCCCACCCGCCGGCGATCAGTTCCGGGATCACCTCATCATAGGCGTGGGTCGGGTCGCGGTCATCCTCCGTCATCTCGTAGAACTTGGCCTGGATGTGCCGGAAATAGGGGATGTAGTCGCGGATCCGCTTCGGATTGGCGAACGGCTGGTGGCGCAGAATCTCGGCCATCCGCACTTCAGCCGGATTGCCCTTCATCTTCACGGCCACTTCGTAGATCGTATACTCGGCCATGATCTTCTGCTCGTGCTGGTCGACGATGAACTGCGCGACCTCCGGGCGGGCGCCCTGGCGAATGAAGCGGTCGCGATAGACCGGCGGGTAGTGCTTCATGAAAATGCCCATGTCGGGAAGCAGCCCGAGATGCTTGGTGCCAAGTCGGTCGGCAACCTCGACGGTGCGCAGGATCCAGGCATGTTCCATGTGCCACGGCGCGTGCACCTCCACGCCCATGTGCACGTCGAGCTCTTCTGCATAAGGCACGCACCGCTCGAGAATGTCGGGACGGACAAACACCAGCACGCGCATGTTGCGGATGCCGAGCCGGTTGCACAGCACAAGGTCGCGACGGATCGAAGCGACTTGCTCGTCATCGGTCATCAACCGGTCCTTGCGGGCCTTGGTATCGAGGAACATGTCGTAGCAGGTGAGCTCGGTTCCATGCTTGGCCATCAGTTCCTTCCACCAAGCAACCTGGCGGTCGTCGATGTTCGGGAAGGTCGGCATATTCTGTTCGGGGAGGATCTCGATCCCCTTGGCGCCGATCGACGCTGCGAACGCGACGCAGTCCTCAATGGTCATCTGTCCCAGGAACATCTCTTCCTGGAAACTGTACAGGCTGACGCCCCGTTTCACTCTGGCAGCCATCTCATCTCACTCCGCTGAAATATTATCGTTCAAGGTCGGCTTGGCGAACCAAAGCCGCAGTTCGCGCCCGTCCGCGTGGCCGGAATTGTCGCTCTGCACGTCCCGTCGCCGCGCTGCGCAGCGGTCCAAGCGGGCGCAGGTACCGCGCGCGTGCTCAATCGTCATGATGCAATGATCTGCCTCTCCTGTTCGGCGCGCCACGAAAATGGGGCATTTTCGACGCGGCAAACCGTCGGCAGGCGCGTGTAGAGCAAAACTAGTATCGCCATTCTGATTCTGTCAAATTTCGTTTTGCGCGATTGATCGGCGCATCTGGCGATCAGACTCCACGCTGCACCCGGCCGCGTGGAATTCGAAGGTCGGGACCCCAACATCCGGAATTGAACTGATTACTCTGATATATTACTGAACAGGCCATTCGATATGGGGAGAGGCCGAAAATGTGGAACTTGACGGCCTATTGGCGCGCACTTCCATTGAAGCCGCAGGGGATCGTCGTCGTCCTTGCCGGCTTCCTACCGATGCTCGCCATCGTCGCGATGGGCCCGGCCGTGCCGACGCTCATCGCGCATTTTGCGAACGACCCTGACGCCCGGGCGCAGGTGCCGGCGCTGATCGGTGCACCGGGATTGACCATGGCGATCCTGGCACCCTTCAGCGGGGTGCTGGTCGACAAGTTCGGGCGCAGGCAGTTGCTGCTGGTGGCGACCGCCTTCTACGCCGTGTTCGGCACGGTGCCGCTGTTCCTCGAAACCCTGGACCAGATTTACATATCCCGCCTGCTGCTCGGCATTTCCGAGGCCGTGATCCTGACCGTCGTCAACACCCTGATCGCGGACTATTGGGACGACAAGGGCCGCAAGAACTGGCTGTTCCTTCAAAGCCTGGTCGGCCCCGTGTTCGGCGGGCTCGTCGGGCTGAGCGTTGGCGAGGCGAGCAAGCTGCAGTGGAACGCGGTCTTCTTCGTCTACCTGGCCGCCATCCCGATCTGGGCAGCCATGATGATCTGGCTGTTCGAACCGAAGAAGGCCGAGAGTGGCGAAGCGTCCGCCGAGCAAGCGGTTCCCAAGACTGCCTTTCCCTGGCGGAGTGCGGTCCTCACGGCCCTCGTCACATTCTTCGCGGCGATGCTCTATTACGTGTTCATCATCAACGGTGCCCTTGCCTTCGCCGAGGTCGGCGTGACGCAGCCCGATCGCTATGCACAGCTGATCGTCGTACCGACGCTGTTCTTTCTGGCCGGCGCGATCCTGTTCCGAATCCTCGCCAACCGCAGCTACGCGCTGCAGCTCGGGGTCTTCCTCGCATTGTTGGGGGCAGGGCTTGCGGCGATCGGTCTGGCCGAAACGCCGGGTGCAATGGCAGCGGGCGTCACCGTCCAGCAGATGGCGGCGGGCATGGCGGTACCGACATTGCTGGCCTGGACGCATTCGAAGTTCGACTTCGCGCATCGCGGCCGGGCGATGGGCATCTGGACCGCCGCCTTCTTCCTGGCACAGTCACAGTCGCCCCGGCTGGTGCATGTTCTCGATCAATCCACCGGATCGATGCAGGGCGCGTTCCTGACTGCTGGGCTCGTCGGGATCGTGGCCGGCGCAGTGGGGGTTGTGATCGCGCTGACCTCACGCCAGTCCCGCCAGGCAACGGCTTAGGCATCAAGGCGGGCTGGCCTAACGCCCGCCGCTGCGCGGTTGCCCTGCCATCACGTGTCCAGCATTGCGCTGATCTGCGCCTGGGCGATCGCGCGCGCCTCGTCTGCGCCGAGGACTTCGGGCGACAGACAGAGTTCAAGCCAGAGGCCGTCGACCAGCGCAGCGATCGCAATCGCCGCGCGCCGGCGCGCGGGCGAGGGTAGCCCGCACGCCGCGAGCAAGGCCTCGAGCTCTTGGCGATAGCGCGCATATTGCGCATCATGGAGCGCAGCAATGTCGCTGCGCGCGATCACCAGTCCCCAGAAGGCGGTCCAGGTCGCGAGCAGCGCGCGATCCGCGATCGGCGCCGCAAAGCTCGCCGTGACATAGGCCGTCAGCCTTGCCCGCGGGTCGCTTCCCGCCGCGGCGACCGCCGCATCGAGCGCCGTGCCGACCTGGTCACCGACATGGGCATAGGTCGCGGCAATCAGCGCATCGATCCCGCCGAAATGATGCGCGACCAGCCCCGGCGAGACCTCCGCCTCTAGCGCGATGGCGCGCACCGATGCGCCGCTCGGCCCGTCACGTGCGAGCACGCGCGCCGTGGCCGCGATCAGCGACTGGCGTCGCGCATCGGGCTCGACCCGGGTGAAGCCTGGCTTGCTCATCGCTGAAGCTTATTATACGATCGTATAACAAGCAAATCGCGGAGCCGTCATGGCCACCTCAATCGCCTCGCCCGAGCCGGGCCATGATCCCGATGCCGACTGGTCGCTGCCCGGCTGGATCTATACCGACCCCGAATTTCTCGAGGTCGAGACCGCGCGCATCCTGCGCCCGTCGTGGCAGATCGTGTGCCATGAGAGCGACCTTGCCGAACCGGGCGAGTGGCGAACCCTGACCTATCTGGGGGAGAATGTCGTCGTGGTGCGCGGGCGCGATGGGGCGATCCGCGCCTTTCACAATGTCTGCCGCCACCGCGCGATGCGGATCGTCGAGGGTCATGCCGGTTGCGCGAAGAAGCTGGTCTGCCCTTATCATGCCTGGGCCTATGAGCTGGACGGGCAGCTGTCGGGCGTGCCGATGCGCAACGACTATCCCGCGCTGGACATGGCGGCGAGCGGTCTGGTTCCGGTCGACCTCGCCACCTGGCGCGGGTTCGTCTTCGTCCGGCTCGAGGATGATGGCGGCCCGTCGCCCGCGCAGATGATGGCGCCCTATGATCATGAGGTTGCGCCCTATCGGTTCGAGGAGATGCGCCGGATCAGCGACGTTCGGATCCGCGACCGCGGGGTCAACTGGAAGAATGTCGGGGACAATTATTCGGACAATCTGCACATCCCGGTCGCGCATGACGGGCTGACGCGGCTGTTCGGGAAGTCCTATGCGATTGAAGCGGCGGGGTGGGTCGACAAGATGTCGGGCCAGCTGGTCGACCGCGTCTCGGACAATCCGTGGGAGGCCTTTTACCAACGCCACCTCCCGCGCGTCGATCACCTGCCCGAGGCGAACCAGCGGCTGTGGCTCTATTACAAGCTGTGGCCGAACATGGCGTTCGACATCTATGCCGACCAGATCGACTTCATGCAGTGGCTGCCGGTCTCGCCGACCAGCTGCGTGCTACGCGAAATGGCGTTCGCGCTTCCCGATGATCGTCGGGAGATGAAGCTGACCCGCTATGCCAATTGGCGGATCAACCGCGTCGTCAATGCCGAGGACACTTGGCTGATCGAGCGCGTGCAACAGGGCATGGCGTCGAGCAGCTACACCGCCGGGCCGATCGGCGCGAGCGAGGTCTGCCTGCGCAGCTTCGCGGCAAAGATTCGCGCGATCATCCCGGAGGCACGGCTGCAGCGCGCCCCAGCGCCGGGCTGGTCGCGCCGTCCGCACAGCGTCTGACCGGGGGAAGCCATGAAGAAATACGACGCGATCGTTATCGGCGGCGGGCATAACGGGCTGGTCTGCGCCTTCTATCTCGCGCGCGCGGGCCTGAAGGTGCGCGTGCTCGAGCGGCGCCACATTGTCGGCGGCGCGGCAGTGACCGAGGAGTTCCACCCCGGCTTCCGCAACTCGACCGCGAGCTACACCGTCAGCCTGTTGCGGCCCAAGGTGATCCGGGACATGCGCCTCCACGAGCGCGGCTGGCGGATCGTGGAGCGGACGATCAGCAACTTTTTCCCGCACGAGGGCGGCTATCTGAAGCTGGGCGGGGGCACCGCGCGGACCCAGGCCGAATTCGCACGCTTTTCGCAAAAGGATGCCGAGACCTTCCCGCACTACGAGGAAGCGCTCGAGCGTGTTGCCGAAGTGCTGCGCGACCTGTCGCTCAAGACGCCGCCCAATGCCGGCGGCGGACTGCGCGCGCTGCTCGCCGCCGCGGCGCAGGGCAAGCGGCTCGCGGGGATGGACGTCGAGGCGCAGCGCGACGTGATGGACCTGTTCGTCAAGTCGGCGCGCGATTTTCTGACCCGCTGGTACGAGAACCCGTACATCCAGGCCGCCTTCGGCTTCGACGCCGTGGTCGGCAACTATGCCAGCCCCGACACGCCCGGATCGGCTTATGTCCTGCTCCACCATGTGTTCGGCGAGGTGAACGGCAAGAAGGGCATGTGGGGCCACAGCGTCGGCGGGATGGGCGCGATCACGCGCTACATGGCCGAAGCGGCCGAGGAAGCGGGGGTCGAGATCAGCGTCGAGACGCCGGTCGCGAAGCTGCTGGTGGAGCCTGCCGCGGCGGAGGCCGGGGGCGGCAAGGTCGCGGGGGTGCGGCTGGAAAGCGGCGAGGAGATCGCCGCTCCGATCGTCGCATCGAACGCCGGCCCCGCTTTGCTCTATCGCCAGCTGGTCGATCGCAGCGACCTGCCTGCGCAATTCGCGCGGCGGATGGACGGGTACAAGACCGGGTCGGGCACGTTCCGGATGAACGTCGCGCTCAGCGAGCTGCCCGATTTCACGGTGCTGCCGGGCAAGGAAAAGGCCGAGCATCACACCGCCGGCATCATCATCTCGCCGACGCTCGACTATATGGACAAGGCGTTCACCGATGCGAAGGCCAAGGGTTGGTCCGACGAACCGATCGTCGAGATGAAGCTGCCGACCAGTGTCGATGACAGCCTCGCCCCGCCGGGGATGCACATCGCCTCGCTCTTCTGCCAGCAATTCGCGCCGGTGCTGCCCGATGGGCGCAGCTGGGCCGATGAACGCGAAGCGGCGGCCGAGGTCATCATCGACACGGTGACGAAGCACGCGCCCAACTTTCGCAAGTCGATCATCGGCATGCAGATCCACTCGCCCGCCGATCTCGAAGCGAAATTCGGGCTGATCGGCGGCGACATCATGCACGGGCACATGTCGCTCGATCAGCTATGGGCGTCGCGGCCAATGCTGGGGCATGGCGATTATCGCGGGCCGATCAAGGGGCTCTATATGTGCGGTGCGGGCACGCATCCCGGCGGCGGTGTGACCGGCGCACCGGGGCATAATGCCGCGCATGAGATCCTGCGCGACCGCTCGTTCGTGCGGCGGATGCTGCCTGTTTAGCGGGTTCGCCGCACCCACATGAACACGGGCAGCCCGAGCGCGAGCAGGCCGAGGCCCCACAGGTTGGCGCGAAGGCCCAGGCCATAGATCATCCACAGCACGAACAGCGCCGAGACGATCGCCGCCAGCACCGCCGCGCGGTCGCCGGCCAGCAGCTTCAACGCGGCGAGTGCGCTGACGAAATAGGCGAGCATCCCGGCGGCGAGACTGATCGTCGCGATGTCGGCGAATAGCGTGCCGGTGCTTCCGGTATAGTTGAGCGCCATCACGATCGTCACCAGCGCGCCCGACACCAGATGCGCGCGGGTCGGCGTGCCCCGGCTGCCGTCCTTGCCGAACCAGGCGGGGAAGACCCCGCCGCGCGCCATCGCCCGGGGCACCTCGCCCTGCAGCAGGATGAAGCCGTTGAGCGCGCCCAGCGCGCTGATTGCGGCAAAGATGGCCGCGATCTCCAGCGCGCCGCTGCCCCAGGCGCGGCCGAGAAAGGCGGCGAGCGGGGCGGGCGAGGCGGCGGTCAGCGCCGCCGGCATCATCAACCCGATCGCGCCGGCGACGAGCAGATAGACGAGCCCGGTAAGCGCCGTGCCGAGCAACGTCGCCAGCGGCACGATCCGCGCAGCGTCCTTGACCCGATCGGCGGGAACAGTGGCGGACTCGACACCCAGAAACCCCCAGAAGGTCAGCGCGACCGCGGCGGAGATCGCCCCCGCGCTGATCGGCACCGGCGGGTTGGCCG
>NZ_LSJM01000272.1 GCF_001557215.1 Sphingomonas sp. CCH9-E2 | reverse complement strand
GCCATGAGCCTGCCCGCCCCCTGCCGGACGTCCGCCCGCCAGCTGCGCGATCTGCGGGAAATCGGCGCGGGTCAGCGCATCGCCGTCACACAGCACCGCCGCTCGGAACAGCGCGTTCTGCAGCTGCCGCACATTGCCCGGCCAGTCATAGCCGCCGAGCAACGCCAGCGCATCGTCGGTAATCCCCAGCGGCCGCAGCCCGGGCTGCTCGGCAATGCGCGCGAGCAGGTGGCGCGCGAGCGGCGCGATGTCACCGGCACGGTCGCGCAGCGGCGGGATCGTCACCTGCACGACGTTGAGCCGGTAATAGAGATCCTCGCGGAACCGCCCTTCCTCGACCTCGGTCAGCAATGTCTTGTTGGTCGCCGCGATCACGCGGACATCGACCTGCGACGCATGGCGCGCGCCGATCGGCTGAACCTCGCCCGACTGGACCACGCGCAGCAGCTTGACCTGCGCCTCCAGCGGCATTTCGCCGATCTCGTCGAGGAAGATGGTGCCGCCATCAGCCTCCTGGAACCGCCCGATCTTGCGTTCGAACGCACCGGTAAAGGCGCCCTTTTCATGCCCGAACAGTTCGGATTCGACCAGGTTCGCGGGAATCGCACCGCAATTGACGCGGACGATCGGCTTGGTGTGGCGCGGCGACGCGGCATGGATTGCCTCTGCCACCACTTCCTTGCCGACGCCGCTCTCGCCCTCGATCAGCACCGGCACACGCGCGCGCGCCGCCTTGGCCGCGATCGCCAGCGCGGCGCGGAACTGCGGCGCGGACCCGACAATCTCGTCGAACGCGAGATGCGCGGACATCTTCTCGGTCAGCGGACGCAGCTCGCCCGCAACCTTCGCCCCGACCGCACAGTCCAGTGCGGCGAGCAGACGCTCGGCCGCCAGCGGCTTCACCAGAAAATCGGTCGCCCCCGCGCGCATCGCGCTGACTGCGGCCGCGACCGAGCCGTTGGCGGTCAGCAGCAGGATCGGCAGCATCGGGCGGTTGAGCCGCAGCTCGGCGATTAGCGACGCCGCATCGAAATCGGGCGCCCAATGATCGAGGATGATCGCATCGAGTGCCATGCCATCGGGCGTGCCCAGCGTCGCCACCGCGGTTTCATGGTCGCTGGCAAAGATCGTGCGCCATCCGCGCCGCGCCGCAATGGCGGCGATCAGGCGGCGCTGGGCCGGTTCTTCATCGATCAGCATCAACTGGCGCTGTCCGTTGCGCGTCATCGTTCGTCCCCAAACCTGTCTCGGCTGTCCCTTATTCGGTCACCCAGCATAAGACGGTCGGGTAAAGACGGGCTTAAGCCTGCCTAAAGCGCACAGGGGTTGAGAGGCGCGCGACCGCTGTCTAAGACAGGAACCATAACAGCGTTACGAGGGGAAGACGCATGGCCCAGAGCGGCGACATGAAGGCACATGAAGCGACCTATGGCGGATTCATGCGGCTGTTGAAGGTTGGCACGATCGTCAGCGCCGTCGTCGCTGCGTTCGTGATCTGGCTGATCGCAGCCTAAGGTGAAGATCGCCGTCCTCAAGGAGACCGCCGCCGGTGAGCGGCGCGTCTCCGCGACGCCGGAAACCGTCAAGAAATTCGTCTCGCTGGGTGCCGCTGTCGCGGTTGAACTCGGGGCGGGTGACACCGGTTTCCTATCCGACGCAAGCTATGAAGCTGCCGGCGCAACGATCGGCTCACGCGCCGACGTGCTGGCCGATGCCGACATCGTGCTGGGCGTGCAGGGTCCCGACCCCGCGACGCTGGCGGGGATCAAGCCGGGTGCCTGGCTCGCCGCGGGGCTGAACCCGTTCGGCGAGCGCGCGCGCGTCGATGCCTATGCCGCGCTGGGGATCGAGGCGCTGGCGATGGAGTTCATGCCGCGCATCACCCGCGCGCAGTCGATGGACATATTGTCGTCGCAGTCGAACCTCGCGGGATACAAGGCGGTGCTCGACGCCGCGTCCGAATATGGCCGCGTCTTCCCGATGATGATGACCGCAGCGGGCACCGTATCGGCGGCCAAGGTGTTCGTCATGGGCGTCGGCGTCGCCGGGCTTCAGGCGATCGCCACCGCCCGCCGCCTCGGCGCGCAGGTCTCGGCGACCGACGTGCGCAGCGCGACGAAGGAGCAGATCCAGTCGCTCGGCGCCAAGCCGATCTTCGTCGAGAATGTCGCTGGGATCGAGGGCGAAGGCTCGGGCGGCTATGCCACCGAGATGAGCGACGAATACAAGGCCGCTCAGGCCGAGCTGGTCTCGTCGCACATCGCCAGGCAGGATATCGTCATCACCACCGCACTGATCCCGGGCCGCCCCGCGCCCCGGCTGATCAGCGACGCACAGATCGCGTCGATGCGTCCTGGCAGCGTCATCGTCGATCTCGCGGTCGAAGCCGGCGGCAATGTCGAAGGAGCGGTCGCGGGCGAGGTTGTGGAACGCCACGGCGTCAAGATCGTCGGCCACCGCAACGTGACCAGCCGCCTGTCGAGCGATGCCTCGGCCTTGTTCGCGCGCAACCTCTACAATTTCCTCTCGGCCTTCTGGGACAAGGAAGCGGGGAAGCCGGTGCTGGACGAAGAAATCGGCGACGCGATCCGGCTGACGCAGGGCGGCAAAGTGGTGAATCCGAGGTTGCTCGGGTGAGCGCGAGCACTCTGTTCGCGCTCTTGGCTGCGGGGATTCCGCTTGGTGGCGTCGCCGATACGCCGATCGATCCGTTATCGAAAGCCTATTGGCGCCTCTTGGACGAACGCCGCTGCGCGATTCTACACTTCTCCAAGGATAGCCTCGCGGTTTTCAGTGAGCTGGATCGCATCGACGCGATCCTGCTCAAAGCGGGTGAAAGCGGGTTGACGAAGCACCTGATCGATGCCGCGGCAAAATGGCGCGAGCACGACGCGGTGGCGGGCAAGATCTGCGATTTTCAGACGCCTGGCTGGCGCGGCCGGGCCGTTGAGTCGCTCAGAAAGGCAAATGACGCGCTGGAAAGCGCCGTACGCAGCAGTGCGAAGGGGTAATCATGGACTTCATCTCGATCCTGTCGATCTTCGTGCTGGCGTGTTTCGTCGGCTACTATGTCGTGTGGTCGGTGACCCCGGCGCTACACACGCCGCTGATGGCGGTCACCAATGCGATTTCCAGCGTCATTATCGTCGGCGCGCTCATTGCGTCGGCGGCTGCCGGTAGCGCGACTGCCAAATGGCTCGGCCTGATCGCCGTTGCGCTGGCCGCGGTGAACATTTTCGGCGGGTTCGCCGTGACCGAGCGGATGCTCGCCATGTACAAGAAGAAGGGCTGAGCCGATGCACGAAGCTGCTCCCATCAACCCCTGGGTCGCGCTCGCCTATCTGATTTCGGGCGTGCTGTTCATCCTGGCCCTGCGCGGCCTGTCCTCGCCCTCGACCAGCCGCCGCGGCAACCGGTTCGGCATGGCGGGCATGCTGATCGCGGTGGTGACGACGCTCGTCACGCACGAGATCGCGTCGCTGCCGGAGATTGTCGGCGCGATCGCGGTCGGCGGGATCGTCGGCTTTGTCATCGCGCGCAAGATCAAGATGACCGACATGCCGCAGCTGGTGGCGGGCTTCCACAGCCTCGTTGGCCTTGCCGCAGTGCTGGTCGGCGTTGCCGCCTATCTCAACCCCGAGGCATTCGGCATCGTCTTTCCCGCCGGATCGCCCAACGCGGGCCTGATCCTGCCGGTCAGCCGGATCGAGCTGGGCCTTGGCGTCGCGATCGGTGCGATCACCTTCTCCGGATCGGTCATCGCCTTCCTCAAGCTCAACGGCAATATGAGCGGCGCGCCGATCATGCTGCCCGGGCGGCATGTCATCAACCTCGGCACGCTCGCCGCGATCCTGGGCCTGATCGCGTTCCTGACGGTCGAGCTGCGCGCGCCCGAATGGGTGTTCTGGACCGTGCTGGTCCTGTCCTTCGTGATCGGTTTCCTGCTGATCATCCCGATCGGCGGCGCGGACATGCCGGTGGTGGTGTCGATGCTCAACAGCTATTCGGGCTGGGCAGCGGCGGCGATGGGCTTCACGCTCGGCAACACCGCGATGATCATCACCGGCGCATTGGTCGGCAGCTCGGGCGCGATCCTGAGCTACATCATGTGCAAGGCGATGAACCGCAGCTTCATCAGCGTGATCGCGGGCGGTTTCGGTGGAGACAGCGGCGGTGCAGCGGCGGGCGCGGCCAAGACCGATCGTCCGTGGAAGCGGGGCAGCGCCGAGGACGCCGCGTTCCTGATGCAACAGGCCGAACAGGTCATCATCGTCCCCGGATACGGCATGGCGGTGGCGCAGGCGCAGCACGCGCTGCGCGAAATGGGCGACAAGCTCAAGGAACATGGTGTCCGCGTGAAATATGCGATCCATCCGGTCGCGGGGCGCATGCCGGGCCACATGAACGTGCTGCTGGCCGAGGCGAACGTCCCCTATGACGAGGTGTTCGAGCTGGAGGATATCAACAGCGAGTTCGCCCAGACAGACGTCGCCTTCATCATCGGCGCGAACGACGTGGTGAACCCGGCGGCAAAGACCGACAAGAGCTCGCCCATCTACGGCATGCCGGTGTTCGACGTGAACAAGGCCAAGACGGTGCTGTTCATCAAGCGCAGCATGGGCGGGGTCGGCTATGCCGGCGTCGACAATGACGTGTTCTATCAGGACAACACCATGATGCTGCTGGCGGACGCCAAGAAGATGGTCGAGGAAATCGTCAAGTCGCTCGACTGAATATGTCCGGTCCTGGTCGCGCTTAATCGCTTGATCTATCGGCGCGACCCGGACAGCATCCCCCGGCAACATTGGGGGATGGGCAATGCTGAGTGTCGGGCGGATTTTGGAAGGCGCGTTCGGGCTGGTGCGCGAACGCTTCGTGGCGGTCGCGATCTGGATTGCGGTCTATTTCGCCGGGAACATCGCCATGATGCTGTCGGTCGGGTCGATGTTCGGGGTCGTCACCAACCCCGCCGCAGCCAGCGATCCCAGCGCGATGATCGGGGCGCTGATCCCGATCTACCTGATCAGCTTCGTCATGATGTTGGTCGGCCTGGTCCTCTACACTGCGGCGATGCGCGCCGTGCTGCGGCCGGGAGCGGACAGCGTGGGCTATATCCGGCTGGGCATGGATGAACTCCGCCTGCTCGGGCTGCTGATCCTGTTCGGCATTATCGGCGTCATCCTGGTCATCGGCTTTTCGATCCTGGCCGGCCTCATCGGCGTCGGCGCCGCCATGGGCAGCGAATCGGGCGGGGTCACGGTAATCGTGACGCTGCTGCTCTCGCTCGCCGTATTCGCCATCATGCTGTTCTTGACCGTCCGCTTCTCGCTCGCCTTCCCGCTCACGCTCCATCGCGGCAAGATCGCGATCGGTGAAGCATGGATCCTGAGCCGCGGACGCTTCTGGACCCTGTTCGGTGCCGCGTTGGTCTTCTCGTTGCTCGTCTTTGTTCTGAACACGGTCGTTTCGCTGGTCACCATGGGCGGCTATTTCTTCGACGTGATCGCCGCCGCCGGAAATCCCGAGGCGACCGCGCGCGCCGTCGAAGCGCAGACCCAGTCGTTCGGCCAGCTCAGTGCAACGACGATCCTCTATTCGCTGGGCAGTGCCATCACCGCCGGACTGTGGGTGACGCTGGCAGGCGGCAGCATTGCTACCGCTGCCAAGCTGCTGCTCGCCGACGCGGACGAGGATGCCGAGGACGTATTCGGCTAAGCCACTTGCCAGAGTGCATCCATAATGGAGATAACGGGCGGCAGACCGGTTAAATTCGGAGCCGCCTTGTGCTGACGCGCCGCCCCGCCCCGCGATTACATCCGCATTGCACCGCAAAGCGGAGGGATTGCGATGAGTGACGCCATGACGGTTACCGAGCTTGCCGCCGATGCCGCGCGCGTCCTGATCGTGGCAGCGCCAGCGGCGCAGGAGCGGCATCGGGCGGTCGTCACCGCGAGCGGCGCGCGGGTGCTGGGGACGGTCGCGCCGGACGCGGTCGATGCGGCGCTGGCCGGCCTGATCACTGCCGAGCTGATCGTCATCGACGGCAGCGGCATCGACCCCGACCGGATCGCCGCAAGCGCCGAACGCGTTGCCGACTGGACCCACAACGGGGATTGCCGGATCATCGCCATGCTCGACACCGACGCCCTCGATCTGGCAGCGCCGGTCCTGATGGACGCCGGGGCGGTGCTGCTGTGCGATCCGTCCGCGACCGACTATGCCGCAGCGCTGACCCGGGCGAGTGCGCCGCCCGGGGCGCGGCTGCACGATGCGACGCAGGAGCGCGAGGCCGAACGCTTGCGCCTGCTCAACGAGGAGGTGGCGCGGCTCGCGGCCGTCCTGTCCGATTTCGCCGCCGATCCGGTGCGGCGCGAGCTGCGCGAACCCGGCCGCGGCTATCGTCCCGAACCGGGCGGCGAGCCCGATCCGGCACCGCGCACCGTCCGTGCCACGATCCGCGCCCGGCGGCTGCGCGACCAGCATTTCACCCCCGAACTCTTCGCCGACCCCGCTTGGGACATGTTGCTCGACCTCTATGCCGCCCGGTTGGAGGGCAGCCGCGTGTCGGTGTCGAGCCTGTGCATCGCGGCGTCGGTCCCGCCGACCACGGCGCTGCGCTGGATCGGGACGATGCACGATGCCGGGCTGTTCGAGCGCGAGGCCGATCCCGGCGACCGGCGGCGGGCGCATATCACGCTGTCAGCGCGGGCGGTCGACGCGATGCGCGGCTATTTCACGGCAGTCGCGCGGCTGGGGCTGCTGCCGATCTGACGATCAGGGTTCGAAGCGCAGCACGTGCAGCGGCTTGCCGACCTCACCGAACTGCACCTCGCTCGGCGTCTTGCTGAGGAAGATGCGCGCAGAGACGGTGGGCGTCACGTTCTGGTGGACTCCGAACCCGGCGTGGCTGCCGGCATCGACATCGACCTTGCGGACGATCGCCGCATCCAGATAGCGCTCGTCGCGCCGCGCCACCGCCACCGAATTGAGCAGTCCGCGCTCGGCCACCGGGACGACAACGACAAAGGGCGACCAGCTGCCCGACACCGGCCACACCTCGACCTCCAGCGCGGATTCGCGCGGATAGAGTTCGTAGCCGAACGACGAGGGTGCGCTGGGCTGAACGAACGGCTGGTCGGACATGATGGTCTCCGGTGGTGAGCCCTGATGGATTCGAACCATCGACCTACTGATTAAAAGTCAGTTGCTCTACCGACTGAGCTAAGGGCCCCCGAGGCGGGTAAGGCGCTGCACCTAAGCGGCGATGCGTTGCGGGTCAACCGGGGAGGCGGGCGGCGAGTTGGCGGATCGTTCGTCCCGTCAGCGGATCGCGCCAGTCGGGGACGATGCTGACCAATGGGCGCAGCACGAAGGCGCGCTGGCGGAACAGCGGGTGCGGGATGGTGAGGCCCGGGCTGCTCCATGCGCCGCCCGACCAGAGGATCAGGTCGAGGTCGATCACGCGTGAGTCCCAGCGGCGGCCGCGACGGCGGCCGAAACTCCGCTCGATCTGTTTGAGGCGCGCCAGCAATTCGGGCGGGGTTTCGATGCTTTCGATCAGGACAGCGGCGTTGGCGAAGCGGCGGCGCGAGGGGCCGAGCGGGGCGGTTTCGATTGCCCGCGAGTGCGCAACCACCCCGCCGATCGCCGCGATCGCCGCCGCCAGCTGCTGTCGCGGCGATCCATGGCGGCCGCGCCGGTTCGATCCCAGCGCGACGACATAATGGTGGGTTGAGGCGCTCACCCGCCCCGCCTATCCCGGCTGCATGATCCCGCCAAGTCCGTTGCCCGATACCGAACCGCCGCACGATTGCCCGCGCTGTCCGCGCCTTGTCGCGCTGCGGGAGGAGTTGCGGGTCGAATATCCCGACTGGTGGAACGCGCCGGTTCCGGCGTTCGGCGATCCCGATGGCTGGCTCGGCATTATCGGGCTGGCGCCGGGCAAGCATGGCGCGAACCGGACGGGGCGGCCGTTCACCGGCGACTTCGCGGGCGACCTGATGTTCGCGACGCTCGCCAAGTTCGGGTTCACCGAGGGAACTTATGAGAGCCGGGCCGATGACGGGTTGCAGTTGCGCGGGGCGATCATCGTCAATTCGGTCAAATGCCTGCCGCCGGAGAACAAGCCGACGCCCGAGGAGGCGCGGACCTGTCGCCCCTTTGCGGAAGGACAGGTCGATGCGTTGCCCAATGCGCGCATCTTCATCGCGCTCGGCCAGATCGCGCACCAGAGCGCGGTCAAGATCCTGGGCGGCAAGCTGCCCAAATGCCGGTTCGGCCATCTGGCGGAGCATCGCATGCCCGACGGACGGGTGCTGATCGATAGCTATCACTGCTCGCGCTACAACCAGAATACCGGGCGGCTGACGGCGGCGATGTTCGAGGCGGTGTTTGCGCGGGCGCTGGAGTTGCGCGGGACGGTTTGAGCGTCCGACGAAGCTGACGTTTTTGATGGGGTTTCGGGGCGAAGCGACCGCGACGCGACGGGTTTGCGCCTGCGACGCGACACCGACGCGACAGTGTCGCGACGCCGGGTGGCGGGGTGTCAGGCTGTTGGCGATGGGCATGAGGGCTGTCCCGATCGGTTGAGGGGACAGATGAGATATGCCTGATCGGGGTCTGTAGGAAAGCGAATTCGGTCATTGATCCTCCCCCGCAAGGGGGAGGTGGCGCCGAAGGCGACGGAGGGGGCGGAAGCACCGCGGCAAGAGGCGACTGGACATCGCCGTCCTCCCCCTCCGTCAGGCTGCGCCTGCCACCTCCCCCTGGCGGGGG
>NZ_LSJM01000028.1 GCF_001557215.1 Sphingomonas sp. CCH9-E2 | reverse complement strand
CGGCAGCGTGTCGCGAAGATTGTGCTTCGGCTCCCACCCGAGCAGCGATCGTGCACGCGAGATGTCCAGAAGGTAGTGATCGTTGCTGCTGTCGATCATCCACGGCTGGATGAAGTCTTCGCTGCCAAGCGCCTCGTTTTGCAGGATGATCCCGGCCTTTGCGAGCGGCTGCGGGATGCGGATCGTCCTCCAGCCCTCGCCGTGGAGCGTCTCGCCGACGATGTCCTGGATTTCGGCATAGCCGGGCGCGTCGGGCTCGCCGATGAGCAGCGGTAGCTCCGCCGGAAGATCGCGCCGCCGGTCGACGAGACGGAGCACCGCATCGGCCAAGTCGTCGCGGTGCACCGATGACTGCGCGGCGCACAGCATCCCCGGATAGAAATGCGAAATCAGGCGGTGCTCGTAAATCTGCGATATCTGCTGTGCGAGGAACGCCGATCGCCCGTCGTCGTCATAAACTCCGGCTGGGCGCAGGAAGACGACGGGGATCTTGCCCCGGCGCTCGTGCAGCATTGCTTCGGTGTCGACCTTGGACTGCGGATACGCCCAGGCCGCACCGATCGGCGAGTCTTCGTTGATACGCTCATCGGGAGTGGGGGTCGGCTTATGGACCAGCATCGTGCTGGCGAACACGAACTGCCCGACCTCAAACGATTGCAAGCCGTCGATCAGGCGTTGCGTTCCCTGCACGGTGATCTTGTCGTAGAGCGGGTTGGGCTCGCCCGTGATGTCATAATAGGCGGCGAGGTGGATCACCGAGGCGATACGGTTGCCATAGCGGGCACGGACCTCATTCAGCGCGGCGCGCACCGCCTCGTCAGAACCAAGATCGAAGTCGATTGCTGCGGCGGGTGGTGGTGGATCGGGAGGGCCAGCGCGATCGAGGCCGACAACCGTATAGCGCTCACTGAGTTTGGCGATCAGCGCAGCGGCGATGAAGCCGCTCGCGCCCGTGATCAGAACAACGTCGCCGCCACCCTGGCCGCTGCTGGCTTCACTGCGTTTGACGTCGGTCATGACTTTGCCATCCTCGTTCGTTCATCCTGAAAACGCCGACAGGCCCAGCTTTTCCGTCTTTAACGGGCGGCGTGTGCGGGCATCCGGTCATAAAACTCGACCTGCATTCGCATCGGTCCAAGCGGCGGCGCCTTGGGGGGGCGAAGGTTAAGCCGCGCAAGTGCGTATAAGAAGGTGGAAGCTGCCCGCAGGGAGAGCTGATTATGAACCATCAAATGACACTCCTCAGCGTCACCGCGACCGGTTTGCTTCTAAGCGGCTGTATCAGTCCACAGGAAATGGTTTTGCGGCACCGGGCCGCGTGCGAAAGCTACGGATTCACGCCCGGCACCGAAGCTTATTCCAATTGCCTCCTACGGCTCGACATGGGCGACTACGGCTATAGCCATCACGGTCGCCAGCGCGCTGGGCGGTACGCTCCTCTCGAGGAGCCTTTGCCACCCGCGTCACCTGAACCGTAGTGCGCCAAGGCCAACCCCCGACGCACCCGAAGATCCGGTAAGGGTAAATGCAAACACCCGTATCCAGGAGGGCGAGGCTACCTGCAAGGAAAGACAATGCACCAGATCGACTCCGCCATAGTGGCGTGCCGCACGTGCGCCGACGCTTGCGACAGGAAGGCGGCCGGAGCGGCGCTTGCGTGGGCGCTGGGCCATAGCGCTTACATGCCCGACGCGGGCGGCGCGAGGGTGCCGAGCCATGCCACGAGCGCCAGGATGCCGATCACGCAGGCTGTCTCGACCGCAAGGCTGGCCCGCAGCGCCGTAAGCGCCCCGCCATGGTCGTTCATGGCAATCGAGCGCTCGAAGGCCGGCGTGAGGCGGAAACGATTGAGTGAAGCGAGCCCCAGCATCGCTGCGAACAAGACCAGTTTGGCGAGCAGCAGCAGGCCGTAGAGTGTCGTCCCCAAGG
>NZ_LSJM01000271.1 GCF_001557215.1 Sphingomonas sp. CCH9-E2 | reverse complement strand
CCGCCACGATCGACCAGCGTGAAGCCGAGCGGCTGGCCCTCGGCCAGACCGGTCAGACCGGCCTGCTCGACCGCGCTGATGTGCACGAACACGTCTTCGCCGCCGTCATCGCGGACCACGAAGCCGAAGCCCTTCTGCGCGTTGAAGAATTTTACGACGCCGGTGCCTTCGCCAACGACCTGGGGAGGCATGCCGCGGCCACCGCCACCGCCACCGCCGCCGAAGCCGCCGCC
>NZ_LSJM01000270.1 GCF_001557215.1 Sphingomonas sp. CCH9-E2 | reverse complement strand
GGGCGGCAATGGCGTCGCGGTCGATCATCAGTGCCGCACCTCGCTGCCCGACATCTTCGCGATCGGCGACTGCGCGCTCCACGCCAACCGCTTCGCCGACGACATGCCGATCCGGCTCGAATCGGTTCAGAACGCCAATGATCAGGCGACCTTGGTGGCCAAGACGATCATGGGGCAGGAACTGGCCTATGACGCGGTGCCGTGGTTCTGGTCCAACCAGTACGACCTCAAGCTCCAGACCGTCGGCCTGTCGACCGGCCATGATCAGGCGATCCTGCGCGGCGATCCGGCGAACCGCAGCTTTTCGGTCGTGTACCTCAAGGACGGCCGCGTCATCGCGCTCGACTGCGTCAACGCGACCAAGGATTATGTGCAGGGTCGCAAGCTGGTGGTGGAGCGGCTGTCGCCCGACCCGGCGGCGCTCGCCGATGCGAGTGTGCCACTCAAGGAAATCGCAGCGTAGCGATTTGGAGGCCCGAGCCGGAATCGAACCGGCGTGCAAGGATTTGCAGTCCTCTGCGTAACCACTCCGCCATCGGGCCTCGACAGCGAGGGCGCGATGTGCGCGGGGCAAGCGCCCGTGTCAACCGCTGTTGCGAATTTTGCGGGCAAGCTTGCTTGGCGCGGGCGGCGCCACGCGATACAAGCGCGCGAGCGAACAAGTGTATTGCATGACTATAACAGTTGTGCGAACAGGGCTGGAGTGATGATGACCGCGACCACCGAACCCATGGGCCATGAGGCCGCCCGCGCCG
Source organism: Sphingomonas sp. CCH9-E2 (assembly GCF_001557215.1). Classification (GTDB taxonomy): domain Bacteria; phylum Pseudomonadota; class Alphaproteobacteria; order Sphingomonadales; family Sphingomonadaceae; genus Sphingomonas. The sequence goes on along the minus strand of NZ_LSJM01000270.1, from coordinate 3,373 downwards.
CAATGGTGGCGAGCCAGCTGCGCACCAGCGGCGTCAACGACGCGCGCGTGGTCGCCGCGATGGCGCAGGTCGCGCGCGAGGATTTCCTCCCCGACTCGCAGCGCCCGTTCGCCTATCGCGACCGTTCGTTGCCGCTGGGCAATGGCCGGATGCAGAATCCGCCGCTCGCCACCGGCTTGCTGCTGACCGAAGCGCGGATCGAGGCGGGGGAGAAGGTGCTCGTGATCGGTGCTGCCGGTGGCTATGCCGCCGCGATCGCCGCACGGGTCGGAGCCGATGTGACGGCGGTCGAGGAAGACGCGGACCTGGCCGCGCTGGCGCGGAACGCGCTTGGCGAAGGCGTGACGCTGGTCGAAGGGCGGTTGGCGGCGGGTGCGGCGGACGGAGCACCCTATGACCTGCTGCTGATCGACGGCGCGGTGGAGCAGATTCCCGATGCGCTGGCCGATCAGGTGCGCGAAGGGGGGCGGGTGGTCACCGGCCTGTCCGATCGCGGGGTCACCCGCATTGCGTCGGGTGTGCGTACCGCGTCGGGCGTCGGCCTTGCCAGTGTCGTCGATAGTGAATGTGCTGTTTTGCCCGGCTTTGCCAAGCCGCGCGGGTTCCAGTTCTGAGGAAAGCGAACGTGATGCGATTGAGCCTGATCCTTGCCGGCGTGAGTGCTGCCGGTCTGACGCTTCCCGCGCTGGCGCAGACCGTGCCGCCGGCCGGGCAGGCGCCCGCCGCGCAGCCGACCGAAACGCTGCGCGAGGCGCTGGTCAAGGCCTATCGCACCAACCCCGACATCACCGCCGAGCGTGCCAATCTGCGCGCGACCGACGAGAATGTCCCGATCGCGCGCTCGCGCGGCTTGCCGGGAGTGTCGTCGACCGGTGCCTATAGCGAGAGCCTGTCGAACACCGACTCCTCGCCGACCTCTGTGCCGCGCCAGGGCAGCTTGGGCGTCGACCTGAGCGTCCCGATCTTTTCGGGTGGCGCGGTGCGCAACTCGGTTCGCGCGGCGGAGACCCGCGTCGAGGCCGGGCGCGCTGGACTGCGCAGCGTCGAGGCGGCGTTGTTCACCGATGTCGTCGCCGCGTACATGGATGTAATCCGCGACGAAGCGACGGTGCGGCTCAACCAGCAGAATGTCCGCGCGCTCGACGTCAATCTTCAGGCGACGCGCGACCGGTTCGAGGTCGGCGACCTCACCCGCACCGACGTTGCCCAGTCCGAAGCCCGGTTCGCCCTGGCACAGGCGCAGCTGCGCGCGTCCGAAGCGCGGCTGATCTCCAGCCGGGAAAACTATATTCGAGTGGTCGGGACCGCGCCGGGCGTGCTCGCGCCGCCGCCGCCGCTCCCCGGCCTGCCCGCGAGTCCGGACCAGGCGGTCGCGACCGCACTCACCGACAATCCGGCGCTGGAAGGCGCGCGCAAGGCGCGTGAAGCGAGCGGCTATGACGTCCGCGTCGCCCGTGCCGGTCGCCTGCCGACGGTCAGTGTCGGCGTGGGCGGCGACTATTATAACCGTTTCGGATCGGTCCCCGGGGCGGGTAGCGCCATCGGGGTGCCGAATGACGGCTTCGCGACCTCGGCCGGGGTGAGCCTCAGCATCCCGCTGTTCCAAGGCGGCCGCCCGGCGGCGCAGGTGCGTCAGGCGCAGGCACGCGAATCGGCGGCGATCGAACAGGTCACCGCCGCCGAACGCGCCGTGATCGCCCAAGCGCGCTCGGCCTATGCGGTCTATCAGTCGGCGCTGCGCGTGATCGAAAGCAGCCGCGTCGCGGTGCAGGCAAACCAGCTGAGCCTTGAGGGCGTCCGCGCCGAAAACAGCGTCGGCACGCGCACCATCCTCGACATCCTCAATGCCGAGCAGGAATTGCTCAACAGCCAGGTCCAGCTGGTGACGGCGGAGCGCGACGCCTATGTCGCGGGCTTCGCGGTACTGGCCGCGATGGGTAAGGCCGAGGCTGCGGATCTGGGGCTCGACGGCGGGCCGCTTTACGATCCGGTCGCGAATTACGATCGCGTCCGTGGCAGCCTGTCCGACTGGCGCGACAACCCGAAGCCCGAGGCCGAGGCGACCCGCACGGTCAATACGCCGGCGCAGAATCCCAATGTTTCCGGTCCGGTCGATCCCCAGCCGCGTTGAACAACGCTTGCTGAACGGTTGACATTCCTACCGTAAATCTAACAGGTGGCGGCGACTGCGATTCCTGGTTAAGGAATGATGATGGGGGACGTGAGCAACGAGCCGTCGATGGAGGATATTCTCTCCTCCATCAAACGCATCATCGCCGAAGAGGGCGATGCCGCGACCGCGAATCGTCCGCGCCGTCCGGCCCGTGCCGCCGCGCCGGCCCCCGCTCCAGTCGATGACGACGAAATTCTCGAGCTGAACCAGCCCGCGCCGAGCGAGCCCGTACAGCCCGAGGCGCGCCGCGCGCCGATGCCGATCCAGCGCGAAACGCCGCGCGTCGATTTGCGCGACGTTGCGCCCGAACCGGCCCCGCGGCCTGCACCCGAACCGATCCTGTCCCCGACCACGGCCGAAGCGACGCGCGGCCCGCTCGAGGCACTGTCGCGGATGGTGGAAAAGCCCGAACCCGCTGCGGCCCCCGCGATCCCGGCGGGCGAAACCTCGCTCGAGGGCATGGTGCGGGAAATGATCCGCCCGATGCTGCGCGACTGGCTCGACGCCAATCTGCCGCGCATGGTCGAGGAAATGGTCCAGCGCGAGATTTCCCGGATCGCCGCAGGGCGCGACTGACGGGGCTTTCCTTTGCTCCGGCGAGTGGCCATATTCGCGCCATGACCAAGCCGCGCAAAATTTCGCCGGCGAAGCTCCCGACCAAAACCGTCCGCGCCCCGGACGGTGAGATCGTGCGCCTCAAGGTTGTGAGAGCCGATAGCGAAACGCTCGGCATGGATTTGCTCGCTGCCTTCACCTCGAATGTGCGCCGCGTCCGCACCGAACGCCGTGAGCGCGCGAATGCTGCACCGGACGCCGCGCAAGCCTGAACGTCCGATCCTGTGGATCGTCGCTGGACCGAACGGCAGCGGCAAAAGCACCTTTTACAACCGCACCGACATTGAAGGATGGGGCGGTTCGGTCTGGATCATCAATCCGGACTTGCTGAGCCTGCAAATCGAACAGCGCGAAGCCGTCCCAGCTGCCCCGGCTAATGCATAGGCGCTCGACCGGATCATGGCCTGGCTCGATGCTTCGATCGATGCCTATCAGACGATCGGCGTCGAAACCGGGCTGTCCTCTCCGAAATATCGGCCGCTAGTGGAACGCGCACGCGCACGCGGGTTCGAGGTCAGGATGATCTATGTCCTCCTTGCGTCCGCCGACCTGCAGCTTGAGCGGGTTCGCATTCGGGTGGGGGAG
>NZ_LSJM01000269.1 GCF_001557215.1 Sphingomonas sp. CCH9-E2 | reverse complement strand
TTTCATGGTCCAGACTATCATAGTCTCTGGGCCACTCAGCGGGGGGCAGATCAGTTCAGCGTGCGTTCGCCGTCGATGGCGATTGAGGCGGCGGTTTCGATGCAGGGCGTCAGAACAACGGTTAGGCTGAGCGAAGAAGCGACAACCCTCAAGCGAATCCCTGAGAAGCACCGAACGCGACTGCACGTCGAGGTGGACGGCAATGTCGCCGCGAACTGGCCGCGCTCGCTTTTCAACATCATTTATCTCGAAAGCCATTCACTCAAGCCGAGCGACATAAAGGACCCGTTCCGCCGCGAATTGCGAGCGCTCGCGCCGCAGCTTGGCCTGAGCGAAGATCAAGCCTGGGACGCACTGCGCGAAGAATTATTCTGCAGTGCGACCTTCGGATCCCGAATCCGCCGGGTCGGCGAGTATCGCGCCGAAGTGCGTCCGCGCGAGAGCGATCATTTTTACGAGACCGGCGGCCTTGCCGGCTCCGAGCAGACTTTCGCCTTGTTCGATATCATGTTGAGAATGATCCGTAGCGATCCCCGGCCAACTCCCTGGTTGATCCTTGTCGATTCCAGCCTGTTCCTGGGGCTCGACAGCGACAACAAGCGACGTCTCGTCAGCGGCCTGAATGGTCTGGCCGATCCGAAGGTCCAGACCCTGGTCTGCGTTAACTCCGAGCAGGACGCAATCGAGCTTACCGCGGACGATTCGGAACGCTGGATCGGCTCAAGCGCGGCAGGTGCTCTGACCATTCACAATTTCCTGTAGCGAGAGCCGCACCATGACTGTCCGCTCACAGCGCCACATCATCAGTCCGCCGCGGGCGTGCCCCACGCATCTTCGCGGACCCACCGGTCGGCCGCTCCCGCAGGTATCGCTCGACATGAACCATGTCGCGCGAGCTGCCTGGGGCGAAATCCTCCAGACCGCGCCAGGCTCGACTTCGCTGTTCGCGTTTCTCGAAGACCTGCTCCAGCCCGGCCCCGACCTGATCTGGCGCGGCAAGGGCCCCGGCCGCGGCACAGAGATGCGCCGCTCCTTTTCCGGGCTGTTCGGCCGCTTCTTTGCGCGCGCCTATCTTGAGATCCATCACGACTATGTTTGGTTCGCGGCGATCGATGGCGACAACTTCCACTTGTCGCCGCACTGGCGCGTCAAGAGGTTCACCAGCGCGGAGATGCCTGATTGGATCTGCGCGCGGCCCGGCGCCCTCGCGATCGCAGAGGCAAAGGGGTCGCATCAGAAGGGAAACGCCACTGGCGCATCGCGACCCGGACCGATCAAGACGGCCGACGGCCAGATTCGCGGCGTGCATGTTCAGAAGCGGACCCGCACCGCCCGTGGCCTGCGCTGGTTCAACCGCTCGGTCAAAGGCTGGGCGGTGATGTCGCGCTGGGGCCTGGTCGATCCGCCCCGCGCGCCGTTCCTTTATGCCCTTGATCCCAAGACAGAGGGCGATGAACTCACCGAGGAAGAACGCGACGATCTGATTCAAGCGGTCGCCCGCACGCACATCGAACAGACCGCAATCGGTCTTGGTCTGCTCAAATGGTTCGATGAAGACGCGCTGGTGCCAACGCCGCGCCACCTAGTGCGAGTTGCGGACGATACCGAGAAGCGCCTCTTCGCCGGCGCGGTAATCACGCCGTTCGGCCGGCTTGACATGGACCTTGAGCAGGCGAGAGAACTGAGCCTGCTGCTCCCCAATCCCGACTTGGTGCGGTTCGTCGGCCTCGAACAGGCGCTTTTCCAAGATTATTTGCAGGGCCAGCCCCTCGCAACCACCCAGCGACAACGCATCGGCGACCAATCGGAGATCGGCAAGGACGGCCTGATCGTCGGTCCAGTCAGCGAAATCATCGATCTCGGCTATCAGGCTGACGGGGCCTGAGGTCCGAGGGCCCAGGAAGGTGTGTCGCGGTCGATGGTGTGGTCTTCGTTGGTCCTGCCGCCAGCCGGCCGCCAGTCATCCTCCCTACCCCAATGGCTCCGGCGCCCCGTCACTCTTCGGAATCGGGTGTGCAGCGGGCTTTAGACGATTCAGAGCAGGACGGGTGCGGTCGCCATATCGGCACTCGGACGGGATTCAGCGGTGCTCGACTCGGCCACCCATGAACTCCCATTGGCACCGATGATGATCGGCAATCGCGCATTATCTGACGGCGCCGGTGCGGAGCGATCGAGCCGGCACTTTCTAATTCTACGCTAGCCTTCGACGCTCGTTGTTTTCTGTTGCCGCGCAGGCGTTCGCGCTTCTCTTCCTTGCTCCCGACGCCGCGCTGCCGCGTGGCGAGAGGAGCATTACCATGTTGAAGGGGTTCCAGTTTTCGGGTGGGCGCCGGCTTCGGCTTGGAGCCTTCGCCGCGTTGTTGGCTTCGCTGGCAGCCGGCCCTGCATTCGCGCAGGAAGTCGGCGAAAACCGGGCCTGGCAGTTCGAGACACCGCAGGATCTCGCCGCCCGCGCGGCCGTTGCCGACCTGATCGCCAAGCAGCGCGCCGGCATCTATGCGGCGCCGATCTACAACACGACAATCGCGCGCCAGTATAATTGTACGGTTGCGGCGAGCGCGATCGGCAACAGCGGCGCGCAGAGCGCCGTCGCCAACTCTCCCACGGTCACCGGCGCGACTTCCGCCGCGACCGGCAATGCGGGCACCGCATCCGGCGAGGCCCGCACCGATATTGGCATCGATCAGCGTAACGATGGCCCCATCGGATCGACCGCGATCGGGTCGACCGGCGCGACCGCCGACGGCCCCGCCTGGCAGGCGCTCAATTCCTCGCTGTCCAACTCGGGCGATCAGGGCGCCAGCGTCTCGGGCAGCACCGCCTGCGGCTTCGGAGCGCTCAACTGATGCTCGCGCGTCTCTTCCGAGCGCGGCGCGCTCGCCTGCTGTTTTCCGCGATCGTGCTGCCGTGCCTTCCGGGCTGCGTCAGCCTCAAGCAGCAGCGGCTGGCACCGGGCGAGGAGCCCGTGCTGACCGGCGCGGCCGCGCGCGACAACCGAACCCCGATGGATCCGGCCTTCGCCTGCTTCAGCGCCGAGCTTTCGGCTGTGAGGCACAAGCCTGTCGTGATCGCGGTCGGCGATGTCCGGGACTTCACCGGCAAATATTCTGTGAGCGAGGGCACCGCCATCACCCAGGGCGGGGCGCTAATGGTCTCCTCCGCGCTCGGTAAGCTGGCGGGCCCGGTCACGCTTGCCGAGCGGTTCGATCCAACGATCGGCGAACGCGAGCTTGGCTATACCGACCGGCGCCAGCTCGGCGACGGCAGCCCGCACAATGTCGGTGGGGCGAACGGCCCGTCGAGCGTGCCTTGGCTGCCTTACTATGGCGGCAGCATCGCCGCCTCGGACTATTACATCGTCGGGGGCATCACCGAGCTCAACTACAATATTCGCTCGGGAGGCGCCGAAGTGCGCATCGGTCAGGTCGGTCCCAAGGTCCGGACCTACACCCAGTCGGTCGCGATCGATCTCCGGATCGTCGACACCCGCTCGCTGCTGGTCGCGCGCACCGTCAGCCTCACCAAGCAGTTCACCGGCTATGAGGTCGGCTTCAACACCTTCCGCTTCTTCGGGTCCGACCTGTTCGACGTGAACATTGGCGCGAAGGGCCAGGAGCCGTTGCAGCTCGGCATCCGTACGACGCTCGAGGAAGCGACGATGCGGCTGGTCGGCGCGGTCGCGGGCCTCGATCCGAAGGGCTGCATCGCGATGCAGTCATGGATCCCGGCGGTTACACTTCCGCCCATCCGGTTTGCGGAACGTGCGGGACCGGTCGCCAAGAGTCTGGTCGACGCCGCCGCTCAGGTCCTCAACACGCTGCCGCAGACAAATCCGGGAAGGGGCGATGACGCTGCGCTGATGTTCGAGCCGGGGTCCTCCGATCTCGGCGGTTCGGCGCAGGCAGCCCTCGACCGTATCGCAAACGCCGCCCGTACCGCGCCCGTAGAGCTCCGGATCGTCGCGCGCGACATCGAAGTGCTCGAGCCTGCGAAACGTGATGCGCTCACCGACCAGCGCATCGCCGCGGTTGTGGGCGCGCTGACCGCGCGCGGCGTCGCCAAGGGAAAGATCGCCCTGCGCTGGCGGCCCGCTGCCTCCGACCCAACCCTGCAGCGAGGCGAAGCCGGCGCGCAGGATCTGGCTCGGCTCCGCATCGGCGGCTGAGCAGCCCGTCCCTCAAGTCCCAGGGAGGCGCCCACCCGACAGCCTGACGACCCTCACCGACTGCCTCTTATCCCTTGAACCGGAGTATCCCCATGTCCCGTATCGCCCATTCCCGCACCGCGCTGATGATCGGCGGCGCCACCGCCGCGCTTGCCGCCATGCTCGCCGTCACGCCCGCTTTGGCGCAGTCCGCCGACCAGATCAGCGGAACCCGAGTCGTCGCCGACCACCAGCGCGCCGACCATGTTCGCGCACTGGCCGACACCAGCGGTTTCGAGATCGTGGTGGCCGCGCCGCCGGCCCAGACTTCCGAGATCGCGCTGCGCGCCAACGGCGTCACTGCGTCTGTGCGCGCCAATCGGTCGGACAGCGAGCTCTCGATCGACTCCGCCGAGCTCGGCGGCCAGCGCGCGGTCACCCATCTCACCTCGGGCAATCGTGCGGTCACCGCCGATGGCGACGCACTGCTGGTCACCACCCAGCGCGGCGCCTCCTCGATCGCGACGGCGCTCAGCACCGGCGGCACGCTCGGCATCAACATCGACACCAGCCGCGGCAACACCGTCACGGTCGCCGACAACCGGCTCGATACCCAGGCACTCGGCAACGATGCCACGGCCACCCTGTCACTCGAAGGGCTCCAGCAGCCGGCGGCTGGCGGCATCCTCGGCTTCCAGTCGAACGACGCGCGCTCGGCGGTCACCTCGACCAACATGGCGGCGATGCGCATCGGCACCGGCGCCACCTTCGGCAGCGATCTCGCGATGACGGACAACCTCGTCCGGGCGCTCGGCTATGGCAACGCTTTCTCCAGCGACTTCACCGTCTCCGGGGCGAGTGCATTCGGTTATGCCGATGGCGGCCCGGTCTCGCTGGTCCCGGGCTCCGCCGATGGCGATCCGACAATCTCGGCGACCTTCGCGACGCTTACCCACCAACAGCAGGACGGCGCGCTTACCGTTCGCGCGGGCGAAAACGACGGTTCCGACCCCTTCCACCTGGTCGTGTTCGGGTCGCTGTCGGATTCCAACGCGCGGCATGACGGCGACGCACTGGTCGCCGGCGGCTATGGCAACCAGTCCGACAACGCGATGTCGCTGCGCATCGGCACGGCTTCGGGAAGCGGCGCGGTCGCGAACCTGACCGCTGTCCAGCGTGCCGGTGCGGCCGATGTCGAGTCGGATACCGTCGGCGGCATCCGGACCAACATCCTGGGCGCCATGACGAACGCGCAGGCGTCGCTCTCCGACAATAGCGCGCGCGCCGTCGCGATCGCCAACCTCGCGGAGCGCAACCAGCTGACCGTCGAAGCCGGCACCATGGATACGTTCGGGCTTCCGGGTTCGGGTCCGGTCGGCACAGCGTCGGCCGGGTTCGACAACAGCTCCAGCGTCACCGCCGCGTTCAGCGTCCACAATGTGCAGGACTTCGGGGAGTCGAGCGTCGGTGCCACTTCGACCAGCGCGCTCAAGCTCGGCGTGCTGTCGCCGGTCGAGCGCTCGACCTTGGCCGCCGACGGTAACACGGTCAGCGTCGCGGCGACCGGCAACGGCGCGACCAACGGCCTTACCCTCAGCGCGCCGCTGCTGCGCACCAGCGCCGATCTCAACAATGTCCAGAGCGGCAACGGCGAGCTCCGCGTCGAGGCGGGCGGCGGTGCCTGGCCGCTTGGCGTCATTCTCGCGCTTCCCGCGACCGTGATCGAGTCCGACCTGTCGGTCCGCGACAATGTTCTGGCCGGCAGCGCGATCGGCAATTCGGCCTCGAACAGCATGAGCGTGACCGGCGCCAGCTTCGCCAATGGCAGCGGACATGGCGAGGCGGTCTCCGGACCCCTGCTCGAAGGCTATGGCGCTGCCGCCGACTATGCGCTGGCCAGCAGCCAGAAGCTCGGCCTGTCGGGCTCGGTGGAAGATGCGGTCGGGATCAACAGCGCGGTGGCCGGCCGCTTCGGCATGCTCGGCGACTATCGCACCTATGGCTCGGCCTATGCGGTCGAGGGCAATGGCGTTGCCTCGACGATCATCGGCAACACGGCCGCCAACCGGCTGTCGCTGAGCGCGGTCAGCCTCGGATCGGCGAACACGCCGGCACCCGGCACGGCCCTGTCCTCGGCGCAATATGGTCAGGTGATCGGCACCGCGCAGTCGACCCAGTCGCTTGTCGCGCCCGGATCGCTGGACGGCTCGAGCGTCTCGGTGAAGGGCAACACCAACCAGGCCTATGCCGGCATCAACGAGGCCGATAATCGCCTCGCGGTCGATGCTGTCGATGCGGGATCGCTGACGGGCCGCAACACGCGCGTCTCGATCGTCTCGAGCCCCGGCATCTCGGGCGATGATGTGCTTGGCAACCTGCAGTTCGCAGGCGGCAGCATTTCGGCCGATGCCGTCACCTCGATCGAGAATGGCGACAGCGGGATCGGCATGGCCGGCTCACGCTTCGCGATCGACGCCAACGTGACTGCCGCCGAGGCCAGTGCGAACCGCGCGGTGAACCTCGTCACGATCGACACGCTCGGCGGCGGCGTGGCGGGCGGGCTCGGCAACATGCAGATCAGCACCGCGAGTGTCGCGGCGAACGCATCCCTGGATGCCGGCTACCGTGCATCGCAATTCCCGGCGATGCCGATGATCGACGCCTCGTCGGTCGGGATCGAGGGCAATGCGACCAGCGCGCTGGCGCGCGGCAATGCCGTGGACAACCAGCTGGTGGTGGGCGGAAGTGTGCCGTCGCCGGTAACCGCCACGTCCGATGTCAGCCGGTTCGAGATCTGGGCGGACGCGGGTGCGCCCTTGCTCAACGCCCAGACCAACTATGGCAGCGTGACGGCTTCGGCCTCGAACAGCCTGGTCGGCGCGGCATTCAACGGCCCGCTCACCGGCATGAACCAGGCGTCGATGACGATCGGCGGCAACACCGTCTCGGCTGCGGCCTATGGCAACACCGCGACCAATGCGGCGAGCCTGTCCTCGTTCGGGCAGCCGGGTAGCGTCGCGATAGTCAGCAGCCAGACCAACTATGGTCCGGTGACCGCGATCGCGACGGGCAATCAGCTGACCCTGCCGCTCGGATCGATGACCGGCAGCAGCTTTGCACTCACCGGCAACCAGGTGAGCGCGGTCGCGGTCGGCAACCAGGCGACGAATAGCATCACCAGCCTTCGCTGATCCGCTCCGGCTGTTCCGCGCCCCCTGAGACAGCCGGCAAGCGGGAAGGGTCGCCGCGTTCCCCCCTGTGCGCGGCGGCCCTTCGAATTTTTGGATACTCAGCAGGTCGGTAAGGGCCGACCGTAACGATGCGCCAGCATCTCCAGGAAGCGTCTGAGCGCCGCACTGTCATTGTCGCGACGCCAATGGATCGCCTGCTCGAGATGGGTGGCGCCGAACGCGTCATGCACGGGGCGGAGCACCAGATCGTCATCCTCGCGCGCGATGCCGGTCGTGACGACGCAGCAGCCATTCCCGGCAAACGAAAACAGGTTCTCGCGGCGGACATCCTGGACCTTGACGCTGGGGACGAAGCCCGGTCCCGATAGCCGTGAGGCGACCAGGTCGTTGAGGGACGGGCCGGGGTCGACCTTGCTGATTACGAAGGTCATGCCGCGCAGATCCGACCAGTAGAGCGGGTCGCATACGCATAGCGGATCGCCGCGCTGCAGTCCGATCATCACCTTTTCGCTCCAGAAGGACAGCGAGACGAGGCCGGGACGCGCGGCCTGTCCGCTCATCACCGCGAAATCGAGCTGGTCGCGCTCCAGCGCCCGCAGCAGCCGCGACCGGCTGCGCTCACGCGCTGCCAGTTCGACATCCGGCCAGGCTGCACGAAAGTCGCGAATGACGGCGGACAGGTCGCCGCTTCCCAGCGAGCCGTGGAAGCCGAACCGTAGCTGTCCGGCGGTGCCCCGCGCGATCGCCGCGCAGTCGCGATCAAGCGCATCGATATCCTCTACGATCTGGCGCACCTTGCGCAGGATCCCCTCGCCGGGATCGGTGGGCACTACGCCGCGGCTTGAGCGGCGGAAGAGCGCGACGCCGAGCCGGTCCTCCAGATAGTGGATGCGTTTGCTGAGTGTTGACTGCTTCACCCCGAAGCGGTCGGCGGCCCGGCTGAAGCTGCCGCTGTCGGCGGCGGCGAGCGCATAGCGCAGCAAATGAACCTCGATCATGCCCGCTCCTGCACGAGCCGTTGCGCCGGTTTCCGGCTGGCGATCGCGCGGCGCGCATCCTCTTGCGAGCAACGTCTTGACGCCATTCCAAGAAATGGGGTGGCGTGCACAGCGTGGGGTGGCGTGCACAGCGTGCCTCTACCGGCCAGCATCCGTCATTCTAAACGAGGGAACGATCTCGATCGAGCTTACTTAGCAATATGTTGCTCGACTGGTCGTCCTTTGTCGGACAGACCTTAGCTCTCGATTTGACTCGGGGTGGGTGTGTCTTCCGCCCAACGCAAAGGAAAAGGTTGATAAAATGCCGAGCATATACGGTTCGATCACCCGTCGTGAGGCGATGGGTATGCTTTGGCACGGCGGGTCAGTGGTGACGGGATCCATGATTTGTCCCTCAGTCGCCGAAGCCGCGGCCCTAGTCGCCGATGGAAACGAAATTGCGCGCGCCCCGCTCTGGCAGCCCTTCCGGCTAGTCACCGGTGATACGATCATCCTCCGGGCGGAGGTAGCGAGTACGCCCGTAGAAGCTATCCTAGACAGCGGCAGCGCGGCATCGATCATCAGCTCCTCTCTGGCGGCGCGACTTGGCCTTACCGTGGCGGAACAGCGGACCATTCGCGGCGTTGGCGGCCGAGCAGCGGTTCGCCTCGTTCGCGACGTCGATCTCGTTCTGGCCGGGCAGCAGCGACGGCTTCCCTTCGTCATCGTTGCTGACCTCGACGCTGTTTCCTCGGCGCTCGGCGGGCCTGTGGATGTTGTGCTTGGCGAGGACATGCTGGTCAACCGCTGCGTCGCTCTCGACTTTGAGCGCAGCCGGATTTCCGTTAGCGATAGCGGCGCATTTACCGGCGGGCTCGAGTGGCGGCCTCTGCCGCTTTCGCACGGATCCAGTCGGGAGCTGCTTGTGACCGCCTCTGTCGGCGGGCTTCCGGATATTCCAATGGTTTTCGACCTCGGAAGCTCGATGGCGCTGATGCTGCCTCGCACCTATGTCGATCAGCACCGGCTACTGGAGGGAGTCCGGCAATCGAGCGCAGCGATCGGTGGGATTGACGGCATCCGACTTGCCACGACTTTCATGGCCAACGAGGTCAGGCTGGCTGGGCATTCTCTTCGCTCCGTTCCAGCGCTCGTCCCTGCGACCTGGGCTTCCGCCAGTGCGGCAGGCAGTATCGGATTTCCGCTAATTTCGCAATTTGATGTGGTGCTAGACGTTTCGGCTGAAAAGCTGTGGCTGCGACCTGCGCGGCGTGGGTTGCCGATGCTCGAAGATCATAGCGGTTTTGGGCTCGCGATGCAGGGAAGTGAATTGTCCGTCATTCATGTCGCGGCCAATGGGCCCGCCGCCGCTGGCGGCTGGCAGGCAGGAGATCGGATCCAGGCCGTCAATGGCCGCAAAATTGACGCAGCCTATATCAGAAGCGACCATTGGCGGTGGCGCTTCATGCCACCGGGAACCGTGGTAAAGTTAGAGGACCATACCGGGCGTGTGCGAGATCTTCGCCTCGCTGACTATTATTGATTTGCTGTAAGGATCCCGTGATCTCGCGAACCCTTCCGTTGCGACGCAGTCGTAGGGTATTTCGGTCCCTAGATATTACTTGTCTGCTCGCCGGGAATTATCCGCCCAGCAGCCCGCCAACGGCTAGCAGAAACGCGACTAGGTAGCAGAACAGCGATGCCATTGCGGTGGCTGCCATCCCGAAAGCGCGTGCGCCTGCGCCGTCAGCATAGTTGCGAAAGAAACTTAACCGGCCGATCGCGAACAGCAAAGGCGACGCAACTAGCAGCCCCAACCAACGACCGCTTGCAACGGAGGCGAGGAGAAGATGCGCGCCCACTCCGAGGAACGCCTGCTCGAGTGTATTCTGAAGGAACGCGGCCTTGATCGCGAGCGCGGGACTCGGCGGCGCCTTTGCCGCGCCGCCGATATCGGCGGCCGAGCGGTAGCGTCCGCTCGACACCATGCGGACCGCAATGAGGACGATCGCAAAATGAATCGAACTCGCCTGCACCCCGAAAGCCAGGCGCGCTCCTATCTCGGATGGGAAAGTGACCAGCTTGGGCAAGAAGAGCACGCACGCAGTTGCAACCGCGGCGCAAAGCGCAAGGGCCTGTACGGACTGCTTCTTGATCTCCCGTTGCTCCGACAGCAGATTCACCGCTCTCTCCTTCAGGCCGGCTTGTCCGCAACGATAAGCGTAATCGAGCCGGTCACGGTATAAACCTGACGGAGCTCCCGGACGTTGCGAAAACCGGCGTCGCGGACCAGCGTGGGGAGCAGGCCGTCCGCGTTGGGTTGGGTGTCGGTCACGCCGTCGAGGCGCTGGATCGTCATACGGAACAGCAGGCGCATCAGCCCCCGCTGCCGGCCGTAATCGGCGATCACCAGTCGCCCGCCGGGGCGGAGTGAGGTGTACATCGCCGACAAGCCGGCCCGCTTCTCTGCCATTGGTACCTGGTGGAACATCAGGCTCGACACCACGGCGTCGACGCCACGCCTTTCAATGTCCCGTGCGAGCCCGCGCTCCCAGCATATCGCGAGCCAGGCGGCATCGGCTTTGGCACGGGCGATCGCCAGCGCCTCCTCGTCGGGATCGATGCCGATGACGGTCGCGCCGGGCGTGTTTGCCTTTAGCATGACAGCGAAGCTGCCCGTGCCGCATCCGACGTCGATGATGGTCTCACCGGGGCGCGGTACGAGCGCTGCGATCATGGCGCGGCGCCAGCGCAGCTCGCGTGTCCAGCGCCGGATCGCGCGGTCATAGTCGGCGGTGGAGCCGGTTCCAAGCGGCGGCGTGTAGGCGCGGTCGTTCACGCCAGCACTCCCCTTGCATGCCCCGCTAGCTCGCGACGCGCGTCGCGGATGATGTCATAGGCCGAGTGAAGGAACAGTAGCGCGATGACGCCCGCGACGGCGAGATCGGGCCACGCTTGGCCTGTCAAGCCGACCAGCACCGCAGCAACGATCACTGCGATATTGGCGACCGCGTCGTTGCGCGAGAACAGCCAAATCGCGCGCGATGTCGCATCTACCCGGTCGCGGAAGCGGACAAGGATCAGAGCCGCTGACACGTTGACGGCGAGCGCCACGATGCCGATCCCACCCATCAATCCCGCCTCGGGTGGGATGGCACGGAATGCCCGCCATGCCGCAAAGCCCAAGACGCCGACACCGAGCGCTGCGAGGAATATTCCTTGCACGAGCGCGTTACGGCTGCGCGCGACCGCCGGCCAGCCAAGCGCAATTAGCCCGAAGAACGTGATCGACCCGTCGCCGATGAAGTCTAGCGAGTCAGCCTTTAATGCCTGCGATCCGGCGAGGAACCCGCCGGCAAGCTCGACCAATCCGAAGCCGATATTCAAAACCACGACGATCCATAGCGTGCGGCGGTAGGCGGAATCGATGCCGGCCCGCGCCGTGTCCGCTTCGCATCCACAATCGCTCATCGCCATCTCCTCTGCGAGTCGTCGGGAAGTGTGCTCCCTCTAGCAGCTATAGAGTCAATGCTCAGCTTTTGGCGGCCGGCCCCAGCGCTTCGATGATCCGGCAATCGGAAATCGCACCTTGCCTGCATTGGCTAATGAGCTCGTCAAGCTCGTGGCGCAGCGCGCGAAGATCGGCGATCTTCCGGTCGATTTGCGCGAGATGCGCACGCGCGACAACATCGACCGCTCCGCACGGTCGGTTCCCGTCGTCGGCGAGGGCCAGCAACTCGCGCACCTGGTCGAGCGTGAAGCCCAGGTCACGCGCGCGCCGAACGAATGAGAGGCGTGCCAGGTGCCCCGGCCCGTAGTCGCGGAAATTGCCCGACGTGCGCGCGGGTGCGGCAAGCAAGCCGATCTTCTCGTAGAAGCGGATGGTTTCGACCTTGGTCGAAGTCGCTCGCGCCAGCTCGCCAATCTGCATTCGAAAATCCCGCTTGACCCTATAGCTGCTACAGATCGCATAGCCCAATTCGTCGAGTCGTTCGAGGGGGACCGCAATGGGATTAACTAGCAGGCAGACAGCGCGGCGGAAGACAGCTGCTTGGCGCTTGCGCGGCTCCGCTTGTCGTGTCCGCGCCTCACCGAACCTCACGAGTTGCCCGAGGCCGATCCTGCTTCTGCAAGTGATCGGGAGTAATCGATGATGAGACTTATCGCGACGGCGTTGGCGGTGACTTTCTTTAGTTGCATGGCGCAGGCGCAGGCGCAGACCGCGCCGCCCGGAGGGGCGCGTGAGGTCACCACATTAGATCAGGCGCTCGCGCTTGCTGGTTTGTCCTCCCCCAATGTGGAAGCAGCCGAAGCCGGCGTCACTGCCGCCGAGCAAGGCCGGACCGTTGCCGGTCTGCGGCCCAATCCGAGCGTCTCGGTCGAGGTGGAAAATGTCGCCGGAACCGGCCCGTATCGCGGGATCGGCGAGTCCGAGACCACTGTCGGTTTCGCAATGCCGCTCGAACTCGGCGGCAAGCGCACCGCGCGTCTCGGCGTTGCGAACGCTCAGCTCGATCGGGCGCGCCTCGAATCCGCCGTCACGATTGCCGACCTCAGACTGCGGGTTACGCAAGCCTACATCGTCGCGGTCGCGGCAGAGCGGCGGCTGATCGTGGCGCGCGAGCAGCTAAGCATCGCCGAAGAGGCGCTGCGGGTTGCATCCGACCGCGTCATGGTCGGCGCCACCTCCCCGATCGACGAGCAGCGTGCGCAGGTGCAGCTGGTCAACGCCCGCACCGAGGTCGAGCGTGCCGAACGGACCGTCGCGGTCACGCGGAGCAATCTGGAACGGTTGATCGGGCAGCCGATCGCCGGGGATCTCGACCAGGCATGGTTCGACCGGACCGGCCTCGTCGGCCCCACGGCCCCGATCGATGTCGAAGGAACGCTGTCCTATGCCGTGGCGTCCGCCGACTATTCGATCGCCGACGCCAATGTCCGGGTCGCCCGTAGCCAGCGCATTCCCGACTTGACGCTCAGTGCCGGCACGCGCCGGATCGAGAGCAGCAACAGCCAGGCGATGGTGTTCGGTGTCTCGGTCCCGCTTCCGCTCTTCAACCGGGGGACGGCGAGCGTGGCGCAAGCCAATGCCGAACGGACGCAAGCCGATGCGAGGCGCCGGGGTGTCCGGCTCGATGTCGACGCCGCGATCGCGGATGCGACCGCCGACCGCGACAATGCGGCCGCGGCGGTACGGGCCTCCGGGCCTGCGCTCGATGCTGCGATCGAATCAGCGCGGATCGCCCGCGTTGGCTACGGCCAGGGCAAGTTCGACCAGCTCATCCTGATCGACGCCGAACGGACCCTGCTCGAGACCCGCATTGCCCAGATCGATGCACTCGCTGCCTATCATGATGCCGAAGCCCGCCTGGCGCGCCTGACGACGCCGGCCCCTTCGCTTTCCGGAGACACGCAATGAACTTCAACGACAAGCGCCTCCTTGGCGGCGTCAGCGCGGCCGTGCTCGTCGCCGCAGTCGGGGGCTTTTCCATCGCTCGCCTGACATCTCCATCCGCTCCGGCCGCTGCTGCGCAGGAGGCCAAAAAGGATGAGCCTTTAAAGGGGGAAGCGGCGACCGACAGCGTTGCGATGACCGCCGATGCCATCAAGGCAGCGGGCATCGAGACCGGGATGGTGAATGCGGGCGGGCTCGGCGCCGAGATCGTCGCGCAGGGCACGGTCACCGCCTCGCCTAACGGCGAGGCGATGGTTACCGCCCGCGCCGGCGGCGCGGTCATCCGCGTCTTCAAGCGCCTCGGCGATAGTGTGCGTGCTGGCGAACCGCTCGCGATCGTCGAAAGCCGTGATGCAGCACAGCTCGCCTCCGAGCGGACGGTCGCCAATGCCCGAGCAGAACTGGCCCGCAAGAATCTCGAACGCGAACGGTATCTGGTCCGTCAACGCGTCTCGGCACGCGTCGATCTCGAACGCGCCGAGGCCGATTATGCTGCAGCACAGGCCGAGGTGCGTCGCGCGCAGGTGTCCGCAGGTGCGGCCCGAGTCACCAGCGATGGCCGCGGCGTGATCGTCACGAGCCCGATCTCCGGACGCGTGACGGCCGCATCGATCACGCTCGGGGCCTATGTCCAGCCCGAGACCGAGTTGTTCAGGGTCGCCGATCCCCGTCTGATCCAGGTGGAGGCTGCGGTTGGCTCTGTCGATGCCGGCCGCGTCGCGCCGGGCGACACCGCGGTCGTCGAGATGCCGAACGGCCGGACGGTCAATGCGCGGGTGCGCGCCGTGACCCCGACCCTCAATGGAGAGACGCGAGCGGCAACCGCCGTGCTCGACGTCGATGGCGGAGAGCTTCAGCCCGGCCTCGCGGTCCGTGTCCGCCTGAAGCCGAGCCGCGGCGAGACCTCATCCGCGATCGTAGTGCCCGAGGAAGCCGTTCAATCGGTGGAGGGCCGCGACGTCGTGTTCGTGAGGAACGCCGCTGGCTTCCGTGCGGTTCCGGTATCGCTCGGCCGCCGGAGCGCCGGACGCGTCGAAGTGCTTACCGGACTGTCCGGCGGCCAGACGATCGCAACTCGACAGGCATTCCTCCTCAAGGCCGAGCTCTCCAAGGGCACGGGCGAGGAGGAATAGCCGTGATCGCAAGTCTCATCGGATTGTCCGTCCGCGCGCGCTGGGCGGTGCTGCTGCTCTTCCTCGCCATTGCCGGCATCGGCGCCTGGCAGCTGACCAAGCTGCCGATCGACGCCGTCCCCGATATCACCAACCGCCAAGTCCAGATCAACACCGTCGAACGCGGGCTTTCACCGATCGAGATCGAAAAGCGGGTCACCTTCCCAATCGAGACCGCATTGGCGGGCATTCCGGGACTGGAAACCACGCGCTCGCTCTCGCGCAATGGTTTCAGCCAGGTCAATGCGATTTTCACCGACCAGACTGACCTATATTTCGCCCGTCAGCAGGTCAGCGAGCGACTCACCCAAGCCCGCGACACTCTGCCTGAAGGCGTGCAGCCGCAAATCGGCCCGGTCACCACCGGCCTTGGCGAGGTGCTATTCTATGAGATCGATTTCGCCAACCCGGGCGGCAAGGGCGCGACCGTCCGCAACGGCCATCCGGGTTGGCAGTCCGACGGCAGTTTCCTCACGCCCGAGGGCGAGCGATTGGCCGATGACCTGTCGCGCACCGCCTATTTGCGGACGGTGCAGGACTGGATCATAAAGCCACAGCTACGCACGGTGCAGGGCGTTGCCGGCGTCGATTCAATCGGCGGCTACGAAAAGCAGTTCGTCGTCGAACCCGACCCCGTGAAGCTTGCTACCTATGGCATTTCTTATTCCGAGCTTGCGAAGGCGTTGGAAGCCGCGAATCTCGCGGTCGGCGCCAATTATTTCAACCGCGGGGGCGAGGCGTTCCTCGTGCGTGCCGACGCGCGTATCCGCGACATCGACGAAATCGCCGACGCCATCATAGCCACGCGCGGCGGCGTTCCGGTGCCGGTCAGCGCGGTTGCATCCGTCCATGTCGGCGGCGATCTGCGCACCGGAGCGGCTAGCGTAAACGGACATGAGGTCGTCATCGGCACGGTATTGATGCTGATCGGCGAGAATAGCCGGATCGTGGCGCGGTCGGCCGGCGACCGGCTGGCGCAAATCGCCAAATCGCTGCCCGCCGGGATCAAGATCACACCGGTGCTCGATCGCTCGAAGCTGGTCAACGCCACTATCGAGACCGTCCAGCGCAATCTCGCCGAAGGCGCGCTGTTGGTCGCGGCGGCCCTGTTCCTGCTGCTCGGTAACTGGCGCGCCGCGGTGATCGCGGTGCTCGTCATCCCCTTCTCCTTCCTTATGATGGCGATCGGCATGAACGCGTTCCGGGTGCCCGGAAACCTGATGAGCCTCGGCGCTCTCGATTTCGGCCTGATCGTCGATGGCGCCGTCATCATCATCGAGAATTGCCTCGCGCGACTAGCGCATCGCCAGGCGCATGAAGGCCGGCTGCTGACACTTCGCGAACGTCTCGAGGAGACGATGCGGGCCAGCCAGGAGATGATCAAGCCGACGGTATTCGGTCAGGCGATCATCCTGCTCGCCTTCGCGCCTTTGCTCATGTTCACCGGGGTCGAGGGCAAGACCTTCTCGCCGATGGCGATCACCATCATGCTCGCATTGGTCGCGGCGTTTATCCTCGCGCTGACCTTCGTGCCGGCGATGGTCGCCTTGTTGATCCGCGGCAAGGTCGCCGAGAAAGAGGTCTGGCTGATTGCGCGGACCAAATCACACTATGCGCCCTGGCTGGAACGCGCCGTTGCCCGGCCGTGGCCGTTCATTGGCGCCGGCTTCGCCTTCTTCGCTGCGTCGGCGTTCGTGTTCGGCCTGCTCGGGCAGGAGTTCATCCCCCAGCTCGACGAAAAGAATGTTGCTATGTCGTCGATGCGGGTGCCCTCGGTCGCGCTCGAGCAATCGCTCGCCATGCAGCGCGGCGTCGAGCGCGCGGTCACGAGCTTGCCCGAAGTCGAGCTGATGTTCTCCAAAACCGGCACCGCCGAGGTCGCGACCGACCCGATGCCGCAGAACATGTCCGATGGTTATATCATCCTGAAGCCCCAGGACCAATGGCCGGCAGGCGTGCGCACAAAGGCCGATGTGATCGAGCGCATCGAGCATGCTGCCGGCGCACGGCTCGGGCAGGTGTATGAGGTCAGCCAGCCGATCCAGCTCAGGTTCAATGAGCTGATCGCCGGGGTTCGCGGCGACGTCGCGATCAAGCTCTATGGTGACGATCTCGACAAGATGGGCGCGACAGCGCAGCAGATCGTTGCGGTGCTCAAGTCGGTCCGTGGCGCGGCCGACGTCAAGGCCGAACAGACCGCCGGCTCGCCCACGCTTGACGTCAACTTCGACCGCGCGGCGATCGCACGCTACGGCCTTACCGTCGAGGAAGTGGCGGACACCGTCGCCGCAGCGATGGGCGGGCGCGAGGCGGGGATGTTGTTCGAGGGCGACCGGCGGTTCGAGGTCACCGTCCGCGTGCCGGAGACCACGCGTGCGGATCTGGATGCGCTCGCCGCGTTGCCAGTGCTGCTGCCACAGGAAGCGAACGGCCGGCGCGAGACCGTACCGCTCAGCCAAGTCGCGCAGTTCCGCTTTAGCGAAGGCCTGAACCAGATCAGCCGCGAAAACGGCAAGCGTCGCGTCGTTATCCAAGCGAACGTTCGCGGGCGCGACGTCGGCTCGTTCGTCGCCGAGGCCCAGGCCGCGGTCGACAAGGTGGCGCTACCCGCCGGCTCCTATCTCGAATGGGGCGGGCAGTTCCAGAACCTGCAGGCGGCATCGCAGCGCCTGTCGATCGTCGTGCCGCTCTGTTTCGCCGCGATCTTCGGCCTGCTCTACATGGCGCTGGGCGGTCTTTCGCGGGCCGCCGCGGTGTTCCTCGCGGTGCCGCTCGGGCTCGCCGGTGGCGTGTTCACGCTCGCCATGACGGGGATCGCCTTCTCGGTGTCGGCGGCGGTCGGGTTCATCTGTCTCGCGGGCGTCGCGGTACTCAACGGTCTCGTCGTGATGACGGCGATCCGCGAGCGGCTCGATGCCGGCGTGGAACTCAGCCGGGCGATCATCGAGGGCACGACCGAAAAGATGCGCGCGGTAGTGATGACCGGGTTCGTGCCGGCGATCGGCTTCGTGCCGATGGCGCTGGCGCACGGCACCGGGGCCGAGGTGCAGAAGCCGCTGGCAACGGTCGTGATCGGCGGCCTCGTCGCGGCAACCATCCTCACGCTGCTCGTCCTGCCCGCGATTTCCAAGGTCGTCCTGGGTCTGGGAGAGCAGTGGGCTCGCCGGAAGGACAAGCAGGGATTCGGGGCAGCCGGCGATGCCGCGTCCGAGGCTGAAGGAGAAACGCCATGGCGAGCATGAAGTTGCTGCGCATCTACACCGACGAGGCAGCCTATTTCGGGGACGAGAAAGTCTTCGAGGTTGTAGCGGCGCGCGCGCGCGGCTCGAAACTGGCGGGTATGACGGTCGTTCGCGCATTCTTTGGCATCGGCCACAGCCCGCACCGGCACCGGCACCATCTGCTGGAGGACGACCAGCCCCTCGTCATCGAGATCATCGACGAAGACGCGCGCCTTCGAGCCTTCGTCGCATCACTCGCCGATATTTCGGGGATCGGGTTGATGACTCTCGAGGCCGTCGAAATTCTGTTCGAAGCACCCGGTCTTCCGGCACAGTCACCCAACGGATGAGGCCGGTATGACAACCTCTGCGCACACGCGACCGTCGTTTGGAAGGTTCGTCATATTTCTAGGCATCGCCGTCTCGGCGACGATCCCGGCGATCGCGCTGCGGACGGGGGGATGGCGACCGGATCCGCTCCTCGACGCGTTGCTGTTCGGCATGGCGATACTGGCAGCCGGCTTCATGCTTTCCTGGGGCGCCGAAGCTGCGGAGAAGCGCATCAGTCAGGGGCTGATCGTCGCGGTCATAGCGCTGATCACCGTACTGCCCGAATATGCGGTCGACTTCTATTATGCCTATGTCGCAGGACAGAATCCTGGCTCAAGCTATGTCCACTACGCGGCCGCTAACATGACGGGCGCGAACCGTCTCCTTGTCGGCCTGGCATGGCCGCTGCTCATGTTCATTCATTGGCTCCGCACCCGACAACGCGAGATCGTCCTTGCCCCCGTCAATGCCGCTGAGATAATCTTCCTGCTAATCGGCTCGGCCTGGTCGTTCACGATTTTGCTGCGCGACGAAATCGGCCTTCTCGATACCATAGTGCTCATCACCATCTTCGGCGCGTATCTTTGGCGCGTCGGCCAACTCCCCAAGGCCGAGGAGGACGAGGATGAGGACGACGAACCCGGCCCGGCGGCTGCGCTCGGCGCACTCTCTTTGCGGCGGCAATGGCTCATTATGGGTGCGCTCACCGTCATTGCGGCGGCGGTGATCCTGGTGTCGGCGGAGCCCTTTGCCGAAGCGATGGTCGCTTCGGGCCGTCGGTTTGGATTCGACGAGTTCCTGCTGATACAATGGCTCGCGCCGCTCGCCAGCGAGGCGCCC
>NZ_LSJM01000268.1 GCF_001557215.1 Sphingomonas sp. CCH9-E2 | reverse complement strand
CCCGCCTCCACGCACTCAACGGGCTCAGATACCCGGCAACGCGATCCGCGCACCGGCGTAGAAATAGCGGCCGATCTCCGAATAGGGATACGCGATCCGCCCAACGTCACCCTTTTCGTCGGTGAAGTTGTTGACGCCGAAATAGAAGCCGAAGCGCTCGTTCACGGCGAACGACGCCTGCAGATCATGTTCCCACTTTTCGCGGTACCAGAAATACTGCGGGTCGGCGATGTCCGGATTGGCGCGAAGCTGATCCTCGCTATAGCGGCGGGTCTTGCTGAAATAGGTCAGACCATAGTTCAGCGTGACTGGCCCCTTGGTCCAGGTCAGGTCGAAATTGCCGCTATATTCCGGAGCGAAGTCGGTGAACTTGCTGTTCTCAACATCGGCACCGGGCGTCGGGACGAACGTCAGCTTGTCCAGATAATTGCCCTGCAGGCGCACATTGAAGCGGCCGATGCCGCCCGCGTCAAAGGCATAGTTGACCGACAGGTCGAGACCCGCGGTCTCAAACGCCGCGACGTTCTGCGGGCCGACCAGATAGTCGCTGACATAGCCGGTCGTGCCGCTGCGCGTCACGCTCTGGCAATAGACATTGTCCAGCGTCGGCTGATCGACGCACAGATCGACGACTTCCTGGGCCGTTGCGGTCCGGACCGCATTCTCAAGGCGAATATCGTACCAGTCGGCGGTGATCGTCAGGCCGCGCAGGAACGACGGCTGCAGCACGATGCCTGCTGTCCAGGTCCGCGCAGTCTCTTCGGCAAGGTTGGGATTGCCGCCGACACGCCCCGGCAGGCTGACGGTTGCCGTCGGATCGTTGACTGGATTGAACGCCGCGATCTGCGCCGGAGTGAGGCCCGCTGCTGCCAGAGTCGCAGTGCAGTTCGCCGCGCGGAACGACGTGCCTTCGGGCAGATTGATCGGGTCGCACGGATCGTCGATGAACGAGAAGGTCCCGTTGGTCGGCGCGAACAGTTCGGTGATGTTCGGTGCGCGAACCGCCTGCGAGTAGGTGCCGCGGATCCGCACGTCACGAACCGGCGCATAGATGCCGCTGAACGCCCAGGTCGTCGTGTTGCCGACCGTCGAATAGTCGGACAGACGCACTGCCGCGTTCAGCTCCAGCGTATGCGCGAACGGCAGGTCGGAAAGCAGCGGCGCGCGCAATTCGGCGAACACTTCCTTAACGTCAAAGCTGCCGCGCTCCGGCGCAATCTGCGCGATGTCCGCGAGCTCGCCGCGCTGCAGGAAAGGATCGGAGACGAAGTCGCTGATCTCCTTGCGATATTCCGCGCCGATCGCGAAGCCGACGGGACCGCCCGGAAGCTTGAACAGCGCTCCGAAATCGCCCGCGATCGAACCCGACACAACGTGCTGCTGCACCTTGTAGCTGTTCAGCAGATCGACGTTGATGAAGTCGAGCGCCGCCTGGCTCGCGACATTCTCACCCAGCAGGTTGAGCGGACGGCACGCGCTGCCGGCGCCGGGGGTGAACGTCGTTGCCGGACCATCGAAGTTGTTCGGGTCAATGTTTCCGCCGGTGATCGTCGAACGGCACACGATCTGGCCCGACACCGGATCGCGCACGGCGTCCAGCGCCGCGAAATACCGGTCGGTCAGACGGTAGTTGGTGCTGAGGAAGCTGCTCGACGTCTGACCATAGGTATAGGACAGGTCATAGCGCGCGTTGCCCGTGATCCGGCCTTCCGCGCCGATGACGCCGCGCCACGTCTCACGCTCGGTCGACTCGCCGCGCACACCGAGGTCGAAATTGTCGCGCGAGAGGAACGCGCCATTGGCCGCGCCAGCCGCACCGAAACGCTCGATCAGATACGCGTTGTCGGGCGCGAGATAGGTGAAGAAATCGAAGCTCGGCTGCGCGACCGAGTAGCTGTCGGTCCGCGCATATTTACCCTGCGCATACACCCGCAGCGCGTCGGAAAACTCGAAGCTCGAAATCACGTTCACATTGTGAACGCGGTTCTGCGGCTGCAGATCGCCCTGATAGCCGGCGATCGGCGTGCTGCTGCCGCCCTGCGTCAGGCCGCCCGAGCTGGGCAGCAGGCGGCCACGATCATAGACCGCGCCCGTCCCGGTGAAATCGGGGATGCCGTCGAGGTCGAGATCGACTGCACCATCGCGCGAGCTGTCCGCGTAGCGCAGATTGTTGAGCAGAATGCGGTCGAAGACGGTCGGGCTGTCCGGGAAGTCGTCCGGGTTGCGCACCAGGCTGAACGTAGCGAGCGGATCGCCGCCCCGTGCACGGTCAAAGGAGTTGAGGCGATCATCCTCGGTGAATTCATAGGACAGCGCGACATTGCCGCGCCCGTCGGCGAAATTCTTGCCCACTGTGATCGATGCGAAGCGGTTGCCGGCGTCACCGTCTTCGGAGATACCCGCCTGCCCGCGCACGCGCACGCCCTCGAAATTGCGCTTCAGGATGAAATTGACCACGCCCGACACGCCGTCGGCGCCGTAAACGGCCGAAGCACCGCCGGTCTGGACATCGACCCGCTCGAGCAGGTCCTTCGGGATGGTGTTGATATCGACCGACGCGGAGCCCGGCAGGCCCGCAACATGGCGACGGCCGTCGACCAGCACCAGCGTGCGATCGGTGCCGAGGTTGCGCAGGTTGAGCAAGTTGGTCCCGGTCGCACCAAAGCCGCCGGTCGAACCGGACTGGTCTGCGCTCGTTGTCGACCCGATCAGCGCCGGGTTCTGGACGAGGAAGTCGGTGAGATTGGTCCGCCCCGATTGCTCAAGGGTCGCGGCACTGAACGACGTGATCGGATTGGGGGAGCTGATCTCAGGGCGAGCGATGCGCGATCCGGTGACGACGACGACCTCGTCGTCCGGCTGCTGAGTCGGCGTCGCGACATCTTCTGCCTGCGGGAGCGCCGTCTGACCCGAACTATCCTGCGCAAACGCCGGAGTGGCACCAGCAAGCACAATCGCGGCGACCGAAGCCGACCGGTGCAGGCCGGTCCTGCTGGCGGAGCGGAGTATACGCATCTTCACTAATCCCTTTTCAACAAACACCCCCTTCCCCAATCGCTCGATGCGCCAGTTTATCCATTTCGTGCAAGCCTCTAAGGCGTATTTCTAAGATCATCGCCCGCGCATCGCGAACACTGCTACGGCAGACAGCGGGTCGGAACGTTACCGGAACAAGAAAATTCGCCTGACTGTGGCAGATTTGCTACAATCGTTTCCTAAAGCTAACAAAATGGGGAACAATCCCTCACGGGTGTTGCGTTCCCTTCGCTGCAGAGCAACAAAAGTGCTTCAGCTGTGCAATAGGGGGCACAAATGACCAAATCACGCTACAACAGCGCAACCGCGCTGCGTTCGATCGCCGTTTTCGGCTTGGCGATCAGTGCATTGACACCGGCCTTTGCCCAGGAAACGCCCGCCGCAGAGCCCGAAGCACCCACCACCGCCCAAGCGCCTGCCGAGGGTGAAGTCGTCGTCACCGGTTCGCGCATCCGTACCGTAACCCCGTTCAACAGCCCCGATCCGATCTCGATCATCGATCCGGAAATCTCGGTCCGCGAAGGCAAGTCCGACGTCGCGTCGATGCTGCAAAGCTCGCCCGTCGCTGCGGGTTCGACCCAAATCACCTCGGCCATTTCGTCGAACTTCGTGACCAATGGCGGGCCTGGCGCGCAAACGATCGACCTTCGCGGCCTCGGCGCGAACCGCACGCTGGTGCTGCTCAACGGCCGCCGCGCCGGTCCGGCCGGCACGCGCGGCGGCGTGTCGTCGTTTGACCTCAACGTCCTGCCGCAATCGATCGTCAGCAACATCCAGATCCTGAAGACCGGCGCGTCGTCAATCTATGGCTCGGACGCGGTCGCCGGCGTGGTGAACATCATCACCAAGACCGATACCGACGGCATCGAACTCAACGCCAACGTTTCGGCACCGTTCGACAGCGGCGGCGAATCCTATCGCATCAGCGCCGTCTGGGGTAAGACCTTCGAGCGCGGTCACATCATGGTCGCCGCGGACTATACCCATGTGAACGAGCTGGCCCGCGGCGACCGCGACTATCTCGCCTGCCCGGAAGCCTATACCTTCCGCCCTGGCGGCGGTCGCGCCGACCTGATCGACCCGCGCACCGGCAACTATAAGTGCGAAGATCTGCGCTGGGGTCACATGTGGACCTACAACCTGATCGACAACCTTCAGCTCGACGGTCCGGGCGGCCCGAACACCGGCGTCAACACCTCGCCCGGCGCGCTCGGCAATCCGACCGTGCTGCTGCAATATCAGTATCCGGGCGAAGTGCTGGGTATCCCGGCCTATGGCGCCCCGGCTTATTTCGGTGACATCGGCACGCCCGCAGGCTGGTTCCCGACTGGCTATGACGCCCGTTCGCTCGCGGTCCAGAACTCTTACCACCCGTTTGTCGAACAGCAGACGATCATCCCGAAGACCGATCTCTACACCGCCTATGCCAATGCTGCGTTTGAACTGAGCGACTCGGTCGAACTGTTCGGGGAGTTCCTGTTCAACCGTCGCGAAACCTATCAGAACGGCTGGCGCCAGTTCTGGAACTTCGGCTACACGGGCGACCTCTACGGCACCGGCTCCGTCACCAACTTCTGGGCACCGGGCTGGCAGGGGCTCAACCTGCTGTCGCCGACCGGCATCACCAACCTGTCGGACAACAGCCAGTCGGTCGATTATTATCGCGGCGTGTTTGGCGCGCGCGGTGATTTCGGCGGGTCGTGGAAGTGGGAAATCTACGGCCAGTACAGCAAGAGCATCGGCAAATACCGTTCGCAGCAGATCCTGCAGGACGTGTACGATACCGGCTATTTCCAGTTCAGCTCGTGCGTCGGCACGGTCACCCCGGTGTCGGGCAAACAGTGTATCGACCTTCCTTGGGCCAACCCCAACTTCCTCGCAGGTCAGCTGACCCAGGCGCAGGCGGACTTCCTGACGTCGTGGGAAGAGGGGCAAACCGACTATACCCAGATCACGGGTGAAGCGTCGGTGTCGGGCGAACTGTTCGCCCTGCCCGCCGGGCCGCTCGGCGTTGCGTTCGGCGTGACCGCGCGCAAGGACGAGATCAACGACGTTCCGGGTGAGATCACCCGCGCCGGCAACGCATGGGGCGCGTCGACGTCGGGCATTACCGCAGGACATTCGGTCACGACCGAAGCCTTTGGCGAAATCAACGTCCCTGTGTTCGCCGACAAGCCGTTCTTCAAGGAACTGACGTTCACGGCCGCCGCGCGCGTCACCAACGTGAAGGCGGAACGCACGACGCCGATTGCGGGCGGCGTTAACGAGGACAGCGACAACGGCAACTGGACCTACAAGCTGGGTGCCAACTGGGCGATCAACGACTGGCTCCGCTTCCGCGGCAGCTATGGCACGTCGTTCCGCGCTCCGGCGCTGTTCGAACAGTTCCTCGCCGACGAAACCAGCTTCCCGTCGCAGCGTTCGATCGACATCTGCCGCCAATGGGCGGCGGAGCGTGCTGCTGGTCGCATCAGCCAGCGTGTCGCCGACAACTGCGCCGCCGACGGCATCCCGGGGAACCACCCGGCGACCGGCGTCAGCGCCACCACTATCTCGCGTGGCGGTATCGGCGAGCTGCAATCCGAAACGTCGCGTGCGTTCGTCGTCGGCGGCATCCTGACGCCGAAGTTCAGCTTCCTTGGCGATACCCGCCTGCAGATCGCTGTCGATTATTTCGACATCAAGGTGAAGGGCGAAATCAGCCAGCTCGGGGCGGCCAACATCATCTTCGGCTGCTACGATTCACTGAACTTCGCCAGCGAGCCGCTGTGCGACCTGTTCACGCGCGGTCAGACTGCGGCACCGTTCAACATCAACACGGTGTCCGACCAGTTCGTGAACATCGCGCAGCAGCAGAATCGCGGCATCGATCTTCAGGTGCAGGTGCGTCAGGATCTGGGCTCGTGGGGCAACATCTCGCTCCTCGCGGACATGACCTGGCAGACGCGCGATACGTTCCAGCTGCTGCCGACTTCGGTCCCGACCTCGGACAATGGCGAAGCGGGTTCGCCGCAATGGGTCGGCGACTTCCGTCTGAGCTGGCAGACGCCGGGCGATGTCACGCTGTTCTACGGCCTGAACGTCATCGGGGCGACGTCGGACGTTGACGACTTCCTGGAAGACAATGGTGGCAACCCGTGCATCAATACCAATGTCACCGGCCTGCCCGAAACGCGGGGCATCTACTGCCCGGTGCTGACCACGCCGGCGACCTTCTACCACAATTTCTCGGTCACCAAGGCGGTCAATAAGGACTTCGAGCTCACGCTCGGCGTCAGCAACCTGTTCGACACCCGTCCGCCGCGCGTTTCGGTACTCAACGGCGGGCAAATCTCGATGCTCGGCCCGGTGGTCGCGGCATCGCAATACAGCTTTGTCGGACGCCGCGCGTTCATCAACGTGCGCGCAAAGTTCTGATCCGACCGGACTTTCGGTTTGCTGGGCGGCATGGCAACATGCCGCCCAGTTTTTTTGAGCTCCGGCTCATCCTCCGATGCGGAAGCGACCATCTCTATGCCGAATGTGCGGGTTCAGCCCGATACGCTCGACGCCGAAAACGCCCGGTTCGATCAGGCGCCGTTGCGCCAGGGCGTGTTCCTGAACAGCGTGCCGAAAAGCGGCAGCCACCTGCTCCGCAACATCCTGCGCATGTTCGTACCGGTCGCGCAGCACTATCGGGCCGACTTCATTCAATGGCCCAATTTGCAACAGCATCGCCATGCCTTTGACCCGTCGCGCCCGATGCTCAGCTGGGGGCATCTGTTCTTCGCCGACGCATCGGTCATCGAAACCGCGCCGACGCGCCGCATCCTGCTCTACCGCGACCCCTATGACTGGGTGCTCGCCCGCGCACGCTTCTTTCTCTCGGAGCAGTTTTCGGGCAATGTCGATCACCTGAAGAACGGCGCGCTCGGCCCGGATGAGCTGCTGACCATGATGATCTTCGGGATCCCCGGCAAGGCCCCGTCGCTGCACGATTATTACGAGCTGAATGCCGCGGCCTGGCTCGGCGCGCGCGTGCACGCCGTGAAGTATGAAGAGATCGCCGCTGCGCTTGCCGACCTCGACGGCGCCACCGCAGACGCGTTTTTCGCCGCGCTGCTTGACGCGTGCGGGATCGACCGCCCAGACGACTGGCGCGCCCGCGTGCGGATCGGCGCCGACCGCAATCAGAGCGGCACCGCGCGCGAGAATCTGACGGGGATCACGCTCGACCTGCCCGACACGCTCGGCGAACGCCACCGCGCGTTGGTCGATTTCCACGCGCCGGGACTGCGCTCCCTGCTCGGCTATCGCTGAAGGTACCGCCCTTGACCATCTCCGCCACGCCGATCCTCGCCGAAGCCGAACGGCTCGCCGCCGACGGCAAGCTCGAAACCGCCGCGCAGCACGTGATGGGGCATCTGCGCGCACATCCCGGCGACCCGCGCGCGCTGGCATTGCTCGGCACCATCGCCATGCAGCTCGGTGCGCTGGTTCAGGCCGAACAGTTTATGCGTCAGGCGCTTGCGCGCGGTGCGACCGGGCTCGACGTCCGCCGCAACCTGGCTTCGATCCTCAACCAGCAGGAGCGGATCGACGAAGCGGCGGCGCTGTTCGCGCAGCTGGCGGCCGAAACCGGCGATCCAGTCACTTCGGGAATGCGCGCGCTCGCACTCGACAAGCTCGGTCGACATGACGAGGCAATGGCGATCCATGCCCGTTTGGCGTCCGAACAGCCGGACCGCCCGCCCTATTGGATTTCCTATGGCCACGCGCTGCGGGCAGCCGGACGCGTGTCCGAAGCGATCGACGCCTACCGCCATGCCATCGCGACAGATGACGAGATCGGCGAGGCGTGGTGGGGGCTTGCCAGCATCAAGCAGAAGGTGTTGACCGACGCCGATGTCGCGGCGATGCGCGCAGCGCTCACCATCGCCATCGACGTTCGCAACACCGCCCCTCTCCATTTCGCGCTGGCCCGCGCGCTCCACGATCGCGAAGCCTATGAGCAGGCGTTCACGCATTATGCCGAGGGCAACCGCCAGCGCGCCGAGAGCATCGGCTATGACGCCCGCGAGCTGACCGCCGAAGTCGCCGAGGTCGAGCGCCATGTCGATGCTGGTTTCGTCTCGGCGCTTGAGAGGGACGCAGTCGGCGACGCGACACCGATCTTCATCGTCTCGCTCCCGCGCTCGGGCTCGACCTTGCTCGAACAGATGCTCGGCAGCCATAATCAGATCGAGCCCGTGGGCGAACTGCCTTACATACCCGCGATCCTGCGCAGCGCGATGGAACTGGCGACCCGCCGCGGCAAGGCGACCGTGCCGCAGGTAATCGCAGGGCTACCGGCTCAGGTAGCCGAAGCCATGGGCCAGGATTATCTCCGCCGTGCGGCGCTCCACCGCAAGACCGACCGCCGCTTCTTCGTCGACAAGCTTCCGCACAATTGGAGCAACATCCTTTTCATCAAGCGCATCCTGCCCCAAGCCAAGTTCATCGACATCCGCCGCCCGGCGCTCGACTGCTGCTTCTCCAACTTCACCCAGTCCTTTTCGACCGCTCACGCCTCCTCCTTCGCGCTGAAGGACATCGGCCAATGCTATGTCGATTATGTGCGATTGATGACGCATCTCGACGGCATCGCACCGGGGCTGGTGCATCACATCGCCTATGACCGGCTGATCGAAGACGCCGAAGTGCAGTTGCGACCCGCACTTGCCTATCTCGGCCTCGACTGGGACCCCGCGGTGCTGCAGTTCCACACGCTCGACCGCGTCGTGCGCACCCCGAGCAGCGAGCAGGTGCGTCGCCCGCTCAACCGCGATGGCGTGGATATCTGGAAGCCCTATGCGCAATGGCTCGACCCGCTACGCGCCGTGCTCGGACCGCTCGCAGCCGCCTGACATGAAAAAAGGGCGCTTCCGATCCCGGAAGCGCCCCCATTTCTGTTTCGGGTCTACCGCTTAGTAGCGGTAGTGATCCGGCTTGAACGGCCCCTCGACCGGCACGCCGATATAATCGGCCTGGCGCTGGTTGAGCTTGGTGAGCTTCACGCCCAGCTTTTCAAGGTGCAGCGCCGCGACCTTTTCGTCGAGGTGCTTGGGCAGGACGTACACTTCGTTCTTGTACTTCTCCGACGCGGTCCACAGTTCGATCTGTGCCAGCACCTGGTTGGTGAACGACGTCGACATCACGAACGACGGGTGGCCGGTCGCGTTGCCCAGGTTCACCAGGCGGCCCTTCGACAGCACGATGATCTTCTTGCCGTCCGGGAACTCGACCTCGTCGACCTGCGGCTTGATCTCGGTCCACTTCATGTTGTTGAGACCCGCAATCTCGATCTCGCTGTCGAAGTGGCCGATGTTCGACACGATCGCCATGTTCTTCATGGCGCGCATGTGATCGACGGTCAGCACGCCTTCGTTGCCGGTCGCAGTAACGAAAATGTCGGCGCGCGGGGCGGCCTCTTCCATCGTCACGACTTCATAACCTTCCATCGCCGCCTGCAGCGCGCAGATCGGATCGATTTCGGTGACCAGCACGCGCGCGCCGCCGTTGCGCAGCGACGCCGCCGAACCCTTGCCGACATCGCCGAAGCCGGCGACGCAGGCGACCTTGCCGGCCAGCATCACGTCGGTGGCGCGACGGATCGCGTCGACCAGCGATTCCTTGCAGCCATAGAGGTTGTCGAACTTCGACTTGGTGACGCTGTCGTTGACGTTGATCGCCGGGAAGGGAAGCTTGCCCTTCTTCGACAGCTCGTACAGGCGATGCACGCCGGTGGTGGTCTCTTCCGACACGCCCTTGATCGCGGCGACGGTCTTGGTGAGGTAGCCCGGACGCTCGGCGAGGAAGCGCTTCAGCGTCGCGACGAAGATTTCCTCTTCCTCGTTCGACGGGGTGAACAGCTCTTCACCCGCCTCGACGCGTGCACCCCACAGCGCGAACATGGTGGCGTCGCCACCGTCGTCGAGGATCATGTTGCAGGTCTGCTCCTGACCCCAGTCGAAGATGCGGATCACGTAATCCCAATATTCTTCCAGCGTCTCGCCCTTGACGGCGAAGACGGGGATGCCGGCGGCGGCAATCGCGGCGGCGGCGTGGTCCTGGGTCGAATAGATGTTGCAGGTCGCCCAGCGCAGCTCGGCGCCCAGTTCCTTCAGCGTTTCGATCAGCACTGCGGTCTGGATCGTCATGTGCAGCGAGCCGGTGATGCGTGCGCCGGTCAGCGGCTTGCTCGCGCCGAACTCTTCGCGCAGCGCCATCAGGCCCGGCATTTCGGTTTCGGCGATCTCGATTTCCTTGCGGCCGAACGCGGCGAGGCTGATGTCCTTGATGACGTAATCGGTCTTGTCGAGCACGGTGGCCACGATCTTTCTCCGGCTGGTAAAGGTTCTCGCCGCGGCACGCCCACGGCTGTGCCGCGCCCCTAGCCGATCCGGGCGCGATGCGCAAATGAAACATAAAGATATCTTTATATGGCGCATCGAGAGGTGCTAATCGCGCTGCGTTGACAGCCATATCGCCCGCTGGCACCTCTCGTTCCGGAAGGGTTTTGGGGGCTTATCAATGAAGATTCGGTCGAACACCGGCGCCGCCGCGCTGGCGCTGATGGTTGCGTGCATGGGCTCCGCCCCCGCGCTGGCCCAGGCTGCCAAGGCGGAGAAGGGACCGTCGCTTCACGTCCAGTGCGACGGCAATCCGAACAACATGAGCGCGGGCGAGACCGCCGCCCGGCTGATCGGTGCGATCACCCTGCTCGCGCTGTTCGCCCCGCCGCCGGAGAATGCCGATCCCGACAAGCGCAAATTCGGTGCCGAGGGCGTCGCGATCTGCTCGACGCTGATCGATGGCGAAAAGCGCGAGACGAACGACTATCGCCGCGTCAACCTGATCCTTGGCCGCGCGATCCACCGGATCGAGGCGAAGGATTATGACGGCGCGGTCGCCGATGCGGAACTTGCCCGTTCGCAGGCCGAGGCGGCCGGCTTCATGGCCAACCCCTATTATGTCCGGTCCCAGGGGCGGGCGTTCGACCTGATCGCCGCCGCCGCGCTGTATCGCGCGGGCAAGCCGGCAGAGGCGCGTGAGATTGCGCTGCGCAATCTGGGCGATGCGCAATTCCTCCTTACGCCGTTGCTGAGCGTGCCCGAATATTTGCTCAACGACCCGACCGAGTCGCCGCGCGAGGCGGAATTCCGTGCATGGCGCAGCCGGCTGGGCTTCGGCACCGGGGCGCAGGCCGACCGGCTCGAAGAATGGGGCCGCTTCGCCGACGCCGCCGCTGTGCGGGAGGCGCAGGTCGATTTCAATAAGCGCACCGTCCCGGAATCGCGCAGCAGTTCCACCATCGCCCGCGCCGCCATCGCGCTGGCGCTGGCGGGCAATGCCGAGCTGTCGGACACGCGCATCGCCGAGGCGCGCGCCAACGCCGAAAAGCGCCGTTCGGAAGGCGATACCGAAAAGGATGCGAGCGAGATCGTTGAGCTGTTCGACCTGCACGGCATCATCCGCCAGACCCAGCGCGGTGAGCTGGCGGCGGCACGACGGTTGTTTGCTGCGCGCTCGCAATGGGTCGCCGCCTCGTTCGGCAGCGTGGTCGAGGTGACACGGCGGCTTCGCACCGGAGCGAGCCCGGACGAGCTGATCGGTGGCCTGTCGCGCACGCCCGAGGCGCTGTGGAAAGAGCGGCTGGAAACGCGCCGCGCCGAAGCGCTCGCCAAGGACAGCGACAACGCCACGCTGTTCCGCCTGATCCCGTCGGTCGATTCCGCCGCAGCCTATCGCAGCCTGTCCAAGCAGGTATGGCGGACCGACAAGTCGAAACTGGTCCTGGAGCTGAAGGACGACAGCAAGTCGAAGCTGAAGATGGAACGGATGTTCTATTATGGTGCCGATTTCGACGCGCTGTTCCCCGCCTATGCGCTCCACGCGGCATTGCTCGCCAAGTCACGCGGGCATCAGGGGTTCACGATGCTCCCGATCGTCGGCGACCGGCTGGTGCTGGCTGCGTTCATCACCGGCAACAAGGGCGATCCCGGCCTGTCGCCCCCGATGTTCGCCGATGCCGAACAGGTGATCGCCGCGCTCTCGCCCGTCATTCCTTCGCCCGAAACGATCCGGGCCGAACAGAAGGCAAAGAAGTAGCCGCTCAGCCGAACGATGTCCGTGTGAGGACCAGCGCACGGATATCGGCCCGGATGCGGACCCGTCGCGGCGAGCATTGCTTGGCGAGGGAATTCAGGCCGTCCCAGCCCCGGGCGTCAACAGGCGCGGGTCGATGCCGACGCGGGCAAAGCTGCGCTCCCAGCGCTGCCCGGCATCGCTGTCGTAGAGCAGCGCCGCATCCCCGGGCACGTTGAACCATCCATGGCGGGTCATTTCCGCGTCGAGTTGCCCCTCGCTCCAGCCGGCATAGCCGAGCGCGACGATCCAGCGCGACGGTCCCGTCCCGTCGGCGATCGCGCGCAGCACGTCGATGGTGCCGGACAGCGCCCAACGCCCGGCGACATCGATCGTGTCCTGCCCGCCCCAGTCGGTCGAATGCAGCACGAACCCGCGCCGCGGCTCGACCGGTCCGCCATAATGAATGGGCACATCCGGCGCCACGCCGGGATCGATCTCGAACTGGCCCAGCAGATCATGCAGGGTGAGCTCTTCGAGCTCATGGCCGATGCCGACTCCCAGCGCGCCCTGTTCGTCGTGCGCGCACATTGCGATCACCGCCCGTTCGAACCGGGGATCGCCGATTCCAGGCAAGGCGAGCAGGATCTGCCCGGTGAGAAAGCTGCTCTCTTCCATCGGACATCAACATAGTCGCACCACTAACGCTCCGCCATGCTTGAAAATTGCGACAGCCATGCCACTTGCACGAGCAGCCGCAGTTCAGCGCAGCGAGAGGAGACCCTGATGACCATCCAGATCGGCGACCGCATTCCCAGCACCACCTTCGTCAAGGCGACCGATAGCGGTCCGGAGCAGGTCAGCTCGGACGAGTTTTTCGCGGGTCGCAAGGTCGCGCTCTTCTCCGTCCCCGGCGCCTTTACCCCGACCTGCTCGGCCCGCCACCTGCCCGGCTATGTCGAGAATGCCGATGCGCTGAAGGCCAAGGGTGTGGACGAAATCGCCTGCACCGCAGTCAACGACGCCTTCGTCATGGGCGCCTGGGCGAAGAGCGCGGATGCCGGGGACGTGACGATGCTGTCCGACGGCAATGGCGCTTTCGCCAAAGCGGTCGGGCTGGAGTTCGACGGCAGCAAGTTCGGCATGGGCACGCGCGGCCAGCGTTATGCGATGCTGGTCAATGACGGCGTGGTCGAGCAGCTGCATGTCGAAGCGCCGGGCGAGTTCAAGGTGAGTTCGGCCGAGCACATGCTGGAAAACCTCTGACAGTTCCGGTCGCGCACCGCTTCACCGTTGACGCGGGAACCGGGGCGCGGCGAAGCTGTTGTCATTGCCGAAGGGAGAACCCGAAATGACCGACCAGACCAAGCCCGCCACCACTCCGGCGA
>NZ_LSJM01000267.1 GCF_001557215.1 Sphingomonas sp. CCH9-E2 | reverse complement strand
CGCGCAGACGGCCGTGACCTGCTCGGCAAAATTCCGCCCTCTGCGAGGGCGGCCCCTCCGTCATTGCTGCGCAATGCCACCTCCCCCAGCAAGCTGGGGGAGGAATAGAGGCGCATTGTAATTGCGAATCACTCGCGCTAGTGCTGCGAACGAATCGCAATTAGGCTATCTCCACCCCGATGCACGGAACCACCACAACCGCGCGTGCCAAGCGCAGCCGCAAAGCCTTTTGGCTGAAGCAGCTGCACACCTGGCACTGGATCAGTTCGGCGATCAGCCTGGTCGGATTGCTGCTGTTCGCGATCACCGGGTTCACGCTCAACCACGCCGCCGAGATCGAGGGGTCGCCGCAGACGGTGGAGCGCGCCGCGCAACTTCCAGCGCCGCTGTTACCCGCCGTGAAGCCCGACGACGCGCCCGACGCGAAGAAGCCGCTCCCCGCCCCAGTCGCCGAGTGGGTCGAGGGCAATCTGGACATCAAACATGCGCGCGGCGACGCCGAATGGTCGGCCGACGAAATCTACCTCGCCCTCCCCCGCCCCGGCGGCGATGGCTGGGTCGCGATCGACCGGGCGAGCGGCGCGGTGACGACCGAGAGCACGGATCGCGGCTGGATCGCCTGGCTCAACGACCTGCACAAGGGACGCAACAGCGGCACGGTGTGGAAGTGGTTCATCGACATCTTCGTGCTCGCCTGCATCGTGTTCTCACTCACCGGGCTGGTGCTGTTGCAGATGCACGCGAAGAACCGCCCGAGCACCTGGCCGCTGGTCGGCGCAGGGCTGGTCATTCCCGCGATCCTCGCGATCTTCTTCATCCATATCTAAAGGGAGCCGCCTTCCATGCAGTTTCGCGTAACCGGATTGACCGCCACCGCGCTGGGCGCGGGCCTGTTTGCGCC
The DNA here is from genome assembly GCF_001557215.1 of Sphingomonas sp. CCH9-E2. GTDB lineage: Bacteria > Pseudomonadota > Alphaproteobacteria > Sphingomonadales > Sphingomonadaceae > Sphingomonas. The sequence continues at coordinate 1,283 of NZ_LSJM01000267.1, read as the reverse complement.
CGGGATGGCCGCCGCGCAGACGCTCGACGTCTCGGTCACGATCCCGCGCCTGACGGTCGCCGAATATCACCGCCCCTATGTCGCGATCTGGATCGAGAAGGAGGGCGGCCCGGCCCAGACTTTGTCGGTGTGGTACGATGTCGACCTGAAGAACAACGAAGGCACCAAGTGGCTGCGCGACGTGCGCCAATGGTGGCGCGCATCGGGCCGCACGATGCGCTTTCCCGCCGCCGGCGTGACCGGCGCGACCAAGGCTCCCGGCACGCACAAGGTGAGCTTCACGCCGAAGCTGACGCCAGGCAACTACACGCTGGTGGTCGAGGCCGCGCGCGAAGTGGGCGGGCGCGAACTGGTCCGCATCCCCTTCTCGCTGCCCAAGGGCGGCACCGCCCGTGCCAGCGGCACCAGCGAGCTGGGCGCCGTGACTTTGACTGTCAGGCGCTGACGCGCCCGGCACCGGCCCGCTCCCCCACCCGGCCACCCAGCGACAGTGTATTCTATGGGTGGCCGGGTGGGGGAGCGGGCCGGTGCCGCAACCAAGAAAGGGATCATCACATGAAGCTCCGCAATCTGTTGATCGCCACCGCCGTTGCTGCGGTCGCCATTCCCGCCAGCGTCCAGGCGCACCGCCAGTGGATGCTGCCGTCGATGACCGTCGTTTCGGGCGAAGGCGCGGACGTGTGGGTCACGGTCGATGCCGCCGTGTCCAACGACCTGTTCTATTTCGAGCATCAGCCACTGCGCGCAGACATCGCGGTGATGCTGCCCGACGGCACGCCGGGTGAGGTCAAGAACAAGGCGACCGGCCGCTATCGCACCACGCTCGACGTGCAGATCCAGCAGCGCGGCACGTACAAGATCTATTACGCCAGCGAGGGCGTGATGGGGTCGTACAAGCTGAACGGCGAGGAAGTGCGCATCCCGCGCGGCACCACCGCCGACAAGCTGGCGAGCGTGATCCCGGCGGGCGCGACCGATGTGCGCACCAGCATCAACAGCAACCGCAACGAGATTTTCGTGACTGCGGGCGAGCCGACCACCACCGTATTCAAGCCGGTCGGCAAGGGCATCGAACTGGTGCCGGTGACGCACCCCAACGACCTGGTGATGGGCGAGGATGCGACCTTCCAGTTCCTGCTCGACGGCAAGCCCGCCGCCGGGCTGGCGGTCACGGTGATCCCCGGCGGCATCCGCTATCGCGACCAGCTGCATCAGCAGGATCTGAAGACCGGCGCCGATGGCAAGGTCACGATCAAGTGGACCGATCCGGGCATGACCTGGAT
>NZ_LSJM01000266.1 GCF_001557215.1 Sphingomonas sp. CCH9-E2 | reverse complement strand
CGAGCCAAGGGGTCGTGGGCCAGAATGCGTATTGTGAAGAGAAGACGGAGAAACACCATGGACCACCTTGACGAAATGCTCGCGAAATTGCGCGATGCCCCAATTGACCCCAGGCTTGCCGGCCTGGACAGCCGCGTCCTGACGGAAATCGCTAGGGTCCAGGCCATGCCGCGCTTGGGCGCAACGACGTTTGGTCTAGCCGCCGCAGTCGCGCTTTTCATCGGCATCGCGGGCTCCGCGGTTCCAATCGGGTCGGCGGACGCGAGCCCGATATCGCCCTTCGATGCGCAGTTGGCGCTCGCGCCCTCGACGCTGCTGGGCTCGCAATGATGCGGGACCGCCGCCGGCTCCTGCTCCTCCTACTGTTGACCTTTACCGCGGCGATCGCCGGGGTGGTGATCGGGCGGATCTATGTGGTGTCGGCACCGCCCGTGGAAAACGAACTGCACGAGCTGCTCCATCGGGATCTCAAACTGGATACGGCTCAGCACGCCCGGCTGGAGTTCATCGAGAAGAATTATGCCATTCGGCGTCAGGCACTTGAAGCCGAGCTGCGCGCCGACAATGCTCGCCTAGCAGAGGCGATTGAGGCGGAACATGGCTATGGCCCTAAAGTCGCGGCGGCAGTGGACCGCTCGCACCAAGCCATGGGCGCGCTGCAGAAGGAAACGCTCGAGCACATCTTTGCAATGCGTGCCGTACTTCGCCCCGATCAGACGCAGAAGTTCGACGACGCCGTAGTGAAAGCGCTGACGGCAAAGTCCGAATGACCATAATTCTCCCCGACTGCTCGGACGGGGAGCTTGCCGCTCTTGCACTCGTCGGCCGGCAGGCCGCTTTCGCCGAACTTGTGCGGCGACACCAAGGCTGGGTATTTCGGCTCGTGCGCAGCCATATAGGTGACGGAGAGGAGGCGCTGGACGTCACGCAGGCAAGCTTCGTCGCCGCCTTCGCCGCACTCAACCGCTATGACGCTGCGCGACCCTTCCAGGTCTGGAT
>NZ_LSJM01000265.1 GCF_001557215.1 Sphingomonas sp. CCH9-E2 | reverse complement strand
CCCCCGACGCGGACATCACCCATTTCCAGCGTGACGCCCGCCGCATCGCCGCGCTCGCCATCACCGATCAACCGCGCAGCCGCGCCTTCACCCGCGCCGTCGATAACGTCGTGCTCCACCCGGTTGCAGGCTGGCTCATCCTGATCGCGCTCTTCTTCGTGATGTTCCAGGCGGTGTACAGCTGGTCGGAGGCGCCGATCGGCTGGATCGAGGGCACCCAGGAATGGCTCGGCGCCCACGCGCAGGAGAATCTGCCCAGCGGATTCTTCGGCGACCTGATCGTTCAGGGGATTATCGCCGGCGTCGGATCGGTGGTGGTGTTCCTGCCCCAGATCCTGATCCTGTTCTTCTTCATCCTGCTGCTCGAAGCATCGGGCTATATGGTCCGCGCGGCCTTCCTGATGGATCGGCTGATGTCGCTGGTCGGCCTGTCGGGCCGCGCCTTCATCCCGCTGCTGTCATCCTTTGCCTGCGCGATTCCCGGCATCATGGCCGCGCGCTCGATCGACGATCCCAAGGAGCGGCTGACCACGATCCTGATCGCGCCGCTGATGACCTGCTCGGCGCGGCTGCCGGTCTATATGCTGATCATCGGCGCATTCATCCCCGCGCGCGATGTCGGCCCGGGCATTGGCTTGCAGGGGCTGGTGCTGTTCGGCCTCTATGTCTTCGGCATCGTCGGCGCGATCCTCGCCGCCTTCGTGCTGCGCCTGACCGCAACCCGCGGCAAGAGCGGCGGCTTCATGATGGAAATGCCGCGCTATCAGCTCCCCTCGCTCCGCGACCTGCTGATCGGCTTGTGGCAGCGCGCCTATGTCTTCCTGCGCCGCGCCGGCACGATCATCATGGGCGTCACCGTCGCCTTGTGGCTGCTCGCCTCCTATCCGGTCGCACCCGAAGGCGTGAAGCAGAGCGAATATTCGGTCGCCGGCCGCATTGCCTCGGGCCTCGAAGTCGTCCTCGCCCCGATCGGCTTCAACCACGAAATGAGCCTCGCGGTGATCCCCGCCATGGCCGCACGCGAAGTCGCGGTCTCCGCGCTCCAGACCGTCTACGCGATCGACGCCCCGGACGAGGAAACCGGCGCCGCCGCGCTCGGCGAAAAACTGGCACAGGGCTGGCCGCTCCCGACCGCACTCGCCTTCCTCGCCTGGTTCGTCTTCGCCCCGCAATGCCTCTCGACCATCGCGGTGGCACGGCGTGAGACCAATGGCTGGAAATGGCCGATCGTGATGATCGTCTATCTGTTCGCGGCGGCGTACGTGGCGGCGGGGCTGACCTATTGGGGGGCGAAGGCGCTGGGGCTTTAGGGTGGGGGTCAATTGGGGCAGCTAACCCTCATTGATTTCCTGAAAGCTGCCGGTCGGCTAACGATCCCATAGCGGACGTCCGCTAAAGCCCTCGTAGAACTCCGTCGAACTTGCCACACTCGCACTGGTGCCATGTCGTTGTGCCCTCTTGCCGGAAGGCGATTAGCGAGCGGCATCGGTCACAAGTTACTGAGGCTACCCGGTCATTTGCCGCCCATGTATCGAGAGCGAGTAGAAAGCGCTCTAAATCGGGATTGGGGTTAGGATGACCAGCCATAACGTAGAATATCTACCTGCCAGCACCGCAGCAAGGTCCGCTAACCACCCACTTTGCGACATTGCGCCGCTCAATCAGGCGGACCGAAGCCGGACATTCCGCGAGCGCTGAAATTTGCCTACGCGACTGGCCGTTGTGCGACTTGCGCCTCAGAAAAGGCGACACCTCAAATCGCACCGATGGCGCGTAAACCCGCGACATATTCGCTTTGCCAAATCCGCCGCGCCGCCCGAAACTGCCGGATTCGGCCAACCCAGCTTTTCGCGCCCACCTGGTAAAGTACTCATATAGAACGATAATATCGAACATGTTTCCTACATGTTCTCATTCTGCTATACCCTGACCATGGCCAGGCCAAAGTCGAACCTCACTCCCGCCGCGCGCCGTCCAGATTTTCGCAAATCCGGGCGCGCTCGGCGTCGTCCGCCGCTTTCTGCGCCTTGGTGCGCCCGAATTTGGCGCGGTTCTCCACAGCCTTTGCGGCACTCTGTGCCTTCGCGCGTGCCTTGCGCGCCTTGTTCAGGTTAAGGATATCGGCCATTCGTCCCTCGATATCGAATTAGCAGCGGAGTTTCCATGGCGGGCAGCGTCAACAAGGTCATCCTGGTCGGCAATCTCGGGCGCGATCCCGAAAGCCGTTCCTTCTCGAACGGCGGCAAGGTCGTAAACCTGCGCATCGCGACCAGCGAAAGCTGGAAAGACCGCAACAGCGGCGAGCGCAAGGAGCGCACCGAGTGGCACAGCGTTGCGATTTTCTCCGAAGGTCTCGCGAATGTCGCCGAACGCTATCTGCGCAAGGGCAGCAAGGTCTATCTCGAGGGCCAGCTGCAGACCCGCAAATGGCAGGATCAGCAGGGCCAGGACCGCTACTCGACCGAAGTGGTGCTGCAGGGCTTCGACGCCAAGCTGGTAATGCTTGACGGACCCGGCGGCGGCCAGGGCGGTGGCATGGGCGGCGGCGGTGGTCGCGGCGCGGATGACTGGGGCGGCGGCGATGACTTTGCCGGCCAGTCGAGCAATCGCGGCGGTGGCGGCTTTGGTGGTGGTAGCGGTGGCGGCTATGGCGGCGGCGGTGCGCGCGGCGGCGCGGCCAGCGGCGGCAATGCCGGCGGCGGCTTCCCCGACGACCTCGACGACGACGTGCCGTTCTGATGCATCGGTGGGCGCGCTGCACACACGGCGCGCCTTTCCCCCTAAGGGGTTGGTTCACTTAGATTTTTCAAGAAATGGTGCGGTCGAGAAGACTCGAACTTCCACGGCCTTTCGGCCACAACGACCTCAACGTTGCGCGTCTACCAGTTCCGCCACGACCGCACTGATTTCGCCCACCCGATGAACCGGGTGGCTGGTAAGGCAGCGGCCCCTAGCAAAGCCCCGTGGGGCATGCAACCTCCCTTTTGTCCGCGCCACTCTGCGGCTAAGGCGACCGCCCCATGACACTGACCAACGAAACCCGCGCGGAGATTCGCCGCATCCTCGCGCTGGCATGGCCAGTCGTGCTGACCGGTCTCAACTGGACGATCCTGCATGTCACCGACGTGATCGTCGTCGGCCTCGTCAGCACGCATGAGGTCGCGGCATTGGGCGCCAGCCGCACGCTGACCTTCATCGGCATCGTCGTCGCGCTGGGCTGGCTCACCGGTGTGCTCGTCTTCTCCTCCCGCGCCGACGGGGCAAAGGACTTGCCCGCCACCGGTGCAGTGCTGCGGCAGGGGCTGGTGCTCGGCGGCATTCTCGGCTTGATCAGCGGCGCGCTGCTGTTCGTGTTCGCGCTCCCGATGCTGCGCGGGGTCGGCGTCGACCCCGGCATCGCCCCCGATGCCGCTCGCGTCGTGCAGACCATGGCGCTCGCCTACCCCTTCCAGCTGATCATCGTCGCCGCCAGCTTCTTCCTCGAAGGGGTCAGCCGCCCGCGCCGGGTGATGGCGGTCAACCTCTCGATCCTCCCCCTGAATGCTGTGCTCGCCTGGATCCTCGCCACCGGCCAGTTCGGCCTGCCGCAGTTCGGCGCAGTCGGCGCGGCGAGCGCGACCGTCATCGCCACCGTCGTCGGCGCGGTCGCCATGACCGTCGCCGCGCTCACTTTGCCCCGGGCGAAGGAGCGCGGCGTGCGCGACTGGAGCGATCTCGGCACCCCCGACATGTGGCGCGGCGTCGGCCGGCTGCTGACGTTCGGCGCAGTGCCGGCGGTGGCGTCGGGGCTGGAGCTGGCGGGCTTCTCGATCCTGATCGCTCTGTCGACCCAGCTCGGCGAGTCGGTCGCCCACGCCTTCCAGATCGTGTTCTCGGTCCACAACGTCACCTTCGCCTTCGCGCTCGGCCTCGGTTCAGCCGCTGGCGTGCGCGCGGGCAACGCGGTGGGGGAGGGGGTTCCGGCCCAGGCCGGGCCACGCACCGGCATCGCCGCGATCCTCGCCGCGCTGATCCTCGGCCTGCTCGCGCTGCCGCTCACCTTCGCGCCGATGCTGATCGTCTCGGGCTTCCCTGCGTCGCCGGAGGTCGCGGCGCTGGCGGTGCTGATGCTGGCGGTATGGGCGCCGTTCATCCTGTTCGACGGGCTGCAGGTCGTGTTCGTCTACGCGCTCCGCTCGCTTGGCGATCAGGTCGTGGCGGGGATCAACGGCATCCTCGCCTTCTTCCTGCTCACCGGCGCGATCGGCCTGTGGACTGTCCAGCATGGCTGGGGCCCGATGGGACTCGTCTATGCCTCGGGCAGCGGCATGGTGGCGGCAGCGCTGCTCAATGGTGGGCGGCTGTGGTGGATTATTCGCCGCCTTCGCCGGAAAAGCTGAACTGGATCGTCTTGCCGGTCGACGGCACGTCGAGCTTGCCGCTGTTGAAATCGAGGCTGCCCCCGGCCGGCAGCGTGCGCGGGTCGGGCGTGATCGTCCAGCTATAGACGATCGTGTTGTTGGCATCGCGCAGCTCGGCCAGGATGTTGGGCACGCGTTGCGTCTCACGCGTCGGGTTCATCACCTGCCCGCTCACCACGAACAGCTCGCCGCCGTTCAGGCGCGGCTTGCGCTCGACCGACTGGGCGGTGAAGATCAGCGGCGTCTGCGATGCACCGATCGGCAGGCCGAGCTGTGCGGCAATGCCCGGCGCGCCGGTCCAGATGATCGCGACCGCCCCCAGCGTCATCGACAGCCCGGCAATCGCGGCGGCTGCGGTCCAGCGTTTTTCCGGGTTGCGGCGCGGCTTGAACGGCGGCTCATGCGCGAACGGATCATAGTCGCGTGGCTGATCCTCGGGCGGCTGCGAATAGGCGTCGGCGCGAACCACCTCGGGCGCAGGAGCGGACGCGGGTGCCACAGCGGGGGTGGCGGTGGCCGCCGCAGTCTGGAACCAGCTATGCTTGCAGCTCGCACAGCGCACCGTCCGCCCGTCCGCACCAATGGCGGTATCCGGGACCAGGTAGCGCGTTCGGCATTCGGGGCATTCGAGGATCATGGCGGCACGCGTTGCTAGGCGGCCTTCGCTAACCAAAACGGGAAAAGGCCGGTCCCGAATCTAAACACCCGTGACGCGCGAATGGCAAGGCCCGAGTCGCACGCATGCCGCTGCGCTTGAGCGGGCCGGTTGGCTGTGCGATGGCTGGCCCCGGGGCAGAAGGATCAGGAGCGCCGACGCCGGCACATGGCCAATATCGTTCAGTTTGAGAATGTCGGCCTGCGCTATGGCACCGGGACCGAAACGCTGAGCGACGTCAGTTTCACGCTCAGCGCGGGGTCATTCTATTTCCTGACCGGCGCCTCGGGCGCGGGCAAGACCTCACTGCTCAAGCTCCTCTATCTCGCCCAACGGCCGACGCGCGGCGTGGTGCGGCTGTTCGGCGAGGATGCGGGCGCGCTGCCGCGCCGTCGCCTGCCCGGTTTTCGCCGCCGTATCGGCGTGGTGTTCCAGGATTTCCGCCTGCTCCCGCACCTTTCTGCATACGACAACATCGCGTTGCCCCTGCGCGTCGCCGGAATGCCGGAGGGCGAGATCGAGGCGCCGGTGCGCGAAATGCTGGCATGGGTCGGCCTTACCGATCGCGGCGCGGCCAAGCCGCCGACGCTGTCGGGCGGTGAGCAGCAGCGCATCGCCATCGCCCGCGCGGTGATCACCCGGCCCGAAATGCTGGTCGCGGACGAGCCGACCGGCAACGTCGATCCCGACATGGCCGAGCGGCTGCTGCATCTGTTCGACTCGCTCAACCGACTCGGCACCACCGTCGTGGTGGCGACGCACGACTTTCACCTGCTCAACCGCATCCCAAATGCGCGGATGATGCGGATCGAGAAGGGGCGGCTGCTCGACCCGACCGGCGCGCTGCGCTTTCCGCCCGACCGGGGGAATGCGTGATGCGGATCGGGCGGGCGCGACCACATCATCGTTGGCTCGACGATGGCCAGCGCACGCGGGCGATGGTGTGGATCATGGCGATCATGCTGTTCCTGACCGTGCTGGCCGGCGCGCTGGGCTTCGGCATGGCCGGGGCCGGGCGCTCGCTCGACCGCCAGCTCGCCGGGCGGCTGACCGTCCAGCTGATCGAGGCCGACGCCGCGCGGCGCGACGCCAATGCGCGCACGCTGGTCGAACGCATCCGCGCCATCCCGGGCGTGACGCGGGTGGCGGAAGTCGATCGCGCACGGCTCGCGGAATTGCTCCGCCCGTGGCTGGGCGACGCCGGGCTCGATGCCGAGCTGCCGATGCCCGCGATGATCGATGTCGATCTGCGGGCCGGTGACCCGGCACTGATTGCGCGCGTCCGACAGACTGCGCTGGCGGTATCGCCCGCGGCACGGGTGGACCAGCATGCACAATGGCTGTCGCCCGTGGCAGGCTTCATCGCGACCCTGACCTGGGCGGCGGCGGGGCTCGTGCTGTTGATGGCGACGGCGACGGCAGCCGTGGTGCTGCTTGCGGCACGCGCGGGTCTCGACACGCATCGCGATACGATCGCGGTCCTGCACATGCTGGGATCGACCGATACGCAGGTGGCGCGCCTGTTTCAGCGGCGGATCGCGCTCGATACGTTGATCGGCGGGATCATCGGCACCGTGGCGGCGCTGGGCGCGGTGTGGTTGCTCGGGCGCCAATCGGCAGGACTGGGATCGGAGCTGCTCGGCAATATCGCGCTGGCGGAGGCCGACTGGGTGCTGCTGGCACTGGTTCCGTTCGCCTTTGCGCTGCTGGCGATGGGCGCGGCGCGGGTGGCGGTGCTGCGCACGCTGGGGCGCACGCTGTGATCTGGCGCATCCCGCTGCTGCTGGTGCTGGCCTGGGCGATCGGGTTCGGGCTGTTCATGCTCTCGCTCGGCAAGCCGCTGGACGCCGGGGTGAAGACCGATGCGATCGTCGTCCCAACCGGCGGTCCGGGGCGGATCGATCGCGGGATCACGCTGCTCCAGGCGAAATCGGCCAAGCGGATGCTGATCACCGGCACCGACCCGACGGTGCGCCCGATCGAGCTGGCGGTCGAATATCGGACCTCGCCACGCCTGTTCCGCTGCTGCATCGACCTGGGGCATGAGGCGGTGGACACCCGGTCGAACGCCGACGAGACTGCCGCCTGGGTCGCCAAGCATGGCTATAAATCAGTGCGGCTGGTGACCGCCGACTGGCACGTGCCGCGCGCCAAGCTCGAACTCGCCAACGCACTCGGTCCGGACGTCGAGATTCGCGGCGACGGGGTGCGTACGACGGCGAGCTGGTCGATGCTGCTGCGCGAATATCACAAATATCTGGTGCGCCGCTTTGCCCTGCTGTTCGGGATCGGCAATGGCTGACCGTATCCGCACGCTGATCTATTCGATCCTGTTCTATGGCCTGTCGGTCCCGATCGTGCTGGCGGCACCGGTGGTGGCGCTGTTCGGGACGGTCACGTTGCGGCGCTATTCGATGGCCTGGGCGGGGCTGGGTTTGCTGCTCGCGCACCAGATTCTCGGCATCCGCGTCGCGGTCGAGGGGCGGCGCGAGGATGGCCCGGCACTCTACGCGGTGAAGCATCAGGCGATGTACGAGACGCTGGCGATGGCGGCGATGCTCGACGCGCCCGCGATCGTTATGAAGCAGGAACTGGCGCGCATCCCGATCTGGGGTTGGGTCGCGCGGCGCTATGGCGTGATCGTGATCGACCGCGCCGGATCGGCCACGGCACTGCGCGCAATGATGAAGGAAGCCCGCGCCGCCGTGGCGGAGGGCCGATCGGTGGTGATCTTCCCCGAAGGCACCCGCACCCTGCCCGGGGACACGCCGCCGCTGCGTTCAGGCTTTGCCGGCCTCTACCGCGCGATCGGACTGCCGGTCGTGCCGGTGGCGTGCGAGACGGGGAAGGTCTGGCCGCGCAAGGGACCCAAACGCCCCGGCACGGTAACTTTCCGCTATGGCGACCCGCTCCCGCCCGGCCTGCCGCGCGAGGAGATCGAGGCGGCGGTGCATCGCGGGATCAACGCGTTCGAAGTTTAATTCAGCTGCGCTGAATGCGGCACCGGCCCGCTCCCCACCCGGCCACCCATAGAAAACACTGGCGTTGGGTGGCCGGGTGGGGGAGCGGCCGGTGCCGGAACAGAAACTAATCGGCGCTGCGGTTTCCCGCCTTGAGCGCGCGCGCCAGCAGCCCGTTCGCCTCACCGATAAACTGCTGCGTGATCTCGCCCGCGAACGGGTTGAGATTCTGGATCGCGAAGAACAGTTCCTCGCTATCGTCGCCGATCAGCGCGCACAGTTCCAGCAAATGCTGGTAGCTGTTGGTCTTCAGCTCCTCGTCCGGGATGCGGATATTGACGAGCGTGCGGCCGATCAGGTGCGTCAGCGCCTGGACATAGGCCATTTCGCGGTCATGCTCTTCGGCGCTGGTGATCGAGACCTTGAGCCCGAGCATACGCCCGAAGTCGGCGACGCGGTGGTGGCGCTCGCCGCGGACCGGGCACACGACCAAGGGCTGGCCCGCCAGCCCGCGCCGCGCGCTCTGCGGGCCGAACAAGGGGTGGGTGGCGACGATATCGACATGGGCCGGGAGCGCTTCCGCCATCCAGCGCGCGGGCAGCATCTTGACCGACGCGACGTCCACGACGAGCGCGCCGGGGCGGACATGCGGGGCGATGGCGGCGAGGGTGCGTTCAATCGCTTGCACCGGCACCGCCAGCATCACGACATCGCACGCGGCAACCGCCTCCAGCGTATCGGTCGCGATCCCGATCCGCGCCGCATCCTCCGCCACATCGCGCGAATCATGCACGATCACCGTGAAATGGTCGCGCAGACGCGTCGCGGCGAGCTCACCGAACCGCCCGAAGCCTATGATCCCGAAGCGCTTCATTCGGCGTCGGCGTCGGCCACCAGCTGCTGCAGGATCGCCGCGACCGCGCGCGTCTCTTCCTCATTGCCGATGGTGATGCGCAGGCCGTGGGGCAGACCCTGGCCGGGTAGCCAGCGGACGATATAGCCCGCGTTCATCAGCCCCTTATAGGCCGCTTCGCCGGTCAGCTTGCCCTCGAACAGCACCAGCACGAAGTTCGCCTGGCTCGGCACCGCACGCAGCCCGGCATTGCCGAGCTTGGCGATCTCGTCGCTGAACCAGCGGCGCCATTTGGCATTCTCCGCCTTGCAGCGCGCGACGAAGTCATCGTCGTTGAGTGCCGCGATCGCGGCTGCGGTCCCGGCGATGGTGATGCTGAAGGGAAGGCGGATGCGGTGCATCGCTTCGATGATCGCAGGCGCGCCATAGCCCCAGCCGATCCGCTCGGCGGCAAGGCCGTACATTTTGGAGAAGGTGCGCGTGACCAGCACATTGGATGCGGTCATCGCCAGCTCCATCCCGCCATCGTCGATGTCGCCATCGATATATTCGGCATAGGCGTGGTCGAGGACGAGCAGGATGTCGTCGCGCAGCCCCGCGTGAAGGCGGGCAATCTCTTCGCGGCTGGCATGGGTGCCGGTTGGGTTATTCGGATTGGCGATGAATATGATCCGCGTCTTGTCGGTGACGCTGGCGAGGATCGCGTCGACATCGGTCGCATAATCCTTGTCGGGCGCGACCACCGGCACCGCGCCGACGCGCTTGGTCGCGATCGGGTATACGGTGAAACCGTAGTTTACATAGATGATCTCGTCGCCCGGCCCGGCAAATGCGCCGGCGGCGAGGTGCAGCACCTCGTCCGATCCATTGCCATAGATGATGCGGTCGGGGTCGAGCCCGTGCTTGGCGGCCAGCGCCTCACGCAATTCGGTCCCGCTCGCGTCGGGATAGCGCTCGAGGCTGTTCGCCGCCGTCGCGAATGCGGCGCGTGCGGCGGGCGAGGTGCCGAGCGGATTTTCGTTCGACGACAATTTGATCGCGTTGCGACCATCATCGGTCTTCGACTTGCCCGGCACATAGGGGGCAATGTCCATGATCCACGGCTTGGGGGTCGGTCCAGTCATGGGCGACCCCTTTGCCCAATGGTTACGCAATAGCAAGGTCATGGCGCTAACCCCGGCGCAACGAAACCGGGGGTTGGATGCGAAGCGGCGGGTTGTTCTGGAGTGCATTGGCGGCGGCGCGGCGGCGAAATCTGGCTGCAGCGGGGGAAGCCGCGCCGGTTCCGGCTCAGCCCGGCACGACCCGTCGCGCGCTGCTCAAGGGCTTTGCCGCCGGGGGTGTCGCTGCGGCGATACCCACCGCTGCGCCTGCAAACACCGGTATCGGCCGAGTTGCGATCATCGGCGGGGGCATCGCCGGACTGACCGCGCTGCATCATTTGCGCGAAGCCGGGGTCGACGCGCGGCTGTATGAAGCAGGCGGGCGGCTCGGTGGCCGGGTGTTCACGCTCAAGACCGCAACGGGGCCTGCATTCGAACTGGGTGCCCAGCTGGTCAACAGCGACCACCACGATATCCGCACGCTGGCAGAGCGTTTCGGCGTGGAACTGGTCGATCGCAAGGCGGCGCCGCATCGCAGCATCGTGGTGGCCGGTGGGCGCACGGTGGCGGAGGCCGAACTGGCCGATGCGCTGGCCCCGATCGCGGCACAGATCGGCCGTGACGCCGACCGGATCGACGCGGATGCTCGCGCGCTGCGGCTATTCGATGCGATTTCCATCAACGCGTATCTTGATCGCCACGCCGATCTGATTCGAGCCCCATGGGTGCGCGGGCTGCTCGAAACGACCGGACGCACTGAATATGGCGCCGAGCCCGACGCCACTTCGGCGCTGTCGCTGTTGTTCAACCTGCCCACCGTGGACGGCGAACGCGCCGACATCCTGGGCGGGTCGGACGAGCGCTATGCGATCGCGGGAGGTAGCGGCACGCTGATTGATGCGCTGGCTTTGCGCCACGCCGCGCATATCGAAACCGGGCGTAAGCTGCTTCGCGTCGAGCGGGCGACCGGGGGCGTGCGGCTGGCCTTTGCCGATAGGACCATAGTGCGCGCCGATACCGCGATCGTCGCGGTGCCGGCCGCGGTCACCCGGCGGATCGACTTTGCGGTGCCGCTGCCATCGGTCTGGCGCAGGTTTATCGGTGCCATGACGCTCGGTCGGAACGAGAAAGTGCTCGCCGCGGCCGATGCGCCGCGCTGGCACGACGCGATCGGGCCCGGCGGCGATGTGTGGCACGCCGGAGCGCATGGCAGCTGGGCGAGCGGTTGGGACGGTAGCGTTCGCGGTGTGAACGGCCCCCCGGTCTGGACCTGGTATCTCGGCGGCGACGCCACCGCCGCGCCGGAGTCGGCACGGGCGCTGGCGCAACGCTTTGCAGCGGATGCGGGCGTGGCACTCGGCGATCTTGCCGCAGCCTGTGGCGATGCGCCGGTGCGGCGCACCGCCTGGCACCGCGATCCGCTGATCGGCGGGGCCTATGGCAGCTATCCGCCCGGCTATCTGACGCGCTTCGGATCGCTGCTCTGGCGGGAAGGCGATGACGGCGCGGTGGTGCAAGCGGCCCCGGCGCTTGGCCGCGTGATCTTTGCCGGCGAGCATCTGTCCGACGCCTTCCCCGGTTACATGAATGGTGGCGCGCAGACCGGCAGACTGGCGGCGCAGGCGATCCTCGGACGCACCATCCCCACGCGAACCGCTTGAACCCGCGCCGCGCGGCTTCTAGGCACGCGGCGATGTCCGACGATGTGCGCTTTGGCCTCGACCGCCGCGTGACGCTTCCGGGGCCGCTGCGCCTCGACGGCGGCGTGCTGCTGTCGCCGGTCGAGATTGCCTATGAAACCTATGGCACGCTGGCCGCGGATGGTGGCAATGCGATCCTGATCTGCCACGCGCTGACCGGCGACCAGCATGTTGCGTCCAACCACCCGATCACCGGAAAGCCCGGCTGGTGGACCCGTATGGTCGGGCCAGGCAAGCCGATCGATCCGGCGCGGCATTTCGTGATCTGTGCCAATGTGCTGGGCAGCTGCATGGGCAGCTCCGGCCCGGCGACGGTCAACCCGGCGACCGGCGCACCCTGGGGCATGAGCTTTCCCGTCATCACCATTCGCGACATGGTGCGCGCGCAGGCGATGCTGCTCGACCATCTTGGCGTCGAGCGGCTCAAGGCCGTGGTCGGCGGATCGATGGGCGGCATGCAGGCGCTGAGCTGGCCCGCCACCTTCCCCGACCGGGTCGAAGCGGTGGTGGTCATCGCATCGACCGCACGACATTCGGCACAGAATATCGCATTCCACGAAGTCGGGCGGCAGGCGGTGATGGCCGACCCCAACTGGAATGGCGGCGCTTATTATGACGGTGAGCCGCCCGCATCGGGCCTGGCCGTCGCGCGGATGGCGGCGCATATCACCTATCTGTCCGAAGCCGGGCTGACCGAAAAATTCGGGCGCAAGCTGCAGGCGCGTGAGGCCAAGACCTTCGGCTTCGACGCGGATTTCCAGGTCGAATCCTATCTGCGCCATCAGGGGCTGAGCTTTGTCGACCGGTTCGACGCCAATGCCTATCTCTACATCACCCGCGCGATGGACTATTTTGACCTCGCCGAGGAGCATGGCGGCGTGCTCGCCAATGCGTTTCGCGAGACCAAGGCGCGCTTCTGCCTCGTCAGTTTCGACACCGACTGGCTGTATCCGACCCGAGATTCGCGCAGTATCGTCCATGCGCTCAACGCCGCCGGTGCGCCGGTAAGCTTTGTCGAACTGTCCTCGCCCTTCGGCCATGACGCCTTTCTGCTGGACGCGCCCGAGCTGAACCGGGTGGTCGATGGGTTCTTGAGGGCGGGCGAATGAAACTCCCCTCCCGCTTGCGGGAGGGGCTGGGGGAGGGCATGTCCACACGCGATGCAGCCTGAAACGAGCCCTCCCCCGACCCCTCCCGCAAGCGGGAGGGGAGATTTGCGCCCTGACCTTGCGATCATCGCCGCCAATGTCGCGCCGGGCAGCCGCGTGCTCGATGTCGGATGCGGCGACGGGGCGCTGATGGCGGCGCTGCGGGATCAGCGGGGGTGCGACGCGCGCGGGCTGGAGATCGACGCGCATAATGTCGCATCGGCGGTCGGGCGCGGACTCTCGGTGATTCAGGGCGATGCCGATACCGACCTCGCCGATTATCCCGACGCCAGCTTCGACTATGCGATCCTGAGCCAGACGCTGCAGACGACGATGCGGCCGCATGTCGTGCTCGATCACCTGCTGCGTATCGGCGAGCGTGCGGTCGTGTCTTTCCCGAATTTCGCGCACTGGCGGGTGCGGCTGTCACTATTGTGGGGCGGACGGATGCCGGTGACGCGGCTGTTGCCGGTCGCGTGGTACGAGACGCCCAATATCCACCATGTCACGATCGACGATTTCCGCGCCTATGTGCGCGAGCGCGGGATCACGGTCGAGCAGGCGTGGTTCCTGTCGGGCGACCAGCTGACCAGCTCGGCCGCCGCCAATTTCCGCGCCGAGCACGCCGTCTTCCTCCTGAAGCGCTAGTTTGCGCGGCTCACGCCGCGGCGGCACCGGCCCGCTCCCCCACCCGGCCACCCATAGCATACACTGTCGTTGGGTGGCCGGGTGGGGGAGCGGGCCGGTGCCGCTTCGCTGAAAACAGCTCCACTTTTCGACGAAGCGCGCGTGACGGGTCCGGTTTCGCCCGTTACCAATCGCTCCCAGAACATATTCAGGGAGTCCCATATGCGTCAGTCGGTTGCCGGCATTCTCGCCGCGCTGTTCGTGCTCGGCCAAGCGCCATTTGCTGCCCATGCCCAGGACAAGCCCACCGAAAAGCCCAAATGGGACGTCAACGCCCCGCAGGGCGCGACGCTGAAGCAGGCGAAGATCGACACCGACGAAGGCACCTGGATCGATGTTGATGTCAGTCCGGATGGCAAGAGCATCGCCTTTGCGCTGCTCGGTGACATCTACACCATGCCGATCGCGGGCGGCACGCCGACGCGGATTGCCGAGGGGATGGCGTGGGAAGTGCATCCGCGCTTCTCGCCCGACGGCCGCCGCATCGCCTTTACCTCCGATCGGGGCGGTGGCGACAATATCTGGATCATGAACGCCGATGGCAGCGACAAGCGTCAGCTGACCAAGGAAGATTTCCGCCTGCTCAACCAGCCGAGCTGGTCGCCGGACGGGCAGTATATCGTCGCCAAGAAGCATTTCACCACGGGACGCTCGCTCGGCACGGGTGAGGTGTGGCTCTACCACGTCTCGGGCGGGGCCGGCGTGCAGCTGGTCAAGCGGCCGAACGAGCGGCACCAGAAGGAATTGGGCGAACCGATCTATTCGGCGGACGGCAAGGGCGTGTATTTCACCCGCAACATCACGTCCGGCCCGATCTTCGAATATGCGCAGGATTCGAACACCAACCTGTTCAACATCGAGCGCTACGACCTCGAGACCGGTGAGACCACGACGGCGGTGTCGGGGTTGGGCGGTTCGGTGCGCCCGGCACCCTCGCCCGATGGCAAGTCGATCGCCTTTGTTCGGCGTGAAGCGGGCAGGTCCAAGCTGTGGGTCAAGGATCTGGCGAGCGGGGTCGAGCGGATCGTCTATGGCGCGCTCGATCAGGACGTGCAGGAAACCTGGGCGGTCACCGGCGTCTATCCCAATATCGACTGGACGCCCGACAGCAAGTCGATCGTGTTCTGGGCAGGCGGCAAGATCCGCCGCGTCGATGCGGACGGCGCCAATGCGGCGGTGATCCCGTTCCGCGTCGCCGATACCCGCGCGGTCGCCGACGCCCCGCACCCGCAGATCGCGGTCGCTCCCGCGAGCTTCACGACGAAGATGCCGCGCTTTGCCACCGTCTCGCCCGATGGCAGCCAGCTGGTGTTCGAGAGTCTGGGCAAGCTCTGGGTCAAACCGGTCAGTGGTGGCACCGCCAAGCGGCTGACCAACCTCGCCGATGGCGCGGGCATGGAGCTGTTCCCGGCCTGGTCGCGCGACGGTCGGTCGATCGTGTTCGTTCAGTGGAATGACGAAAGCCTCGGCGCGATCCGCGTGGTTCCCGCTTCGGGCGGCGCGGCGCGGAGCGTGACGCAGCAGCCGGGCCATTATGCGCGGCCGCAATTCTCGCCCGACGGCAAGACGATCGTGTTCGAAAAGGGCGATGGCGGCGGGCTGACCGCGCCGAAATGGGGTGAGAACCCGGGGGTCTATCGCGTTGCCACAGCCGGCGGCACGCCGGTGATGGTCACGCGTAGCCTGTCGCGCCCGCACTATGGCGCATCGAACGACCGCATCTTCATGGTCGAAGGCGGCGAAAAGCTGCAATTGGTCTCGACCGACCTGAACGGCGAGGGCAAGCGCGTCCATGCGACCGGCGAACTGGCGAACGAGTTCGTCGTCGCGCCGGACGGCAAGAGCGTCGCCTTCCGCCAGAATTATCAGGTGTTCGCGATGCCGCTGATGCCCGGCGGTCAGCAGGTGACGGTCGCGCCGCGTGGCGATGCGCTTCCCGTCGTGCGCGTCAGCAGCGATGGCGGCGATTATATCACCTGGTCGGGCGATGGCGCGCGGCTGCACTGGAGCCTAGGCCCGACGCTCTACACCGCAGACCGCAACGCCTTCTTTGCCTCGGCCCCCGGCGGCGCGAAGGTCACCGTGACCCCGCGCACCACGTCCATGGCGATGGAGGTCAAGGCTGCCAAGGCGAGCGGCACGGTCGCGCTGACCGGCGCGCGGATCGTCACCATGGCCGGCGCCGATGGCGGGGTGATCGAGAATGGCACGATCCTGATCGAAGGCGACCGCATCGTCGCGGTCGCGCCGACTGCAGCGATCCAGCTGCCTGCTGGCACGAAGACCGTCGATGTCACTGGCAAGACGATCATCCCGGGCCTGGTCGATGCGCATGCGCACGGCCCCTATGGCACCGACGAGCTGATCCCGCAGCAGAACTGGTCGCTGCTCCAGAATCTCGCGCTCGGCACCACCACGCTGCACGACCCGTCGAGCCAGGCGGCGCATGTCTTTGCCGCGGCCGAGCTGCAGCAGGCGGGAAAGATCCTTGCCCCGCGCCTCTTTTCGACCGGCGAGATCGTGTACGGCGCGCGCGCTGCGGGCGTTTACGCGCAGATCGACAGCTATGAGGACGCGCTCAACCATGTCCGCCGCTTGAAGGCGCAGGGCGCCTATTCGGTGAAGAACTACAACCAGCCGCGCCGTGAGCAGCGCCAGATGGTCGTCGCCGCCGCACGGGCGGAGGGGATGCAGGTGGTGGCCGAGGGCGGGTCGCTGTTCGGCATGGACATGAACCTCATCGCCGACGGCAACTCCACGCTGGAGCATAATGTGCCGGGCGAGGTGTTCTACAAGGACGTGATCCAGTTCTTTGGTCAGAGCGACACCAACTACACCCCGACATTGGTCGTCACCTATGGCGGCCTGGCCGGTGATCCCTATTGGCGGCAGGCGACCAACGTCTGGGAAAGCCCGCTGATGGTGCACACGCCCCCGGCGCAGCTGCGCGCCGACACGATGCGGGTGACCAAGGCGCCGGAAAGCAACTTCGTCGATGACGACAATGCGCGAGAGGCGAAGAAGGTGATGCAGGCGGGCAAGCTGGTCGCGATCGGCGCGCATGGGCAGCAGGCCGGGATCGGCGCGCACTGGGAGCTGTGGTCCTTCGTGCGCGGCGGCATGACCCCGGTCGAGGCGCTGCGGGCGGGGACGATCGATTCGGCCAAGTCGCTCGGCTATGCCAAGGATGTCGGGTCACTGGAGCCGGGCAAGCTCGCCGACCTGCTCGTCCTCGACGCCGATCCGACGGCGGACATCCGCAACAGCGACAAGATCCACCGCGTCATGCTGGGCGGGCGGATGTACGACCCGCGCACGATGAACGAGGTCGACACCGGAACCGCGAAGCGCCGCCCATATTGGTGGGAGTGATCGTCTGAAATCCTCCCCTGCAAGGGGGAGGATTATCTTACGCTGGCGGGTTTCTTCCCGAACTGTAACCGGTTACAGAGCGCTGACGCGCTTCGTGGCGCAGGTTCGGGAGATGGTCGGTGCGTGCAACCCTTGCTTTGGTGTTGGTGAGCCTGTGGGCGGCGGGCACCGCGACTGCGCAGCCGGGCAAGCGGACCTATGCCAATCCGATCGATCTCGACTACCGCTACAATTATGAGCAGGTGAACGAGGACATCTCGTACCGCACCGGTGCCGACCCGGTGATCATCCGGCACAAGGGCGCCTATTATCTCTTCCAGACGCTGGCCGAGGGCTATTGGCGCTCGACCAATCTGATCGACTGGACCTTCATCACGCCGAGCCGCTGGGAGAAGGGCGGCTTCGTCGCCCCCGCCGCCTGGTCGGACGGGGAGCGGTTGTATCTGATGCCGTCGATGATGGAGCCGGGGTCGGTCTATGTTTCCGACGCGCCGGAAAGGGGCAAGCTCGACTATTTCGTCCGCCGCATGCCGCGCCTGCCGGGACAAATCTGGCCGGGGGGCGAGGCGAACATGAAGCCGGGCGACGTGCCGCCGGGGCCATGGGACCCGGCGCTGTTTCTGGACGATGACGGCAAATGGTATTTCTATTGGGGGTCGTCCAACGTCTTCCCGCTCTATGGCATCGGGATCGAGTTCAAGGACGGCCGGATGATCTACCAAGGCCGCGCGACCGAGGCGTTCAGGCTCGACCCCGATAATCATGGCTGGGAACGGTTCGGGCAGGATCATTCGGGCACCCTACCCGACGGCACCCCGATCAAGCCGTTCATGGAAGGCGCGTGGATGACCAAGGTCGCCGGCACCTATTACCTCCAATACGGCGCGCCCGGGACCGAGTATAACGCCTATGCCAATGGCGCTTACACCGCGAAGTCCCCGCTTGGCCCGTTCACCTATGCGCCGTGGAATCCGGTCGCGTACAAGCCCGGCGGGTTCGTCGAGGGTGCCGGGCATGGCTCGACCGTGCAGGATCACCACGGCAATTGGTGGAACAGCGGCACCCCCTGGCTCGGCCATAACTGGACGTTCGAGCGGCGGATCAACCTGTTCCCGACGCGGTTCGAGGCGGACGGGCAGATGTGGGCATCGGCGCGTTTCGGCGATTTCCCGCACTGGATGCCGGAGGGCAAGGTCGAGGATATCGAAGAGCTGTTCACCGGCTGGATGCTGCTGTCCTATCGCAAAAGGCTGACCGGATCCTCGACGCTGGGCGCGTTCGATGCGAGCCGCGCGGGGGACGAGAATCCGCGGACCTTCTGGGTCGCCGCGAGCAAGAATCCGGGCGAGACGCTGACGATGGATCTGGGCGCGACGAAGACGGTGCGCGCGATCCAGGTCAATTTCGCCGACTACAAGTCCGGCCGCTATGGCGATGCGCCGGACATCTATACCGAGTTCAAACTGGAGGGATCGCGCGACGGCAAAAGCTGGACGAAGCTCGCAGAGACCGAAGCCCCGCGCCGCGATCGGCCGAATGCCTATTTCCAGCTGGAGCGCCCCGCGAAGGTCCGCTTCGTCCGCTATGTCCATGGCCATATCGGCGGCGCGCATCTCGCGATCAGCGATCTGCGCGTGTTCGGCAACGCCGATGGCCGTGCGCCCGCCATGCCGGGCGCGGTGGCGGCGATCCGCGACACGGACCAACGCAATGCCACAGTCCGTTGGCGCAAGTTGCCGGGGGCGGTGGGCTACAACGTGATGTGGGGGATTCGGCCGGACCGGCTGACGCTGACCTATCAGGTCTTTGCCGACGCGCTGGGTGACGGCGTTCAGGCGAGCCTCAACCTGCGCGCGCTCAACAAGGGAGTCGGATATTACGCGGCCGTCGAGGCGTTCAACGAAACTGGCGTATCGAAACGCAGTAAGCCGGTGCGGGTGCGCTAACCCGCACTGGTCGAGCGCACTACCAATTCGGCCTGATGCAGCTCGGCGCGCGTGTCGGCGCCTTCGCCTTCCAGCACGTTGATCACGCGCCCGATCGCCTGCTCGCCCAACTCCGCGATCCGCACGCGCATCGTGGTAACGCCGAGATAGCGGGCGAGCGGAATATCGTCGAAGCCGGTGACCGCCACCTGTCCCGGCACGTCGATCCCGGCGGTGCGCAGCCCCTGAAGGCAGCCGAGCGCCATCATGTCATTGGCGGCGAATACCGCGTCACACGCAATCTCGCCCGACGCGATGGCGCGCGCGACGGCCTCGCCGGCATCTTCGGCAAAGTCGCCCGGCCGCACGATCGGATCGGTGCCGGGCAGGTGGCGCGATATGCTGGCGCGGAAGGCAGCTGCGCGCTCGTCCGCGTCGATATTCCCCTCCGGCCCGGCGATATGAACGATCCGGCGACGCCCGGTCGCGACCAGATGCGCCACCATCGCCTCGGTCGCGGCGGCATTGTCCAGCCGTACGGTGGCGAGGTCGGCGATGCTGCGCGGGCCGTTGATGATCAGCGCCGGAAGCCCGGTCGGCAGGGCGCGGCGCAGCATTGCTTCGGACAGATGCGGCGCCATGACGACCAGCCCATCGACCCGCCCCCGCATCGCGCGCAGCGCCACCGCCGCCTGCTCGCTATCGTCGTGCATCACCGATAGCAGCATCACATAGCCGCGCCGGCTCGCCTCGCGATCCATGCCGCGGACGAACTCGCTGAAGAACTCGCCGTGCAGGTCGGGGAGCACCACGCCGATCGCATGTGCGCGGGCGAGGCTGAGGCTGCGCGCGCCGGCATGGGGGACGTAGCCGAGCTCGGCCGCGGCGGCGATGACCCGCTCGCGCGTTTCGGCGCGGACATTGCCCAAGCCATTGAGCGCGCGCGAAACCGATGCGATCGACACCTGCGCGTGCCGTGCCACATCCCGAATCGTCGCCTCGCCCATTCTATCCCACCCCCATTTTGAGAACGTTCTTCTCTACCGGGTCATTCGCGATTGCAAACGCGTTCGTAACGCGTCATGTAACCGGTTACGGTTTGCCGCGACGCCGTCAATTCGGCGCGCGCCAGGCAGTGTTATTTCGCATAGGCTTGCCGGTGCAACCCGCTCAGGAGAGGATCAACATGCTCGACACCCGGATTTCCCGCCGCGCCGCCTTGATGGGCGCTGGTGCGGTCGCCGCATGGCTGCACAGCCCGGCGCGGGCGTTGATGGGCGAGGCTGCCAAGGTCGAGGTTCCCGGCTTCGTCGATGCGCTGATCGCCAAGATGACGATCCACGAAAAGGCCGGCCAGCTGAGCTTGATGGCGGCGGCATGGGGCGGTGGTGCGGCGATCGCGATGAACCCGCCGAGCGGCTCCAACGCCAATTTCGACCAGCAGGTCGACGAAGTGCGCCAGGGCCGCATCACCGGCGTGTTCAACGGCAACAACGCCCGCATGTGCCGCATCATGCAGGCTGCGGCAATGAAGGAATCGCGGCTCAAGATCCCGCTGATCTTCGCCGCCGACATTATCCATGGCCATCGCACGATCTTCCCGGTTCCGCTGGGCGAGGCGGCGAGCTTCGAGCCGCTACTCGCGCAGAAGGCGGCTGCGGCCGCGTCGTTCGAGGCGGCGGCGGCCGGGATCGACTGGACCTTTGCGCCGATGGTGGACATCGCGCGCGACCAGCGCTGGGGCCGTGGCGTCGAAGGGTCGGGCGAGGATGTGCTGCTCGGCAATTTGTTCGCCGAGGCGCGCGTGCGCGGTTTCCAGGGCAAGAGCCTGAAGGCGATCGACACGATGATGGCCTGCGCGAAGCATTTCGCCGCCTATGGCGCGGCTGAGGCGGGGCTGGACTACAACACCGTCGACGTGTCGGAGCGCACGCTGCGCGAAGTCTATTTTCCGCCGTTCCAGGCGGCATTCGCTGCCGGTGCGCCGACCACCATGGCCGCGTTCAACGAATTGTCGGGCGTGCCTGCGACCGGCAATGAATGGCTGATGCGCAAGATTCTGCGCGACGAATGGGGCTTCGACGGCTTCGTCGTGTCCGACTATACCGGCGACATGGAGATGATCGCGCATGGCTATGCCGCCGATGCGCGTGAGGCGACCAAGCTCGCCTTCATGGCCGGCGTCGACATGAGCATGACCAGCGGCTTCTATCGCGACCACCTGCCCGACCTCGTCGAAAAGGGCGAGGTGCCGATGGCGCGTGTCGATGCATCGGTGCGCAAGGTGCTGGCGCTCAAGGCCAAGCTCGGCCTGTTCGAGGATCCGTTCCGCCGCATCGACGAAAAGCGTGAGGCTGCGCGCACCCGGACCAAGGAAAATCTCGCGCTGGCACGTGAGGCGGGCAAGCGCTCGATCGTGATGCTCAAGAATGAAGGCGACCTGCTGCCTCTGCCGAAGAGCGGCAAGAAGATCGCAATCATCGGCCCGTTCGCGGAGGGGCAGCACGACCTTAATGGCCCGTGGTGCGTCTATGGCGACAACAAGCAGGCGATCGATCTGGCAACCGGCGTGCGCAACGCGCTGGGCAAGAACGCACCGGTCACGGTGACGCTCGGCTCCAAGGTGGAGGAGCCGCTCGATGGCGGGATCGCGGCCGCAGTGGCGGCGGCGAACGCGGCCGACGTCGTGCTGCTCGCGATCGGCGAATCCGAAAACATGTCGGGCGAGGCGCAGTCGCGCACCAGCATCACCGTTCCCGCGCCGCAGATGGCATTGGCCGAAGCGGTGGCGGCGACCGGAAAGCCGATCGTCGTGCTGCTCAAGAACGGCCGCGCGCTGGCGCTGGAAGGGGCGGTCAAGAATGCGCCCGCGATCCTCGTCACCTGGTTCCTCGGGTCGGAGAGCGGCAACGCCATCGCCGACGTTCTGTTCGGCGATTACAGCCCCTCGGCGCGCCTGCCGATCAGCTTCCCGCGCGAATCCGGGCAGCAGCCCTATCATTATGCGCACAAGCCGACCGGTCGCCCGAACCCGAGCGACGACAAGCTCGAGCCGTACAAGACCCGCTGGCGGACCAGCCCCAATTCGTCGCTCTATCCGTTCGGGCACGGCCTGACCTATGGCAAGGTCGAGTATGCGGGGCTGACGCCGCAGCAGGGCACGCTGGGCTGGGACGGTGAGATCGCGTTCACCGCGACGATCACCAACCGCGGCACACGCGCGATCGAGGAAGTGGTGCAGCTCTATATCCGCGATCGTGCGGCGAGCATCACCCGCCCGGTGCGTGAGCTCAAGGCGTTCCGCAAGCTGGCGCTGGCCCCCGGCGCGAGCGAGACGGTGCGCTTCGTGCTGCGCCGTCGCGACCTGCAGTTCATCGGCATGGACCTGAAGCCCACGGTCGAACCCGGCCTGTTCGATGTGTGGATCGCGCCCTCGGCGGAAGCACAGGGCGTGCACTCGACCTTCACCCTCGCAGCGGCCTGACGGCCGCGCGCCCCGGACCTGGTCCGGGATTCGGCACCGCTCCAGCTCCCCCTCCTCCCCCGGGGCGGTGCCGAATTAGGGGGGAGTCTTTGTATAGCGGCACGGGCCCGCTCCCCTATCCGCGCAGATCCTTGACGATCTGTGCATGCGCCCCGCGCGCGAGCGGGTTGAGCGCCATCATCACGCACGAGAAGATGAGGAAGGCGAGGGGGACCGCCCCGATGGTCAGGCGCATTGCGGTCAGCGTCGCCGCACTTTGTTCGACATTGGCGACATAGCCTGCAGCATCGAAGCCGAAACCGATGATCGCGGTCGCGATGCCGATCGCGACGCGTTGCAGCAAAGCCGCCATGCCGAACACCGCGCCTTCGACACGCAGGCCGGTGCGCTGCTCACCATATTCGATCGTGTTGGGTAGCATCGCCCAGAAGACAAAGTTAAGCCCGACGATCATCGCCTGCATCGCCATGAGATAAGCCTGCATCACCCCGGCGCGGTGGATGTCGAACAGGGCGAAGGCGGCGAGCCCGGCGCTGGCGAGTCCGGCCGCCAGAAACCACAGCCCGCGCGCGCCGATCCGGCGGCGCAGCAGCATCCAGAGCGGCACCGACACCGCGCTGACCACGCTCATCGAGGCCAGGGCGAGTTGCCCGCTCGCCTCGTCGTGCAGGAAATATTTGAAGTAATAGAGGACCGACTTGTTGAGGATCGTCACCGCGACGATCACCGCCATCATCGCAAGGTTGAGCGTGACGAAGGCGCGGTTGGCGGCGATCGCGCGCAATGCGGTGAGCACCGGAACCGGCGCGGCGCGAACGGGCACATCGGCTTCGCGATAGCTGGCACCGACCAGCGCGAGGATCGCGGCTCCGGCGAGGGCGAACAGGATTGCCGCGCCGAAATAGGCGTCCGCCGCTGCTCCTACGCCGAGCAGACCAGAGCCCAGCGGAACGGTGCCGAGCGCCACGACGATCGCGGCCAAAGTGCCCGACAGCATCCGCACGCCGGCGACGAAGGCGCGGTCATTGCTGTCCGCACTGACCCGCGCGCTCATGGCCAGATAGGGGACATTCAGAAAGGCATAGGCGGTGCGGAACAGGATATGGCCGGCGAAGATGCCGGCCATTCCCCAATAGCCGGGCACGAGCGGGGGCAGATAGGCAAGCATGAAGCCGAGCCCGAGCGGCACCCCGCCGAGGGCGAGCAAGCGCCCCAGCCCCCCGCGCGGCTCATGCCGGTCGGCGAGCAACCCGGCGGCGAAGTTGGCGATTCCGTCCCATACCGATGCGGCAAGGAAGATCGTTGCCGCCACTCCCACCGGCAGCCCCAAGGCGTCGGTATAGTAGAACAGCAGGAAGAGCATCGCGCTCTGCCAGTAGAGGTTGAACGCAAAGTCCCCGAACCCGAACAGCGCAAGGCGGAAGCGGGTGGGGCGGGGGGCGGCGCTCACTCCGCCGCCAGCAGCGATTCGGCGCCGCCCAGATCGACCGAGACGAGGCGGCTGACGCCGCGCTCGACCATCGTCACCCCGAACAGGCGGTGCATGCGGCTCATCGTCGCGGCATTGTGGGTGACGATGAGGTAGCGGGTCGCCGTCTCGCGCGTCATCGCTTCGAGCAGGTCGCAGAAACGTTCGATATTGGCGTCGTCGAGCGGCGCATCGACCTCGTCGAGAACGCAGATCGGCGCTGGGTTAGTGAGGAACAGCGCGAAGATCAGCGCGACGGCAGTCAGTGCCTGCTCGCCGCCCGAGAGCAAGGTCAGCGACTGGAGCTTCTTGCCCGGGGGCTGCGCCATGATCTCCAGCCCCGCCTCCAGCGGATCGTCCGAGTCGATCAGCGCCAGATGCGCCTGGCCGCCGTTGAACAGGGTGGTGAACAGGCGACGAAAATGCTGGTCGACCGCCTCGAACGCGGTGAGCAGGCGCTGACGCCCTTCGCGGTTCAGCGTGCCGATGCTGCCGCGCAGTCGGTGGACCGCCTGGATCAGTTCGTCGCGTTCGGCGGCGGCGGTCTGCGCGGCGGTGGTGAGTTCGGCCAGTTCGGTCTCGGCGACGAGATTGACCGGGCCGATCCGCTCGCGCTCTGCGATCAGCCGGTCATGTGCGGCAGATTCATCCTGTGGACCGCGCACGCTGTCGGGATCGAAGCCGACGCGTTGCGACAGGACGGGCGGCGGGCATTCGAAGCGCTCGCCCGACAGGCGGTTCATCTCGACGCGGCGCAGATCGTGATTCTCGGCGCGGGCGACGGCACCGG
This sequence comes from Sphingomonas sp. CCH9-E2, assembly GCF_001557215.1. Classification (GTDB taxonomy): domain Bacteria; phylum Pseudomonadota; class Alphaproteobacteria; order Sphingomonadales; family Sphingomonadaceae; genus Sphingomonas. Next base: position 971 of record NZ_LSJM01000265.1, on the reverse strand, counting down.
CACGTTGCTCACGCGCTTCGCCCAGCGCATCGCTGGCGGCGCGCACGGCGGCTTCGGTGCCGCGCAATTCGGCTTCGGCGTCACGCTCGGCAAGCTGGGCGGCGGCGCTTTCGATCCGCGCCTCTTCGCTCGCACGTTCGGCTTCGGTGACCGCCGCGTCGAGTTCGGCGGGGCGGCTGGCGAGCGCCTCGGCGGCTTCGGCCAGCTCGATCGCGCGCGCATCCATCTCGGCGATCCGGCGCGCGGCCTCACCAGCGCGGGAGGTCCAGCTGCGCCGTTCGGCTTGCGCGGCGGCAAGACGTTCGCGCGCGGCGGCGATGTCGCGCTCCAGCGCGCCGCGCTCGGCCCGCGCAGTGGCGGCGGCGGTACGGCGCAGTTCGGCTTCGGACGATAGTGCGCTCACCCTAGCGCGAGTCTCGCTCCCATCGGGTAACGCGGCGCGCGTGGCCTCGGCCCGCGCGACTTCGCCGGCGGCTTCCTCCTGCTCGGCGACGGTGCGTGCGCGGCGTCCTTCCAGATCGGCGCGCTGGGTGTCGAGCCGTTCGAGTGCGGCGGCGGCGCGGTCCTCGGCGCGCGCAGCCTCGCGCCCGGCGGCTTCGGCGCTGTCGAGCAGACGGCGGCAATCCGACGCGGCGCGCTTCGCCTCGGCGATCTCGGCCTCGATCCGCGTCAGTTCGGCATCGGCGGCATCGACCGCGCGGACGGCGGCGGGGCGCGCCTTCTCGATCGCATGGAGCCGGTTGACCCGCTCCAGCCGCTCGGCTGCCGCCGCGCCGCCCGAGCGCGCGACATAGCCGTCCCAGCGCCGCAGCACCCCCATCAGCGTCACCAGCCGCTGCCCGACCGCAAGCGGCTGACCCTCATCACTCTCGGTAACCAGCACTTGCGCCAGCCGCCGGGCGAGCGCGGGCGGGGCGGTGACATGCGCGGCGAGCTGAGTGGTGCCCCGTGGTGCGGCGGGGTCGCTGGGC
>NZ_LSJM01000264.1 GCF_001557215.1 Sphingomonas sp. CCH9-E2 | reverse complement strand
GGATAGGCCCTCCCCCAGCCCCTCCCGCAAGCGGGAGGGGAGAAGATACATGACGGTTCATGGCTTTCCTCCGCAACGGATCTCACCGCCCGCGATCAACCGCTGCGCCTCTTCATAGATCGGCACCGCATCGATCCCGATCTTGCCCAGCCGCTCAGCCTGAATGCGCGCATCCTTGTTGTAGAGCGCGTCGAATGCGCGTTGTTCCTGCTCCGGGATACTGGAGAAGGTGATGCCCTCCTTCTTCCCGTAATCGATCCCCGCCTGCTCGGCCTTCAGCAGCTGGCGGTTGAGCGCCGCCTCCCAAACCTTGCGCCCGTCGGCCAGGATCGCCTGCAGGTCGGGCGGGAGCGTGCGCCAGGTCTTGTCCGACATCGCGCGCGCGGGATACGCGCCGCGGCTGAAGCGGATCGTGGTGAAATGTTTCGCGACCTCGGCAAAATGCAGGCTGCGGATCGTGTCGGCCGGGGCCACGACGCCATCGATCACGCCCTTGGCCAGCGCCGAATAAACCTCGCCCATCGGCATGTTGACCGGGTCTGCGCCCAGCTGCTTGAGGATGTCGACCGCGTCGCTCTGCGCGCGCAGGCGCAGGCCCTTGAAGTCGGCAAGGCTGCGGATCGGCCGGTCGCGGGTCAGCACGCCGGGGAAGTTGCCGCCCTGCACCGCCAGC
>NZ_LSJM01000263.1 GCF_001557215.1 Sphingomonas sp. CCH9-E2 | reverse complement strand
CCCTCTCCCATTGGGAGAGGGAGGGAGGCGCGAAGCGCCGGAAGGGTGAGGGTGAGCCAAGTTATGTTGCCGAGATTTCAGCGCGCGGCGTTGAGCTGCTGCTCAAGGCTGTGCAGCACGCGGTAGCAGGGCAGCACCTGCGCAACGCTGGCATTCGGCTCGCGGCCTTCGCGGATCGCGGCGATGAATTCGCGGTCCTGCAGTTCGATGCCGTTGTTCGACACCGCGACGCCGGACAGGTCGACCGGCTCCTCGCGCCCGGTCACCAGATCGTCGTAGCGCGCGATCCAGGTGCCGTTGTCGCAGATGTAGCGAAAGAAGGTGCCGAGCGGCCCGTCATTGTTGAACGACAGGCTGAGCGTGCAGATCGCGCCGCTTTCCGCCTTAAGCTGGATCGACATGTCCATCGCGATGCCGAGTTCGGGGTGGTACGGCCCTTCGATCGCGTTGGCGGCGACGATCGGCCCGGCCTGATAGGCGAACAGGTCGACCGTATGCGCGGCGTGGTGCCACAGCAGGTGATCGGTCCAGCTGCGCGCCTCCCCCTTCGCATTCATGTTCTGCCGGCGGAAGAAATAGGTCTGCACGTCCATCTGCTGAACGTTCAGCTCGCCCGCCGCGATCTTGCGATGCAGATACTGATGGCTGGGGTTGAAGCGGCGCGTGTGGCCGACCATCGCGGTCAGGCCGGTTTCCTGCGCCTTGGCCAGCACTGCCTCGCCATCGGCCAGGCTGTCGCACAGCGGGATTTCCACCTGCACATGCTTGCCTGCATCCATGCACTGGATCGCTTGGGCGGCGTGCATCTGGGTGGGGGTGCACAGGATCACCGCGTCAAGACCCGGCTGCTCCAGCGCTTCGGCCAGTTCGGTGGTGGCATGCGGGATGCCGTATTTTGCCGCGACCGCCTGGGTCGGTTCGAGTCGACGGCCGACGACCGAGATCACCTCGACCCCGTCGATATTCTTGAGCCCGTCGAGATGCTTTTCGCCGAATGCCCCGGCGCCCGCGAGTGCGATTTTCATATCTGATCTCCTTCTTAAGCCCCTCCCCTTCACGGGAGGGGTTGGGGGTGGGGCGTCTCAGTCTCACCGAGACCGGGGTCCGCGTGGACAGGCCCCACCCCAACC
>NZ_LSJM01000262.1 GCF_001557215.1 Sphingomonas sp. CCH9-E2 | reverse complement strand
GTCCCGGCCAAGCCGAGCAAGAAAATCGAGGGCAAGACGACGTTGCTCGACCTCAACGACCGCATCTGCAAATGGCCGCTGGGCCACCCCGGCGAGCCGGACTTCCACTTCTGCGGCGAGAAGGTGAACCCCGGCTTCCCTTATTGCGTCGATCATTGCGGCCATGCCTATCAGGCGCAGCTGCCGCGCCGCGATCGCCGTCCGCCGCCGCCGCTGCCCTATGGCGGCCCCCGCGTCCGCTAACCATCCGCGTCGATTGCAGTTAACGCGAGTCGCGGGAGGCCGCGTCGACCCGGAACAAAGAAAAGGGGCCGGCGGATCGCTCCGCCAGCCCCAGACTCCCGCTCGGGAAGCCGCTTTAGAAGCGGAACGCCGCCGTCGCGCGTAGCGAATGGAAGTCGAAGTCCGAGCTGCGGCGGAAGTCCGCGCCGCCCGCGAGGACGAACGGGTTGGTCGCACCGGCAGTGCCTGTGCCGACCTGGACCCGCGAGTCGCTATCGTCATAGCGGCTGTAGAGATATTCGAGGCCGATCGAGAAGTTGCGGCCGAGCTTCTGCTCGACGCCGCCACCAGCCTGCCAGCCCCACGCCATGTCGTCACCGGTGACGGCGAAGCTGTTGGCAGTGTTGCTGCTGCTGAAGCTGTTGTCGAGCTTCGCATAGGCGCCGCCGCCAGTGGCGTAGAACAAGGTGCTCTCACCTGCGACCAGACCGGCGCGCAGGCGCAGCGCCGCGTTCCAGTCGAGCTCACGCGTCATGGTGTAGAAGGCCGGAGTCGTGCTGTAGGCGGTGACGCTGTCGCGCGCCTCGGTCTTGCCGAATTCGGCGACTGCACCGAGCACGAACCTGCCCATCTGCTTGTCGAAGCCGATGCGGCCATAATATTCGATATCGTCCTTGTCGTTGATGCAGGCGGTGTTCGCGCTCGACGTCGCTGCGCCGTTGCAGAAGCCGGGCGAGAATGCGTCGGCACCAGTCGAGGTCGCGATCGTGTCGCCGAAGCTGCCATTGCGGCCGGCATCGAATTCGATCGTCTCACCGACATCGTTGTTCTGGACGGTGTAGCCGAACGAGCCGCCGACATAGAGGCCATCGAAAGCAGGCTCGCCGTCCTGGGCCATGGCCGGGGCGGCGACGAGGGTCAGGGCGGCCACACCGGCGCCCATCAGGGTACGCATACGCATAAACAGGTTACTCCAACTGAACTTGCCGGAGTCTAACGAGGCAGCGCGCGGTTCTTTCCCGACCCGTTCCGAATTTCCGAATTCATGTTGCCCCGCAGCAACACCCGCGCTTGCCGGGACCGTCGCGGGGGATTAGCCAGAACAAATGTCGTCCGATCTTTTCCAGTCCGGTTCCGTTTCCCCCACCAACAGCTACGACGCCAGCTCGATCGAGGTGCTGGAGGGGCTGGAGCCCGTCCGCCGTCGCCCCGGCATGTATATCGGCGGCACCGACGAGCGCGCGCTGCATCACCTTGCCGCCGAAATCCTCGACAATGCGATGGATGAGGCGGTGGCGGGGCATGCCAGCCGGATCGAGGTGACGCTGGAACCCGGCAACCGGCTGACGATCACCGACAATGGTCGCGGCATCCCGACCGACCCCCACCCGAAGTTCCCGGACAAGTCGGCGCTGGAGGTGATCTTCTCCACACTCCACGCGGGCGGCAAATTCTCAGGGAAAGCCTATGCGACATCGGGCGGTCTGCATGGCGTGGGCAGCAGCGTCGTCAACGCGCTGTCGACCGACATGGTTGTCGAGGTCGCGCGCGACCGGCAGCTCTATCGCCAGCGCTTCAATCAGGGCGTGACGCTAGGCCCGATCGAGCATGTCGGCGCCGCCCCCAATCGTCGCGGCACCAGCGTCGCCTTCACCCCCGACACCGAGATTTTCGGCGAGATGCACTTCAAGCCGGCGCGGCTGTACAAGCTCGCCCGGTCCAAGGCGTATCTGTTCGCCGGGGTCGAGATCCGCTGGAAATGCGCGCCGGAACTGATTTCCGACGACACCCCGGCGGAGGCGGTGTTCCAGTTCCCCGGTGGCCTTGCCGATCACCTCAAGGAACAGCTCGGCACGCGCGAGGGCGCGACGGCGGAGTTCTTTTCGGGCAGCCAGGATTTTCCCGGCGAAGCGCAGGGCCGCGTCGAATGGGCGGTCGCCTGGCCGCTGTGGAGCGACGGGTCCTACAGCTGGTACTGCAACACCATCCCCACCCCCGATGGCGGCAGCCACGAACAGGGGCTGCGCCAGGCACTGGTGCGCGGCATCCGCGCGTTCGGTGAGCTGGTCGGGCAGAAAAAAGCCAAGGACATCACCGCCGACGACATCATGGTCGGGTCGGAGCTGATGCTGTCGGTGTTCATCCGCGATCCGCAATTCCAGTCGCAGACCAAGGACCGGCTAACCTCGCCCGAGGCCACCGGCCTCGTCGAAAAGGCCGTGCGCGATCATTTCGACCATTTCCTCACTGACAAGATGGAGCGCGGCAAGGCGCTGCTCAACTATGTGCTCGAGCGGATGGACGATCGCCTGCGCCGCAAGCAGGAGCGCGAGGTCAAGCGCAAGACCGCGACCTCGGGCCGCAAGCTGCGCCTGCCCGGCAAGCTGACCGACTGCTCCGCCGACGATCCCGCCGGGACCGAATTGTTCATCGTCGAGGGTGACAGCGCAGGCGGCAGCGCCAAGCAGGCGCGCGACCGCAAGACGCAGGCGATCCTGCCGATCCGCGGCAAGATCCTGAACGTCGCGTCGGCCACCAGCGCAAAGATCGGCGCGAACAGCGAGATCGCCGACCTGATCCAGGCGCTGGGCTGCGGCACGCGCAAGGACTGCCAGCCGGACAATCTGCGCTACGAACGCATCGTCATCATGACCGACGCCGACGTCGACGGCGCGCATATCGCGACGCTGCTGATGACGTTCTTCTTCCAGGAAATGCCCGACATCGTCCGGCGCGGGCACCTCTATCTGGCGCAGCCACCGCTCTATCGCCTCACGGCGGGTGCCAAGAGCCTCTATGCCCGCGACGACGCGCATCGCGCCGAGATCGAGGCGGGACCGTTCAAGGGCCGCAAGGTCGAAGTGTCGCGCTTCAAGGGGCTGGGCGAGATGAACCCGGGTCAGCTGCGCGAAACCACGATGGACCCGGCCACGCGCTCGCTGCTGCGCATCACGCTGCCGCAGGAATATGAGGAGCGCGCCGGCGTCAAGGATCTTGTCGACCGCCTGATGGGCACCAACCCGGCGCACCGCTTCGCCTTCATCCAGGAGAATGCCGCGCGGCTGGACGAGGAAGCGATCGACGCATGACACGGGCGGCGGAATGACCGCGGACCTGACATGGGTCTGGGAAGACGGGGTGCGGGTCAGCGTGACCAGTCACCCCGCATCGCCGGTGTTGCGGCGCTTTTTCGACGGCTATGACCGCGCCTTCATCCTGCCGGATGAGCGGGAGGAATTTGACGGGTTTGTCCTCTGCCTCGCGCTCAATGGCACGCATCGCAACGCCTATGGCCGGCGCCATTGCGAAGTGGCAATGGTGTTCGAGGATGCGGACGGCCAGTTGCTGGGCGGCGCGAACTTCCTCGCCGCCACCACCGGATCCGGCGCCGCTGTGCCGGCAACGGTGGCGCTCAACTATGTCTATGTCGAAGCCGCCGCACGGGGGCGCGGCTTGCTGCGCCGCATTTTGGCCGATGTGACGCGTACCGCGCTTAACGTGCTGGACCTGAATGCGGGCGGCCCGGGTCCGGTGTTGTTCATCGAGCAGAATGACCCGCTGCGCCTGACCGCCGAAGCGTATGCGGCGGACAGCGATCATTCGGGGCTGGATCAGGTCGATCGCCTTGCCATCTGGGCGCGGATCGGGGCGCGCGTGGTCGATTTCCCCTATATTCAGCCCGCGCTGTCGACCGACCAGCGTCCCGATGACGGATTGATCTACGCCGCGATCGGCTATCCGGCCGACGCCATTCCCGCGCCGCTGCTCCGGGATCATCTGCAGAGTTTCTTCGGGATTTCCGTACTGAAGGGCGAAGCGGAAGCACCCGACGGACCGGCAGCGCAGCAACTGGCCGCGCTCGCCGCGCGCACAGATCCGGTGGCGCTGCTGCCAATGGCACCTGCGCTCTCGCGGCTGGCCGCGTCGCCCCGCCCAGATTTCGTTTTTTTCCGCGATCTCGCACGGGAGGCTTGCAGACATGGCGACGAGGGGACGGGAGCATAAGCCCGGCAGCTATGAGGCCGCGGTTCCGGGGACGATCTACTGGACGCTGTCGCTCTATATCGAGCCGGGCCGGGTTGCCGAGGCGCTAGGTCGAAACGCTGGCGATTACCTGGCCCCTTGGGTCTTTCGGCGCGCACAGATGCGCCACCTTCCCTCACTTGCGCTGCGCAATGCGATCGATCCGCTGTTCAACGACATCGCGGATCGCGAGACGCAGGGTGAAGTCCAGGAATTTCTGCTCGCTACCACCGCCCGCCGCTGCAGAAACCTTGACGAGGCCGCGTCTCAAATCCGCAGCAGCGAACCACTCACCTTCAGGGTCGGAAAAAGCACGACCTGGATGACCGAAGGCGTGACGTTCGAAGCGCATCCCCCGGCGCTGGACGATCCGCGCCACGTCGGACTGCGGACCTTCTGGATCTCCCATAACAACGGTGCGCTAAGCTATCATCTGTCGTTCAGCCATCATTATGCGGAATATACCGACGACAATGGCATCGTACGATCGGGTTATGACTCATCGACCTACTATTTTCTGTCGCTGCTGCAAAAGCTGGCTGCGCCGAAAGAGTATGCGCTTCAGCCGAAATTGCTGACCAGTCTTCTGAACAGCGGCGACTCCCATGCCGATGTATTCAGTGACGGATCGCTCGGCATTGATCCGCTCGATACGCTCACCGTCAAGGCCGCCCGCGGCAAAGAGACGCGCTTCTGGCCATTCGTGCGGAGTCGGCTGGAACGGGACGCGAAGGCACTTTTCCCCCGTCTTGCGCACGAACTGTCCTTGTCGAAACCGATACCTGACTTCGAGAAAAACCTGATCGACCTCGTCCCCTTCATCGAGGTACCCGGGCTGAAGGTACCGAAATCGCGCTTCATGTTTTTTATACATGATCCGCGCTTCTTCGACCGGCTGATGCCGCTCGACGCCGCAGGGCTCGCTTCGGTGGCGCGCAAGACCATGGTGCGCGACGGCTGTTACGAACCCTATCAGAAGCGGATCAGCGGCCTCACTGCGCCGGTCGACGGTCAGCCGCCACGCCGCGTCCATCTGGGTGCACCGGTGGAAGCGAAGGAGGCGCAGGAAGTTGATATTCGCGACCGGGTGGATGCAGATTTCTGGAGCTGGGCAAAAACGCGGGGGGAGTATGACGCATTGCTCGCCGCCGGAGGGTTCGCCCGCGCGTCGGAACATGGCGACACCCCCGCCACGCTACTTCGCCCCGGTGATCACGACGGGCTGCGCGCGGCGATGCGCGATGGAACCTGCCTTCAGCTTCGCGACGCGACGCTCGCGCTGCTGGAAACCCCGATCCGCCACCACGTGCCCGCGTTCGAGCTGCACCGCGCGGACTGCTTCGACTATCTGTTTCTGGCCGGGTTCAACCAGAACATCATCGACTTCATGAACCAGGACACGTCCGAGATTCTGGACAGCATCGACCCAATCTATCCCGACAGCGACGAACAGTCAGATGAGCGCTTCTTCGTCCGCTACGCCAATCACCGCGCGATGATCACCTATGTCCCGCGCAGCCGCAGTCTCGAGATCGGCAATGATTACATCGGTACTTGCCCTTATGCGTTTCTGATTCACCTGCTGGCGCTGCACAACGAGTTTCTCGCGCGCGCGCATGAAGAGCGCAGCATGGCGCGGATCGAGCGGATCAGGGAGATGACGGCGGGGAGAAAGCCTATGGATCGAAAGGCCCTGCAGGCTCTGCTCGAACGAGATGGGATCGATCTGGACGACGCCGGCGATCCCACCGAGTTGCTGATCAACCGCGCAAAGCTCGCCGAGTTCGACGATTATGAACGGTTTCGCTACACCAACCCGTTCCGCTATGACACCGAGCGCGACGTGTTCGCCAAGCTGCAGGATCTACGCGGCACCAACCGCAAACAGGCGGCACTGACCGTCGCAATTGCCAGCCTGGAGGACCATGCCAACGACCTGCGTCGGCGCCGGCAGCAGATGGCCGATCAGGAGAGCGCTTGGCGCGATTTGCGCATCAACCTGCTGCTAGGCGGTCTCGGCATATTCGGGGCTGGCCAGATGGTTTACTGGATCGGCGACAAAGCCGCCGGAGAGCTGCCCAAAGTGGAGTTGAAAGAAGCGGGCGACGCGTCCAACGATCGGACCAGTAACGCAAAACCGGTGCTGCTGATGCGGGAAGGAAACCCTGCTTTAGGACTGAAGATCATGGCAGGGGTCGAGATCGCCATGGTGGGGGCGGTGATCCTTTTCATTCCCCTTGTGCTGCTTGTGTTGCGCGACTTCATCCGCGGATGGTGGGCGCGGCGCTGAACGTCAGCGTCGTGTTTCCCACTCCTCATGGAGCAGGCCATAGATCGTCGTATCGCGTACGCCGATATGGGTTTCCCATTCGGCGCGCAGATAGCCTTCGAGCTTGAAACCCAGCCGTTCGAGCAGTCCGCGTGAGGCGGTATTGTCGGGGTCGGTGTCGGCGAACACCTTGCGCTGACCCTCGGCAAAGATGCGGTCGATGACCGCACTCACCGCCTCGCGCGCATAACCGCCGCCCCAGTGCGTGCGCGCGAAGAGATAGCCGAGTTCGGTGACATTGCCCTGCCGCTTTTCGCCCGCCGCGACCATGCCGATCGCGGTATCGTCGCCCCGCACCGTCACCGCCCAGGCGCGCCAGTCGTCGGCGTGGCGTTCGAAATCGGCGCGCGTTTCATCGACGCTGCTGTGCGGCGGGCCGGACCAGTAGCGCATCAACGCTGGATCGGCGAGGCTGGGAAACAGCGCGTCGGCATCGTCCACGCGCCGCGGGCGCAGGATCAAGCGCGGGGTTTCCAGAACCACGGTCTCACGCAGCCGGAGCGGGCTCACGCCTCCGCCAGCGCCTCGACCAGCGCCTTCACCTTCTTCTGCCGCCATTGCGGCAGCGGCGCGACCAGCCAATAGCCGAGCCGCGAGGGAATCGGGTCGCCGACCACCGCGACGCGCCCGGCGGCGATGTCGGCGCGGGCGAGCAATTCGGGCACGGTCGCGCGGCCGAGGCCCTCAGCGGCGGCATCGAGCGCCAGGCCGGCGTCACCGACCTTGACCAGCGCCGCGCCATCCTCGGCCACGCAGCCGGGCCAGCCGATCGGGGTTTCGCCGCGTCCGCCAGGCTTGGCGACGGTGACCATGCCGTCGCTCTCCAGCGCCTCGCCCTCATGCTCGCCCGGGCCTTCGCCCCAGCGGATGGCGAGGTCGAGATTGGCCTCGGTAAAGTCGATCGCTTCATCCGCGGCGATCAGCACGAAGCGCAGCTCCGGGTCTTCGCGCGCGATTTCGGCAAGGCGCGGCATCAGCCATTTTTCGGTGAGGTCGCGCGGCGCGGCGATGGTCAGCGACTTGGACGATTGCCCCGCCTGCATCGCGCGCACCGCTTCCTCGAACTGGAGAAAACCGGCCCGCAGCGCGGCAAGGCCCGCCTCGGCCTCCGGCGTCAGTTCCAGCCCCTTGGTCGTGCGGCGGAACAGGACGACGCCCAGCGTGTCCTCCAGCGCGCGGATCTGTTGCCCGACCGCCGCCGGGGTCACCGCCAGCTCGTCCGCCGCGCGGGTGAAGGACAAATGCCGCGCCGCCGCGTCGAGCACGCGCAGGCCGTTGAGGGGAAGATGTGTACGCTTCATGCCTTACTCCGCCACCGCCGGCGCGCGCAGCGCGAAGCGGGGGATCGCGACGTCGAACGTGTGCCCGTCGGCGCCGACCATCAGATAGCTGCCTTCCATCCAGCCGGTCGGCGTGGTCAGCGGGCAGCCGGAGACGTAATCATAGCTGGCGCCCGGCGCGATCATCGGCTGTTCGCCGACCACGCCCTCCCCCTCGACCATATGCTGGCCACCGCGCCCGTCGGTGATCGTCCAGCGGCGCGAGAGCAGCTGCACCGGCTGGTACGACCCGTTTTCGATGCGGATATGATAGGCCCAGAACCAGCGGCCCCGGCCCGGCTCCGATTGTTCGGGCAGGTAGCTGACCGACACGCGCACCGTGATGTCGCGCGTGACCGCTTCCTGGCCGAACAGCGCCTTCACAGCCCGACGGCCCTTAGCGCCTGATCGAGATCGGCGATCAGGTCGTCCGGGTCTTCCAGACCGACATTCAGCCGCAGCATCCCTTCGCGCACGCCCATCAGCAGCCGCTGATCTTCGGCGACGCCGCTGTGGGTGGTGGAGGCGGGGTGGGTCATCAGCGACCGGGAATCGCCGATATTGTTCGAAATGTCGATGAGGCCCAGCGCGTCGAGCAGGCCATGCGCCTGGGTGCGGCCGCCGTCGAGCTCGAACGAGAAGATCGGGCCGACCGCCGCCATCTGGCTCATCGCCAGATTGTGCTGCGGATGGCTGGGCAGGCCGGGATAGTTGACCAGCGGCACGCGCCCTTCGAGGAAGCGGGCGACCTTCATCGCATTCTCGCTCTGGCGGCGGATACGCAGGTCGAGCGTCTCCAGCCCCTTGAGCACCACCCAGGCATTGAACGCGCTGAGCGTCGGGCCGGTATTGCGGTGGAAGGGCAGCAGCGTATTGGCGATGAACTCCTCGGTCCCGCAAATCGCGCCGGCGAGCACACGGCCCTGCCCGTCCATCATCTTGGTCGCGCTGTAGGCGACAATGTCCGCGCCGAAATCCATCGGCCGCTGCAGCGCCGGCGTCGCAAAGGCGTTGTCGACCACCGTCGTGATCCCGCGTGCGCGCGCGATGTCGCACACAGCCTTGAGGTCGACGATGTCCATCGTCGGGTTAGCCGGCGTTTCGAAGAAGAACACCTTGGTGTTCGGGCGGATCGCGTCGACGAACTGCTGCGGATCGCGCGCGTCCACCACCGTCGTCTCGATCCCGAAGCGCGGCATCAGCGTGTCGGTGAGCCAGCGGCACGATCCGAAGGCGGCGCGCCCGCCGACCAGATGGTCGCCCGCCGACAGCTGGCACAGCAAAGCCGCCGTCATTGCGGCCATGCCCGACGCGGTGGCGCGGCACGCCTCGGCCCCTTCGAGCAAGGCGATGCGCTGTTCGAGCATCTCGACCGTCGGGTTTTGCAGCCGCGAATAGGTCATGCCCTGCTGATCGCCGGCGAAGCGCGCGGCGGCGTCCCCGGCACAGTCATAGGCATAGCCCGAGGTGAGGAAGAGCGCTTCGCTCGTCTCCCCCCATTCGCTGCGCGCGGTCCCGCCGCGCACCGCGAGCGTTGCGGGCTTCCAGTGTTGCGTGATCTCGCGGTCTTGTCCGGTGCGGCGCTTCATGATGTCCCTCTAGAAGCGGATGGCGCGGGGGCGCAAGCGCGACGGGTGACGCGGGCGCGAAGCTCAGCTATTCACGCGCCGATGCTCGACCGTCTCGAACAGCGCCCCGTCCTGCTCGGCCTGCTCCTCGCAGTCGTTGCGCAATGCCTCTTCACTGTCGGCGTCGAGCGGCCCAGCATCCTGCTGTTTGACGAAGTGCATTACGTCACCGCCGCGCGGGTGCTGCTCGACTTCTCGCACATCACCAATCCCGAGCATCCGATGCTGGGCAAGTCGCTGATTGCGCTGGGCATTCACCTGATCGGCGACAATGCGCTGGGGTGGCGGATTTTCTCGACCCTGTTCGGCAGCGCGACGATCGCGGGGGTCTATGCCTTCACGCTGCTGCTGACCCGCGCCACCCGCCCTGCCCTGTTCGCCGCGATCTTCGCGATGCTGGGGCAGATGGTGTTCGTCCAGGCGCGGATCGGGATGCTGGACGTGTTCATGGGCGGATTGCTGGTCTGGGCCGGGGTCGCCTTCCTCGCGGCGATGCAAGCCGAATCGCGACGGGCATGGGGCTATTGGCTGGCGAGCGCGGTGCTGTTCGGCGCGGCGGTGGGGGTGAAGTGGGCGGCGATCCCCTATGTCGCGCTGGCGGGCGTCGCGTTCTTGTGGCTGCGGCTGAGCGATCCGATGCGCTTCGGGGGGATACACTGGCTGCCCGCGCTCGCAGTGCTCGGCGTGGTCAGCATCGCCACCTATTTCGCGACTTTCGCCCCAGCCTTTTTCTACACCACCAATCCGATGACGCTGGCGCGGCTGATTCCGTTCCAGTTCGAGATGCTCGCGCTGCAGACGCAGGTGCTCAGCCCCCATAACTACCAGTCGAGCTGGTGGACCTGGCCGCTGATGCTGCGCCCGATCTGGTATTTCTATGAGCCCGATCAGGGGGCGATGCGCGGCGTGCTGCTGATCGGAAATCCGGTCATCATGTGGACCGGGCTGGTGGCGGTCGCGGCGTGCTGGTGGGCCGGGGTGCGGGAGCGCGCGGGCGTGCCGCTTACCGCCGCCATTCTGTGGACCTTCTCGCTCGGGGTGTGGGCGATCATCCCCAAGTCGCTTGGGTTCTTTTACTATTATTATCTGCCCAGCATCATCCTGTGCGTCGTGCTGGCGGTGGCGATGCACCATTGGCGCGACTGGCTGAAACGGCGGGACGAATGGCTGCTGGTGCCCGCGGTGGGGCTGTTCGCCTATTTCTACCCGATCATCGCCGCGCAGGATCTGACGCACACGCGGGCGTTCACCCGCTGGATGTGGCTGCCCGGCTGGGCCTAGCGTGTATCAACATTCAGTGCATTATTCCCCTCCCTTTCAGGGAGGGGAATGAATGTCGACATTGCCTAGCGCCAGCGCGGGCCGCTGATATCCAGATCGCGCGCCTTGAGCTGGTCGAGCACGCCGCCCTCTTCCGCCAGCACACGGATCGGCACCACGGCCAGCGTCACGCCGGGCTGTCTGACGGCCTCGTCCAGAGCGGCTACCCATTGCCCGCGCAGTTCGGCGCCCAACTGATTGTCGGTCCAGGGCCAGCACCGCCCGAGCGCCGTCTCGAGCGGGTTCGCCATCAATCCCGGCACATCGAAGCTGGTCCACGCCTTGCCGCGCGCCGTCACGATCTCCGGCCCGATCTCCGCCGCCGCCATCGCCGCGTCGAGGCACGGCAGATGTGTTTCGGGCGCCGCGGCGAAGAGGTTGTCGATGATATCCTCGCCGCGCACCTCGCCGACCGGGCGGGTGGCGATGTCAGCGCGCCGCGCCGCCTTGCGCACGACATCGGTGGCATCGTCGCCGGTATCCTTGCTGAACGCCAGCCGGCGCGAGAGCAGGTCAAAGGATGTGATCAGGAAGTTGCGGCGGCTGTAATCCTGCTCGTACCGCGCTTCGAGCGCACGCAGCCGTGCCAGTCGCGTCGCATCGAGATAGTCCGACGCAACGCGCTCATCAGGCAATTTGGTGAGCTTCCCGCCCGCGAAGATCAGCCGCAGGATGTCGCCCGGCGACACCTTTGCCTTGGTGCCGAGGATGATCCGCTGCGCACCACCAGCGGCGCGTTCGAGCCGGTCGGGATACCAAGGCGTCGCCTTGGGCACGTTGCGGATTTCGCCGACGAGCAGCACCACGCCCGACTCGGTGCGCACCGTCCACATCGGCGCGCCGGAGGTGCGGGCGGTGACCACCACTTCTTCGACGGAGTCGGGCGTAGCTTCCTGCGCACTGGTGGGCAGCGGGACACTCGCCAGTGCGAGTGCGAGCGAGAGGAGCAGCGAGCGCGGGCGGATCATCGGCGCAACCTTACCGCGAATCGCAGCACCAATAAGGCAGCGTCAGTACCGCCCCCACACGAAGCGCGACGACAGCGCAAAATTCCAAACCGCCGCGACCGCAATTCCCGCCAGCGCGCTCGGCGCCCATTGCGCGTGCTGGACATCATGCAGGAACGCCGCGACGCCGATGTTGGCCACCGCCCCGACCGAGCAGACGATGCAGAAGCCGATCCAGCCATCGAGCAGTGGCCGCCACCCCTTCAGCCGCGCATCGCGATAGGTGAGCGCGTTGTTGAGGAAGAAGTTGAACGTCATCGCGATTAGCGTCGCGACAATCGTGCCGGTGAGGAAGCTGTACCCGAACAGGCGGAAGAACAACCAGAGCGCGGCAAAATGCACCCCAGCGCCGAGCGCGCCGATCGCGGAGAACATCACGAACCGCACCGGCACCACCCGCCCGAACATGCGGTCGTACAGCGCGATGAGAAATTCCATCGCGACGACATGGTCGAGCTTGCTCTCCCCGATCTGGCGCGTGCGAAACACATAGGGGAGCTCAACAAATTTGAGCGCGCGCGGGCTGGCGGTCAGGATATCGAGCAGGATCTTGAACCCGATCGCCGAGAGATGCGGGATGATGCCGCGCACCACATCGCTGCGGATCATGAAGAAGCCGCTCATCGGGTCGCTGAGATCGGCCTTGAGCACCTTGCGCGAGATGCGGGTCGCAAGCTCCGACTTGGCGACGCGGTCGCGGTCCCATTCGCCGGTGCCGCCACCCTCGACGAAGCGCGATCCGATCGCGACGTCCACGCTGTGATCCGCAAGCAGCGTGTCGAGCATTTTGGGGAGCAGCGTCTCGTCATGCTGCATGTCGCCATCGATCACCGCGACGAACGGCGCGGCGGTGGCGCACATCCCCTCGATCGTTGCCGATGACAGACCGCGCCGTCCGATCCGCTGGACCACACGCACACGCGGGTCGCTGCGCCCAATCGAACGCGCCACGTCGGCGGTGCCGTCGGGGCTGTTGTCGTCGACGAAGATCACTTCCCAGCGTCGGCCCGCCAGCGCCGCATCCAGCGCTGCGACCATCAACGGCACGTTGCGCGATTCGTTGAAGGTCGGGACGACGACCGCGAGTTCGAGGCCCGCGTCGCTCACGCCAGCGCCTGCACCACCGCGTCGCCCATGGCCTGCGTCGACAGCGTCCCGCCGAGATCCGCCGTGCGCGCGCCGCCGGTCAGCGCCGCCGTCACCGCCGCCTCGATCCGGTCGGCCGCTTCCGCCATCCCGAGCGAATAGCGCAACAGCATCGCCGCCGACAGGATCGTCGCGCAGGGATTGGCCTTGCACTGCCCGGCGATGTCCGGCGCGCTGCCATGGATCGGTTCGTACAGCCCCTTGCCGCTCCCATCGAGCGAGGCGGAGGGGAGCATGCCGATCGACCCGGCGCACATGCTCGCCTGATCGGACAGGATGTCTCCGAACAGATTGCCGGTGACGATCACGTCGAACTGGCCGGGGTTGCGCACCAACTGCATGGCGGCATTGTCGACATACATGTGGCTGAGTTCGATGCCGGGATAATCAGCCGCGACCTCGATCACCACGTCGCGCCACAGCTGCGAGGTTTCGAGCACATTCGCCTTGTCGACCGAGCAGAGCTTGCCGCGCCGGGCGCGGGCGGTTTCGAACCCGACCTTGGCGATGCGGGCGACCTCGTCCTCATTATAGGACATGATGTCATAGCCTTCGCGGCGGCCCGATGCGGTGGCGCGCATGCCTTTTTCGCCGAAATAGACGTCGCCGTTGAGTTCACGGACGATCACCATGTCGATCGCGCCCGCCACTTCGGGGCGCAGCGCGGAGGCATCTTCGAGGCCCGGGAACAGCGTGGCGGGGCGCAGATTGGCGAACAGGCCGAGTTCCTTGCGTAGCCCGAGGATCGCCTGTTCGGGGCGCAGATGCCGCTCCAGCGCGTCGCAGCGCGGATCACCGACCGCGCCGAACAGGATTGCATCGGCGCGCTTGGCCAGATCGAGCGTCGCGGGCGGCAGCGGGTGGCCGTCGCTGAAATAGGCCGCGCCGCCGACCGGTGCTTCCTCGAACGTCAGGCCGAGATCGAGCGCGTCGAGAACGCGGCGCGCCTGCGCGGTAACTTCGGGGCCGATCCCGTCGCCGGGAAGGATTGCGATCAGCGGCATGACAACTCCACCTGCTCAAGGTGCAGGCCCCTTGCCGTGCTGCGCCGCGTCACGCAACCGCCCTGTTGATGCGGTCGACCAGGCGGGCCCGGGCGGCAAGCACCTCCGCCGTCTTGCCGTGGAGCAGGTCGCGGTCGAGGAAATGGCCGGTGAGGCGCAGGCCGTCGAGGATGTCGCCCCACTCCGCCGCCCCGCCTTGGCGGAGGAAGGGGGGCAAGCGGAACAGCCGGGACTCATAGCCGGTGGCGGCGGCGGTGCTGACGGCCATGCCGCTTTTCGGGCTGACGAACGCCAGATCCTCGGTCGCGCCGGTGGCGGCGCACTGCTCAAGGTCGAGGCCGAAGCCGAGCAGGGCGAGCAGCAGCAGTTCATAGCGGACCATCGCCACCGCCCAGCCCCGCGCCGCCGGGGCGGCTTCGATGGCGTCGAGCAGTCCCTCCAGAGCCGAATGGAGCGGCGGATAGGGCTGGCCTTCGGGCAGGGCCGCGGCGGTCAGGGCGGTGGCCCAGTCGATCGCTGCGGCGGGCAAAGGCTCGCGGAACAGCGGCGCGCGGCTGTGGACCAGTTCCGCCACCAGGGCTGGCAGCTGATCCTCGGTCCGGGCGCGCCAGTCGCCGAGGATGATGTTGCCCGGCTGGAGCACCGGGCGGTGCTGTCGCGACCTCCCGCCCCGGACATAACCGGCCAGCAACCCCGCTTCCGCCGTCAGTGCCCGGACGATCGCGCCGCTTTCGCCATGCGGGCGGATCGCGACGATGATGGCGGGGGCACGCAGATGCATGCCCTGCCCTTATCCCCGCCGCAGCTTCTTGGACAGCTTCTCCAGCCCCACCGCATCGACCAATGCCTTGCCGCCGGCCACCGTCCGATTGAACCCGCCGAGCGCCGCTGTCGTCACGCGGTTGGTGAGGCTGGGGCGAAGGAGCAAGACGTCCACACAGGGGATGCCGGCGGTGGCGTATTGGCGTTTGTGTTGACCATCGCCCTCGGTGAAGTCGAATCGGGCGAATTTTTGTTCGTCGAACAGGTCGCGAAAGGCTTCTACTTGCAACACCGCGCCGGGGGACAAGTCGTTGAACGCGGGATCGTGGCCAACATATTCATAGACCAGATTGTCGCCATGCGCCGGGCAGTAAAGATAGGCGGCGGGTTCCCCGGCAATGAACAGCAGCCAGGCGCGGACCCGATCCGCCGCCGCCGCGCTCAGCATCCCCCGAATGAACTCCGGCGTCGCGGGCAGCCCCTCCCCCATCAGCTTTTCCTGATAGGTGCGCAGCGCGATGCGGCGGGCGATGTCGTGGAACGTCTCCAGCTCCGCCGGCGTGCGATAGCTGCGGATGTCGAGATCGCCGCCGGAGACCTGCGCGATCTTCTTCGCCTTGCGCTTGGCCCCCTGCCGCGCATTGCCCGACAACCCGGCCATATAGGCATCGAAACCGCCGGTCAGATCGGCATAGTAACGCGTATACTTCTGACGGACGAAGCCGATCATCTTGCCCGAGGCATAGACCATAGCCTCCAGCCGATCCTCGGGCAGCGAGGTCACGACATAGCCATGCGCGTCGCGCGGCAGCGGGGGCAGCACCGGCAAGCGGCCTTCGCGCGCTTCATCGAGACTGAGCGGCACGCGGACCATGTCGCGCTGCACCGCCATAAGGGTGCGCGCCCCGATGCGGAAGTTGAGCGGGGTGGGTCGCGCGGTCGCGTTCATGCGGCGCGCTCCGACACGAGGTTCGACCAGAGCTGCTGCGCCTGACGCATGCGGGTGCGGATCAGGCTGGGGCCGAGCGGAGCATCGTCCTGCCCCAGCGGGAGATGGCCGAGCTCGGCGAAATGCACCGTCTCCATGCCGCCGCGCCGCTCGGCCAGCATCGCACAGAGCGCGTCGAAGCGGGCGACATGCACCGCATTGGGGCGGGTTCCGGCGCGGTTGGCGAGCTCGAACCCATGGCTGACGATCGTCACCGCCGCATGCCGCGCCGCCACCGCATGGTCGAGCGCGTCGCGCATCTCGGCGGTCGACAGCGCACAAATCTGGAAATGGCGGAGATGGCCGCGCACATCCTCGATCAGCGTCACCGGCACTTCGATCACGCCGCGATGTTCGACCGGGGCGATCTGACGCGGGGGCAGGCCGATCGCGCTGGGCCAGGGATGTTCGGAGCCATTATGGCTGCTGTCATAGCGGATGCCGAGTTCGGCGAGCGCGGCGAGCGTGTCGTCGCTGGCGCTGTAGCTGCCCGAGCGGAAGGCAATCGGGCGCGGCGCCCCGGCGGCGACGAGCAGGTCGGACGCGGCGGCGATCAGGTCGCGCTGTTCGGCGTAGGTGAAATCGATCAGCTCGAACGAGGCGGCGGCGCTGCGATCCTCGTCGCGCGCGGCGGCCCAATTGGGGTGGAGGTGCAGCTGAACCTCCTGCCCCGCCTCCAGGATCGCCTCCACCACGCGGCGGATCGGATCGAGGCCATGCGCCACCGCCGGCATCGGATCGACGAAGAAGGTCGCCTTTAGCCCATGCTCGGCAAAGCGGCGCAGCTGATAGCCGATGCCGACCCCGGCCGGCTCCAGCGACCGCTCCGCAATCTCCGCCAGCGGCAGCCCGGCGGCGTGATGCCGCCACATCAATTCGGTATCGACCGTCAGGAAAACGCGCGTGGGCATGGCTGCGGCCTAACCGACGGGGGTGAAGAAATCGCAAAATCCGGGTGGGGTTGGTGAACGGTCGGGTTCACTATGCTGACAACTCTGACAAGAATCGCCGTATGTGAGGGAGCCGCCTGACATTTCCGCGCAGTCGGGGCGTGCGGGGGTGGCGGGGTGCTGGGCATGGCGGGAGTGTAG
>NZ_LSJM01000027.1 GCF_001557215.1 Sphingomonas sp. CCH9-E2 | reverse complement strand
CGATGAGCTTAATGCACTAACAAACCAATCGGTCCACTCGGTGGGGGCAGACCAGGGTGGTGATCCGGCAACGGGTTATTTCCAGGCGGTCAACCAGGGGTCGGTCAAGACCTCGGGCATCGACTTCCAGCTTGGTTACAACCTGCCGACCGAGTTCGTCGGGCCGGAATCGTCGATCAACTTCAACCTGCTCCTGAACTATCTGTTCGACTTCAAGGTGACCGGCCTTGGCGGTCTGCAGACCGATTATGCGGGCACCGCTTCCTATTTCGGCGCTGGTCTCGGCACCAGCTTCCCGGAATGGAAGGGCACGATGAATGTCGGCTTCAACCTGAACAAGGCGTTCTCGCTGCAGAGCCGCGTGCGCTACATCGACGGGATGGAGAACCGCGCGGCTCGCCAGTTTATCGGCGAGAAGTTCACCGGTCCGGGCTCGGTCTGGTATTTCGACTTCGCCCTGCAGGGCCAGGTCGACAATATGACGCTGCGCCTGGGTCTGAACAACGCGTTCGACCGCAAGCCGCCGACCTACGCACCGAACGTGCAGTCGGGCACCGATCCGTCGACCTACGACGTCATCGGCCGCCGCTTCTACGTATCGACGCGGCTCAAGTTCTGATCCGACTGGATCAGCCGCTTTTGAAGGGCGAGGCGATTGCCTCGCCCTTCTTTTTTGGGGCAAGGTGCCCGCATCGGTATGACACAGCGCGCGCGCACTGCCGCCGGCATGATCGCGCTACGCGGGTTCGGGTAACGGCATGAACATCCAGCAGACTCTGCAAAAGGCCGCAGCGCTTTTCGGTCGTGGTGACCCGGCGGGGGCGCGGCAGCTGGCCGAGCAGGTCCTCAAGGCGGCACCGAACAATCCAGCTGCGCTGCAGATCGCGGGCATTGCGCATTGCCAGCTCGGCGCACCGAAGCTGGGCGTGCCACTGCTGCGCCGGGCGCTCAAGTCGGGCGGCGACAATCCCGGATCACGCTTCAATCTGGCGCGCGCGCTGGTCGATGCGGGCGAATTGGCTGAGGCCGAGGCGCTTGCCGGGGCACCGGGGCAGCCCGACGCGATGCGCCGCCTTCACGCCGATATCCTCAAGGCGCTCGGACGCCCGTGGGAAGCGGCTATGGCATATCAACAGATCGTGGACGCCAATCCGCAGGATGCCGATAGCTGGAACAATCTCGGCAATATCCGGCATGAACTTGGCGAGCTGGAAACGGCCTTGGCCGCATTGCAGCAGGCCCGGACCCTGCGCCCCGACTCGGCCATCATCTGCACCAATATCGGACGCGTGCTGGCGTCGATGTCGCGCTACGAGGATAGCGCACTGGCATTTCAGGAGGCGGTGCGGCTCGATCCGCGCAATGCGGCCGTATTGCTCGAATTTGGGTACGCGCTGACCCGCCTCGATCGCTCGCGTGAGGCGCTCGTCGCCTATGCCGATGCCGCGCGCATCGATTCGACCAACCCCGAGATTTTCGTCGCCATGGGCCTGGCGTTCATGGATCTGGAGGATCGCGAACGCGCAGAACAATCCTATCGCTTCGCATTGAATGCCCGGCCGGAGGACGGGCCGGCCACGCTCAACCTCGGCATTTTGCTGGAACAGGGCAACCGCATCGCCGAGCTGGAGACCTTGCTTCGCCAGGCCGAGGCGCGTGGCGCAAAGGGCGCGGATATCGACTACCTCAACGCGATGCTGCTGCGGCGTCAGGGTAAGCTCGAAGCCGCGCTGGCGCTCGCGCGCGATGCGCGGTCGGCATCGATCAACCCGG
Source organism: Sphingomonas sp. CCH9-E2 (assembly GCF_001557215.1). Lineage (GTDB taxonomy): Bacteria > Pseudomonadota > Alphaproteobacteria > Sphingomonadales > Sphingomonadaceae > Sphingomonas. The sequence continues at coordinate 24,538 of NZ_LSJM01000027.1, read as the reverse complement.
CGGTGCGGTCGCATTTCGTCGGGCAGGTCGCCGACCAGCTCGGCGAGACCGGCTTGGCCTTCGCTGCGTTCGAAGAGATGCACTGGGCGATGGCCCAGTCTCCGCTGGGGCAGGGCGTCGATCGTCGTGCCTATCAGGCGGAGGTCGAGCAGCTGGCGGCGCGCACGACGCCCGAGTGGTTCGCGCGCTGGCCGACGATCACCGTGCCGCGCGAACCGGCCTCGCCCGTCTTCATGGTCGGTTTTCCGCGGTCTGGTACGACGTTGCTCGACACGATCCTGCTGGGGCACCCGGCGGTCCATGTGCTGGAAGAAGTGCCGATCCTGGCTCAGGTGGCCGACGAGCTGGGCAGCTTCGACCGGATCGCTGAAATCGACGAGCATGAGGCGATCCGGCTGCGCGGGTGTTATTTCGATGAACTTGCGCGGGTCGCACCGGACGCGGTCGGGAAACTGATCGTCGACAAGAACCCGCTATCGATGATGCGTGCGCCGTTGATCCATCGCCTGTTCCCGGATGCCAGGATCATCTTTGCCATGCGGCACCCGTGTGACGTAGTGCTGAGCTGCTTCATGCAGAATTTCAAGCTGACCCAGGCGATGGCGAGTTTTCTCGATCTGACCAGCGGCAGCCTGCTGTATGATCGCGTGATGGCCTATTGGCAGCAGTGTCGGAGCATTCTTCCGCTCAATGTCCATGAAGTCCGCTACGAAGCGATGATCGCGGATGTCGAGGGCACGGTGCGGCCGCTGTTCGACGACCTCGGCCTTGAATGGGATCCGTCAGTGCTCGACCATCAGCGCACCGCCAAGGCGCGTGGCTTCATCCGCACGCCAAGCTATGGGCAAGTGACCGAGCCGATCTACACCCGCGCAACCGGCCGCTGGGAACGCTATCGCCCACAGCTGGCGCAGGTCCTGCCGATTCTGGAGCCATGGGTTGCCGAATTCGGCTATGGCAGCACAGCGTCGGCGGAGCAGGAAACTGGCAGTTGAACTTGGCGGTCAACGCGTTAGCCTGACCGCGTTTTCAGCGTTTTACGGAGTCGACCGATGATCCTCACCAGCTTTGCCCTGTTGGCGGCGGGCCTGTCGGACGAGCCGGCCAAGCCGGACCCGGAGCAGCGCGTGTGCAAGCAGCAGAAGCAGACCGGCACGCGCTTCGCCAAAACGACCTGCCGTACGCGTGCGGAGTGGGAAGCGATTGCCGAAGCTGCGCGCAAAACGGCCGCCGAATCGTTCAACAAGCCGGTGATCAATACCAGTAGGGAATGACCGATCGCCAACGCTTAGCGGGTCGATCTGGCGGTTAGCTCTGGCCGGCCATCCACTCCGGATCGGGCTGATCCATGTCGTAATATTCGAAGATCAGATGCACGCGATCCGTCGCGCCGGCGTTCGTAACCGAATGCACGCCCATATTGTCGACCTCGACCGCCTCACCGATCGGCAGATGATGTCCCGTGTCGCCGGTGAAGAAGGTGACGCCGTCATTGGTTTCGAGCGGCACGTGAATCTTGTGCGGCCATTTCGCGGCGGGGTTGGCATCACGATGCGGGCGGATCACCCCGCCGGGGCGCATTCGGGCGAGCATAACGCGTGGGAAGGTGCCGCGCGCATAGCCATAGGGCGCGACCGCAGCGGTCAGCACCGGATCAAGCAGCGGCTGCCACTGCGCCCATAGCGCGCGGTCATGGCTGCGGCGCCAGTCATCTACGCCATCGACGAAGCGGAATACGATGTGGCGCGTCGAATCGAGCGCTTCGAAGCGGTTGGGCTTTGCCGCATTTTCGGCGTCCCACAGTGTCTCCGGAATCGCTGCCACAGCAGCGCGCAACGCCGATACATCGACCGGCCCCAGTCGGCGGATGGATTGGGTCTTGCGGGGATTGGGATACATCGCTGCGGCCCCCTAGAATTCGTAACCGAACAACTCAAGGTCGCGGGCATAGAGTCGCGCGACCCCGTCGATCAGCATTTGGTCGTAGTAACTGCGATAGTCGCGATGCTCGGACGTATTGGCGCGGCCCAGCGGGGTCGATGGAATACCGATCCTGGCGCAGATCGCGTCATAGCTGCCCTGCATATCCTCGACGCGCCCAAGCTGGTCGGCGAGCAGCGTCCCGTCCGGCGCGGTGATGAAGCTGTGCTGCGGGCGGAAGATCACGTGGTGATGTGGCGGTGCGGTGAACAGGAAGTGACGCATCACGCCCTGCGGGTCGTGTTTGAACGTCCCCTGTTGGCTCGTTGCGAACGCGCAATAGGACACGAAGCGGTCGAACGGATTACGCACGAAGGCGAATTTGAAATAGTCGGCAAAGCGCTCCTCGCCGAGCGCGGGGCGCAGCTCAGCGAGGCTGATATGGCCATGCCCCAGCCGCGCCAGTTCGGGTGCGGCCATGCGCTTCTCGACGAACAGCCGCACCTGTTCCTCATCCTCTTCGCCCAGATGTGCACGCAGCGCCTGCCGGATCGAGTGAGTTCCTGTTTTGGGGATGGCCGTAAAGGCGAAGCGATGACGGTGCGAGAGGATCATCGGTTCACGATGCCAGCGCGACGGGGGCCGTCGGTGCCGGGTTGGGCGCGGCGACATCGAAAATGAGTTCGGTCAGCGCCCGGATCAGCGGCACCTGATTTCGCAGGGGCAGGCTGCCGCCGCCACTCGCCATCAGATCCTGCCGCAGTCCCGCGATCAGGCGCCGATACTCTGGGAGTCCGGCGGGGTCGGATTCATATTCGCACCAGGCCGATGTCCAGGCGGCGGCGAAGCGTTCGAGCCGGTTCAGCGCGCCCTCAAGCCGCGGATCGGGCACGGCATATTCGGCGAGGAAAGCGATGTGACAGCGCACTTCCCATGGCGACATGATCTTGTTCATATCGACCTTTTCGAACCGCAGTGCGCGTGGCGTGCGCGGCTGCGGGGCGGGCGCTCCGTTCTGGGCCTCGTCGATCAAGTCCCACATCTCTTCGCCATCGACCGTGTCGAGCACGAGATGGACCCGCTTCTCGCCGCCGCCATTATGGACATTGTGCATGCGGAACGAGTCGAACAGCCAGCAGCTGCCAGCCTCCATATGCACGCTCTCGTCGCCGCACGTGAACAGGACACGCGGGTTGGTGATGACCGGGATGTGGATGCGCATATGCGTGCGCCAGTGGTAATTCACGTCCACGTGCGGCGGCACGCTGGCACCCGCGCCCAGCCCCATCAACCGGCTGCGTCCCCAGACGGCACCGATGTCCGCCATTACCTCCATGATATAGGGACAGGCGCGCAGATGATCGGTGGCGCTCATCTGTCCGGTAAAGCCGTTGGTCATCTGCCCCTCCGGCGTGACCAGCAGGACGGCGTCGTTGCCGGGATAATTACCCGGATGCGGCAGCCAGGCACCAGCGGGCAGCGCGCGTATCTCTGCTGCGAGCCGGTCGGCGTCGAATGATTTGTGGAGCTTCAGGAAGGGCTGCTTGAGGCGCATGGCGCATGTTCCGTCATTACACGCGGTGAATCAAGGGAGGGCACGCAGCCAGCCGGTGACCGACAGGCGCGGACCGCCGGCCCACGGCGTCACCTGGCTTACGCTGTGCTGCTGCGGCACGGCGAACAGGCTGAGCGTGTTGAACGCCGGGACAAAGCCTTCCGCAATGCCGCCGTTGCCGCCGTGGAACAGCAACAATCCCCCCCATTCGGCGCGCCATTGCGGCGTCATGCCGAAGACATAGGCAGCGCGGCGTTTTTTGCCCGCCACGCCATCATTATGCCCGGTCAGGAAATCGCCGACTTTGTAGATCGTTGCCTGAGCATCCGCGAAATTGATGTCGGTATCGCCGATGATGCGGGCCAGCAAGTCGAGCACGGGCGCGCTCGCCATGAACCGCGCAAACACCGCCAGCGGATCGCTGAGCGCAGCGCGTGCGGCCGCATCGTCGGGTACGCGGATCGTCTGATAGCGATACTGGAAGCCATCGCGCGCGGCCGCGTTCATGACTTCCTCAAGCCGCGTCCGCTGTGCGTCGGTCAGCGTTGCAAGGACGGCGGGAACCGACTCATACACCTTCTCACCTGCGTTCATGATTTGCCGCCAGTCATCGCGTGCGAGCAGATGATCGGCGAGCGCGGTTGCGTCCGCTGGATCGAGGAAGGGCGCGATCTGCACGCGACCCCTGCGCGCGAAGCGTTCTGCGAGCGCTTCCACATCGATCGACGGCGCGAGGTTGAAGTCTGCGTCGCTCATGCCGGGGTCAGCACCAGGCCGCCGTCACCTTCGCTCACCTTGACGGTCGCGCCGTCCTTGACCTCGCCGCGCAGGATCGCGTCGGCGAGCGGGTCCTGCAGGTAGCGCTGTACGGCGCGCTTCAGCGGGCGTGCGCCATAGACCGGGTCGTAGCCGACGCGGCCAAGCCAGTCGCGTGCCTCCGGCGTCAGGTCGAGCTTGATCTTGCGATCCTTGAGCAGCTTGCCGAGCCGTGCGACCTGAATATCGACGATCGGCGCCATCTCGCTGCGGCCAAGGCGGTGGAACAGCACGATCTCGTCGAGCCGGTTGAGGAATTCCGGGCGGAAATGGCCGCGGACGATCTCCATCACCTGCGGCTCGACACTCGACACGTCCTGGCCGTCCTCAAGCTGCGTCAGGAACTGGCTGCCAAGGTTCGAGGTCAGCACGATGATCGTGTTGGTGAAATCGACCGTGCGGCCCTGCCCATCGGTCAGGCGACCGTCGTCGAGCACCTGCAGCAAAATGTTGAAGACATCGCCATGCGCCTTCTCGACCTCGTCGAACAGCACGACCTGATACGGGCGACGGCGGACCGCTTCGGTCAGCACGCCGCCTTCCTCATAGCCGACATAGCCGGGAGGGGCGCCGATCAGCCGAGCGACGCTGTGCTTCTCCATGAACTCGCTCATGTCGATGCGCACCATCGCGGCGCTGTCGTCGAACAGGAATTCGGCGAGCGCCTTGGTCAGCTCGGTCTTGCCGACGCCGGTTGGGCCGAGGAACAGGAACGAGCCAAGCGGACGGTTCGGATCCTGCAGCCCGGCGCGGCTGCGGCGCACGGCGGTGGAGACGGCCTTGACCGCCGCCGCCTGCCCGATCACGCGCTTGCCGAGCTGCTCCTCCATCGCGAGCAGTTTCTCGCGCTCGCCCTCGAGCATGCGGTCCACGGGGATTCCGGTCCAGCGGCTGACCACGCCCGCGATGTCGTCGGCGGTCACTTCCTCGCGCAGCATCGCGACGCCGGTGGTGGCCTGTGCCGCCTCCAGCTGCTTGGTCAGCGCGGGGATCGTGCCGTAGTTGAGCTCGGCCATCTTGGCGAGGTCGCCGGCGCGCTGGGCCTGTTCGAGTTCGAGGCGGGCGGCGTCGAGCTGTTCCTTGATCTTGGCCTCGCCCGCGATCTTGTCCTTTTCCGCCTGCCAGCGGCCGGTCAGTTCGGCGCTTTGCTGCTCCAGATTGGCGAGTTCGTGGCGAAGGTTGCCCAGCCGATCCTGCGACGCGGCATCGGTTTCCTTGGCGAGCGCCATCTCTTCGATCTTGAGCTGGACGATGCGGCGGTCGAGAGTCTCGATTTCCTCGGGCTTGCTCTCCACCTCCATGCGGATGCGGCTCGCGGCCTCGTCCATCAGGTCGATCGCCTTGTCGGGCAGGAAGCGGTCGGAGATGTAACGGTTGCTCAGCGTCGCCGCGGCGACGATCGCCGCGTCGGTGATCCTGACGCCGTGGTGCAGCTCATACTTCTCCTTCAGGCCGCGCAGGATCGAGATCGTGTCCTCGACCGTCGGTTCGCCGATGAAGACCGGCTGGAAGCGCCGCTGGAGCGCGGGGTCCTTTTCGACATATTTGCGATATTCGTCGAGCGTGGTCGCGCCGATGCAATGCAGCTCGCCGCGTGCGAGCGCGGGCTTGAGCAGATTGCCGGCGTCCATCGCGCCTTCGGATTTGCCCGCGCCGATCAGCGTGTGCATCTCGTCGATGAACAGGATGATGTCGCCCTCGGCCGCCTTGACCTCGTCGAGCACACCCTTCAGCCGCTCCTCGAACTCGCCGCGATATTTTGCGCCCGCGATCAGGCTGCCCATGTCGAGCGCCATCAGCTTGCGGTTCTTGAGCGTATCGGGGACGTCGCCATTGGCAATGCGCAGCGCCATGCCTTCGGCGATCGCGGTCTTGCCGACGCCGGGGTCGCCGATCAGCACGGGGTTGTTCTTGGTGCGGCGGGCGAGGATCTGGATCGTGCGGCGGATTTCCTCGTCGCGGCCGATCACGGGGTCGAGCTTGCCGTCCTTGGCCGCCTGCGTCAGGTCGCGCGCGAACTTCTTGAGCGCGTCATAGCGGTCCTCCGCCCCCGCCGTGTCGGCGGTGCGGCCGCCGCGCAGCTGGTCGATCGCGGCGTTAAGGGCTTCGGGCTTGAGGCCCGCCGCGGCGAGCGCGCGCCCGGCATTGGTGGTCGAGGCGAGGGAGAGGGCGAGCAGCAGCCGCTCGACCGTGACGAAGCTGTCGCCCGCCTTGCCGGCGATCTGTTCAGCCTGATCGAGCACGCGCACGGCGTCATTGTCTAGGCCCGGGGCCTGTTGCGCGCCGCTGCCGGTGACGGCCGGTACGCGGGCGAGGGCCGCGTCGGTCTCGGCCACGGCGCGTTTCGCATCGCCGCCCGCGGCCTGGATCAGCCCGGCGGCCATGCCCTGCTCGTCTTCGAGCAACGCCTTGAGCAAATGCTCCGGGCTGATCCGCTGATGGTTCATGCGGATCGCCACGGTCTGCGCCGACTGGAGGAAGCCCTTGGCGCGATCGGTGAATTTCTCGAGGTTCATGCTTGTCCCTGCCTTCTTTCGCCGGACAACATGGTGTTGCATTTCTGCAACACAAGGCCCGGTGACGCAATTCTCTGTCGCGCGCCGCGATGCTGCCGTGTCTGTTCGGCAGCGGCAAGTTGGGAAAACAACGCAGGGTTGCGTGGCCGCGACAGGCCGGTATGTTGTTGCGATCGATACCTTCCACCGTGGGAACTCATCGCATCATGAAATCAGCCTTCGTCAGCTTGACCGCGCTTGCGGTCGTGCTCAGTGCCCCAGCGTACGCCCAGCAGGCCCCTGCCCCGGCGGTTGCCGCCGTGCCGGTTTCCGATCTCGTTAAGCGCGTGGACATTCCTTATGAACAATTCGTGCTGGCCAATGGCCTGCGCGTGATCGTCCACACCGACCGCAAGGCACCGATCGTCGGCGTCGCCGTGTGGTACGATGTCGGCTCGAAGCATGAGCCCAAGGGCAAGACCGGCTTTGCGCATCTGTTCGAACATCTGATGTTCAATGGCTCCGAAAACTCTCCGGGCGAGTTTTTCGAGCCGCTGAAGGAAGTCGGCGCGACCGACTATAACGGCACCACCAATTCCGATCGCACCAACTACTTCCAGACCGTGCCGCGTGCGGCGCTGGACCGCGCGCTGTTCCTGGAAAGCGACCGCATGGGCTATCTGCTCGGCGCGGTGACGCAGGGCAAGCTGGATGAGCAGCGCGGCGTCGTGCAGAATGAGAAGCGTCAGGGCGACAACCAGCCCTATGGCCTGCTGCGCTACAAGATTACCGAGGGGCTGTTCCCGGTCGGCCATCCCTATCATCACTCGACCATCGGTTCGATGGCGGACCTCGACGCTGCCAGCCTGGACGATGTGAAGAACTGGTTCCGCCAATATTATGGCCCGAACAATGCGGTGCTGGTGCTGGCGGGCGATATCGACGCCAAGACCGCACGCCCGCTCGTCGAGAAATATTTCGGCGCGATCAAGGCCGGACCGAAGACGGTCGAGCCCAAGGTGACCGTCCCGACGCTGGCCGAAGCCAAGGCCGAGGTGATGAAGGACCGCGTGGCGGTGACCCGCATCTATCGCATGTGGGCGGTGCCGGGGATGCGCGATGCGGATTCGACCGTGCTGGATGCGTCGATCGGCGTGCTCGGCGGTCTCGCCAGCTCGCGCCTCGACAATATCCTGGTCAAGCAAGAGAAGCTGGCGGTCGGCGTCGGTGCGTTCAACCAGACGCTGGCGCAGGCCGGTATGGTGCTGATCTCCGCCGATGTCCGCCCGGGCGTCGATCCGGCGACGGTGGGCAAGCGGCTGGACGAGATCATCGCCGATTATCTGAAGAACGGCCCGACCGCCGAGGAGCTGGAGCGCTACAAGACGCGCACCGCATCGTCGCGCATCCGCGGCCTGGAGTCGGTCGGCGGGTTCGGCGGCAAGGCGGTGACGCTGGCGTCGGGCGCGCTCTACATGAACGATCCCGGCTATTACAAAAAGCAGCTCGCCCAGCTCGCGGCGGTGACGCCGCAGCAGGCGCGCGCCGTGACCGCCAAGTGGCTGTCGCGCCCGGTCTATGCGTTGACGATCGAGCCGGGGCCGCGCGCGGCCTATGCCGAGGCGGCGACCGCGCCCAAGGCAACCGTCAAAGCGACGGATGAAGTGGTCAAGGGCACGCGCGGCGCGCTGCCCGGCGTTGCCGAGGTCAAGGATATCGACTTTCCGGCGGTTACCCGCTCCAAGCTGTCGAACGGGATCGAACTGGTCTATGCCCAGCGCGACGCCGTTCCGGTTACGCAGGCGATCATTACCTTCGACGCCGGGACGGCGTCCGACGTGGCGAGTGCGCTCGGCACCGAGGGCATGACCCTGTCGCTGATCGAGGAAGGCACCAAGACGCGCAATTCGGTCCAGATCGCCGAGGCGCAGGAGCGGCTGGGCGCCGGGATCAATGTCGGCAGCAGCGCCGACCGCGGGACGATTTCGCTGTTCACGCCGAGCCCGAACCTTGCCGGTTCGCTCGACCTGATGGCGGACATCGCCCGCAACCCGAGCTTCCCGCAGGCAGAGATCGAGCGGGTGCGCGGCCAGATGCTGGCGCAGATCGCGCAGGTCCGGTCGAACCCGGCTGGCCTGGCGCAGATGGCGATGCCCGCCCTGATTTATGGCAAGGAGTCGCCCTACGCGAAGACCGCCGCGATCGGTGGCGATGCCGAGGCAGTGAAGAAGCTGACCCGCGACGACCTGATCAATTACTACAAGGCGTGGATCCGTCCTGAAAAGGCGAAGATCTTCGTCGTGTCGGATCGTCCGGTCGCAGAAGTGCAGGCCGCGTTCGAGGCGAAGTTCGGCGACTGGAAGGGGGAAGGCAACCCCGGGACCAAGGACTTCGCCGCCAAGCCGCAACAAGCCGCGCCGAAGATCCTGCTGATCGACCGGCCCGATTCGCCGCAGTCGCTGATCCTTGCTGCGCAGATGACTCCGGTCGATCCGTTCGGCGATCCGATCGCGCTTGGCACCGCGACCGAAGTGCTCGGCGGCGACTTTCTGTCGCGCATCAACATGAACCTGCGCGAGGACAAGGCGTGGTCCTATGGCGCGCGCGGCGGCATCGCCCGGCTGGAATATGCGGTGCCGTTCACCGTTTCCGCGCCGGTGCAGGCCGACAAGACCGGCCCGGCGATTGCCGAGATCCAGAAGGAACTGAAGGCCTATCTGGGCGACAAGGGCATCACCCAGACCGAGTTCGACCGTTCGGTCATCAGCGCGATTCGCCGTCAGGCGGGCCAGTATGAGACCGCGGGTGCGGTGCTCGGTGCGATGCAGTCGAACGACTTCCTGCGCCGTCCGGACGACTATCAGGAGCAGATCGCGAAAAAATATCGCGCGCTGACGATCCCGCAGGTTGACGCTGCGGCACGCGCGGCTCTCGACCCCAGCAAGCTGGTCTGGGTCGTGGTGGGAGACGCGTCGAAGGTCCGGCCGCAGCTTGACAGCCTCGGCCTGCCTGTCGAGGTGGTGAAGCCCGAAGCCGTCGGCCCCGGCGGCAAGTGAGGCGCAACGGATTACAGGAGAGCAGAACATGGCGAATGTCGATGGAAGCTGGGATACCGTAACCCACTCACCGATGGGTGCGCAGAAGGCGACCCTGACTGTCACCAGCGATGGCGACAGCTTCACCGGCACCTATGCCGGCGCGATGGGCACGACCGATATCAAGAATGGCAAGGTCGATGGCGACACGCTGAGCTGGTCGCTCGACATCACCGTGCCGATGCCGATGACGCTGACCTGCGAAGCCACGGTCGATGGCGATGCGATCAAGGGCACCGTGACGGCTGGCGCGTTCGGCAGCTTCCCGATGGAGGGCACGCGCGCCTGATCCGGGCGATGCCGTGAAATGAAATGGCCCGCTGCCCGTAAGGGTGGCGGGCTTTTTCGTGTGCCTGGGGCAACTCCCCGCGATTGGGGCGTTCTTCCTCTCATAGAGGGAGATTTCAGATGCTGCGTGCCGCCTTCATCTTTGCGATCATCGCGCTCGTGCTTGGCCTGTTGGGCTTTGGCGGGATCGCAGGGTTTGCCTGGGATATCGCGAAGATTCTGTTCTTCATCGCGCTGGCCGTCGCTGCGCTGTTTTTGATCCTGGGCGTGACGATCTACAAGAAAGTGACCTGAATCAGCGGGTCACCCGCGTGACATGGCCCATTTTGCGGCCTCGTCGCGCTTCGTGCTTGCCATAGAGATGCAGATGCGCGCCGGGTTCGGCGAGCAGGTCGTGCCAGGCATCGACGTCGTCGCCGATCAGGTTGCGCATCTCGACCGCGCTGCCGGTAAGCCCGACCGGGCCGAGCGGAAGGCCGAGCACCGCGCGGACATGGTTTTCAAACTGCGAGGTTTCGGCGCCCTCGATCGTCCAGTGGCCGCTATTGTGGACGCGCGGGGCCATTTCGTTGAACACCGGGCCGTCGGGCGTGGCAAAGAATTCGCAGGTCAGCACGCCGACATAGTCCAGCCGCTCGGCAATCCGGGTTGCCAGCGCGATGGCGGCGGGCGCCTGATCGAGGATGGCCGCCGGGGCTGGCGCCGTCGAACGGTCGAGGATGCCGCCGACATGTTCGTTATGCGGGGTCGGATAGGCGATGCTGGTGCCATCGGCGCCACGCACCAGCAGTACCGAGAATTCGTGGGTGAAGGTGACGAAGCCTTCGAGCACGCATTCGCACCCGCCGAGCGTTTCCCATGCGGCGTCGGCATCGGCGAGGGTGGCGAGGCGGACCTGCCCCTTGCCGTCATAGCCCTCGGTCGCGGTCTTGAGGATGGCAGGGGTGCCGATCGCGGCGAGCGCAGCGTCGAGATCGGCGCGCGACGCAACCGGGTGCCACGGCGCGGGGCGACCACCGCATTCTTCTGCCAGCTTTTTCTCGTTCCAGCGGTGCGCGGCGGTCTCGAGCGCCGCGCGGCCCGGGCGTACCGGGGCACAAGCGGCGATCGCATCGACCGCCGTCCGGTCGACATTCTCGAACTCGTAGGTGACGACAGCGCAGTCGCGCGCAAATGCGGCCAGCGCTTCGGCATCGTCATAGGCGGCGCGGGTGAACGCTGCGGCGACGTCGCAGGCGGGGCCGCTTTCGGGTGCATAGATGTGACAGCGATAGCCAAGCTGGGCGGCGGCGACCGCGATCATCCGACCAAGCTGGCCGCTGCCCAGGATGCCGAGGGTGCTGCCGGGCGGGATTGCGTTCATGCGGGGTCCGTTGCCACGCTTTCGGTCTGGCGCGCGCGCCATGCCTTGAGCCGTTCGGCGAGGCCGGCGTCGCTGGTGGCGAGGATCGCGGCGGCGAGCAGGCCGGCGTTGATCGCACCCGCCTTGCCGATCGCCAGCGTGCCGACAGGGATGCCGCCGGGCATCTGAACGATCGAGAGCAGGCTATCCATGCCCTTCAGCGCCTTGGATTCGACCGGCACGCCGAGCACGGGGAGGTGCGTCATCGACGCCGCCATGCCGGGCAGATGCGCCGCGCCACCCGCGCCTGCGATCACAACCTTGAGGCCGCGGTCGGCTGCACCAGTGGCGTAATTGTAGAGGCGCTGCGGGGTGCGGTGGGCGGAGACGACCTTGGTCTCATGCGGCACGTCGAGCGCGGCGAGCGTCTCGGCCGCGTGGCGCATCGTCTCCCAATCGGAGGTGCTGCCCATGATGATGCCGACCAAAGGTGCGTCCGCCATTCGCCTGCCCTGAAAGCTGCGGGAAAGCGTCCCCCTAAAGGCGTCGCGCTTTGGACGCAATGCGCGGGAAGCACCGCGCGTCTGATCGGCTATATCAGCGCATATGACCGACGTGATCCTCTCCGACGACGAAGCCTGGGACGCCTTCCAGCGCCGCGACCGCGCCTATGACGGGCGGGTGATCGCGGGCGTGCTGACCACGGGCATTTATTGCAAGCCGAGCTGCCCGGCGCGGCATCCGTTGCGGGCGAATGTCCGCTTCTTTCCCGACGCGGCGAGTGCGCGCGCGACGGGGTTGCGCGCGTGCCTGCGCTGCAAGCCAGACGAGATCGGGCGTGAGCGGGTGGCGGTGGCGAAGGCGGTCGCCTTGCTTGAGAGCACCGAGGAAGCGATCGGGCTCGAGGCGCTGGCGGGCGAGGTGGGCTACGCGCCGCATCATTTCCAGCGCCTGTTCAAGCGCGCGACCGGGGTGACGCCAGCCGCCTATGCACGCGGGGTGCGGGCGCGGCGTGCGGCGGCGGCACTGGAGACGGAGGGCAAAGTGACCGATGCGATTTACGAGGCGGGCTATTCCGCGCCCAGCCGCTTTTACGAAACCGCCGCCGACCGGCTGGGGATGACGCCGAGCGCGTGGCGCAATGGCGGAGCGGGGGTGACGATCCGCTGGACGGTTGCGCCGACGAGCCTGGGGCCGCTGCTGATCGCGGCGACCGACAAGGGGCTATGCCGGGTAGCGTTCGACGAGGATAGCCTGGCGCTCGCGACGCGCTTCCCGCGCGCGGAGATCGTCGCTGGCGGCGCGGCGCTCGCCCATCTGGCGGCGCGGGTGGTAGGCGAGGTGGAACAGCCGGGGCGGCACACCGACCTGCCGCTCGACGTGCGCGGCACGGCGTTTCAGGAAGCGGTGTGGCAGGCGTTGCGCGCGATCCCGCCGGGCGAGACGCGCAGCTATACCCAGCTTGCGATCGCTGCAGGTCGACCCGGCGCGGTGCGCGCGGCGGGCACGGCGTGCGGGGCGAACAGCGTCGCTGTCGTCATCCCCTGCCACCGGGCGCAGCGCAGCGACGGCAGCATGGGCGGCTATGCCTATGGAATCGAGCGCAAGAAAGTGCTCCGCGCACGTGAGGGAGTGGAAGAATGAGCTATGTGGTCACGGGGTTGAGCCCCGACCCGTTTCTGCCGCTGTTCGGCCAGTCTGACGCTGCACTGGTGGAGCAGGGGGTCATCCGCGTCCGCGCCGATGCGAAGCCGGGCTATCCGTGCCGCATCACGCTGGAGGACGCCGATCCGGGTGAGACATTGCTGTTGCTCAACCATGAGGATCATGCGGTCGCGACGCCCTATCGCAACGCCTATGCGATCTACGTCCGGGAGTCGGCACTGGCGGCGACGCGGTTTGAGGATGCGCTGCCACCGGTTTTCGCCAACCGCCCGATCGCGTTGCGCGGTTATGACGCCGAAGGAATGCTGCGCGGTGCTACATTGGCGCTGGCCGGGGACGCGGAAGCGCGGATCGGCGAACTCTTTGCGCGGCCCGAGATCGCCTATATCCACGCGCACAATGCTGCGCATGGCTGTTTTGCCGCCCGGATCGACCGGGTTTAGGCGACGGCGCGGCGCATGCGGTAGGTGCCGGGACCGTAGCCGCCCGCTTCGACGATGGCGAAGCCCTGCGTGGCCCAAAAGGCCTCGGCACCATTGACTGCGACCAATGTGACGTCCCGAAAGCCAGCCTGCCGCGCGCGTTCAACCACGAGCGCTGTCGCTGCGCTTCCTGCACCGCGTCCGCGCGTCTCGGGCAGGAGCGCGATGTCGTGGAGGTAGAAGCTGTCGGCGTCGGGCGGGATGGCGCCGAGCAGCGCGCCCAGCGCGGGCGAGGTGGCGCGGTGCCAGGGATGGGCGACAAGCAGCCCAGCGATCGCGTCGCCCTGCTGCCAGACGAAACATCCCGTCGGCCACAGCGCCAGTCGCTCGGCATAGACCTCGACCGGCTCGCCATAGCGACCGTGGACCGCCGCCGAAATCTGCGCGACCACCGGCAGGTCGGCACCCGTCATCGCGCGCCAGCCCATCTCAGCCCGCCGGTTTGCAACTATAGACCAGGCGCTCGTTGAAGATCTGGGGCAGGGCAGTGCGGATCGATTGTTGCCGGGTGGCGAGGTCAGCCCGCGCTGCGGGATCGGTCGAGCAGGATTTGACCTTCACGTCGGCGCGGCGCTTGCGCGCAGCGTCCATCTGCGCGGCGGAAAGCAGATAACGCGTGGTCGAATAAGTCCGCGTGGTCGGCGCATATTCCAGCACCGACACCGTCGCCTCATCGTCCGGGACCAGGATGCGCTGCCAATTCTGACCCGCCTCGGCATATTGGGTGCGGCCGTTGACGCAGCCATCGGGGTTGATGTCGATCGTCACATCCTTGGTATCCGACACGGTCACGCGCGAGCGGACCGGGTCGATGGTGCAGACCATCTTGCCGAGGCTCCCGGGCTGAGCGACCGGCGGCGGCACGGCGACGCGCGCGGCACCGTCGATCGCGCTGGGATCGAACGCGGGGCGCAGCACGAAGGTGGCGACCGATGCAACGATCAGCGCGCCGCCGCCGACGGCGGTCAAGATCGCCTCGCGCCGTTGCTCGCGGATCAGCAGCAATCCGGCAACGCCGACCGCAAAGGCCCCCAGCACGAGCAGCAGCGCCGCTCCGGCCATATGGTTTTCGCGCGTCACGATATTCTCACTGCGCGCCTGCTGAATGGCATCCTCGCGATCCGCCGCAGCCTTGGCGGCGGCCTCGCGCGCGCGCTGTTCGTCGGCTGCGCGCGCCTGTTCGGCGGCGGTGCGGTCCTGGGCGAGCCGGTCAGCGATGCTGGTGCAGGCGACGCCGTTGGACGGCATCGGCTGTTTCGCCTCACGCAGGAAGGCGGCGACCTCTTCATTGCTGATCGCAAAGCCGAAGCTGGCGTCGCCATCATCGGCGCGGGTCAGCGCCGCGTTGACGCCGAGCACGCGCCCGCACGGATCGAGCAACGGCCCGCCCGAATTGCCGCGCGCAATCCCGGCGGTGTGGAGCAATACCTTCACCCCCTGCAGGTCGCGGCGACCCGAGAACACGCCCTGGGAACGGATCGGGGTGAGCGGCGTGATGAAGTCCGTCGCGGTGCGCGCGGTGGCGAGATCGACATTGCCCGGATAGCCGAGCGCGATCATCGCATTCCCCTCGCTGATCGGCCCGGAATAAAAGGTCAGCGCGGGCAGGCGGATGCCGGTGAATTCGATCAGCGCGAGATCGCGGTCGCTGTCGATCGCGATCAGCCGGCCCTGGAACGACTTGTCGCCCTCCGACGGAACGACACCGATCAGGACGTTGCCGGGGTAGCGTTCCGCCGCCTCGACCACATGGGCATTGGTCAGCACGCGATTGGGTGCGACGGCAAAGCCGCTGCCATGGCCGAACCCGACCACCTCACCCTCGACCGTGGCGATGGTGACGATCCGCACCACGCCGCGCCCTGCGGCGGAAATGTCGTCATCCGCGCGCGCGGGGGTGGCGGACAGGCCGATGGCCAGCGCGAGCGCCAGCAGCAGGCGGTGAATCAAGGCGAGCATCGGCATCACCGCAGTCCTGCGCGAAACCGGGCTTCAAGCGCAAGCCCGCTATTGCGCAGCGGGCTTGGCGGATTTCGCGCCGTCGGCGGCTTCCTTCTTGGACAGCAGGCGCACGAGCATTTCGCGCGGGGTCTCGCGGTCGACATCGTCGCCAGCCTCGCGATATTGCTCCTGCACCCGTTCGCGCCGCCGTTTTTCCCGGTCGGTCTCGTCGGCAATGCCGAAGGCGAGCGGCCCGATCGTCGCGATCGCTTCGTCGATCATGCCGCGCTGCTCGAAATCGGCGGCGACCATGTAGCGCAGCGTACCTTCGCGCGGGATCAGAAACATCGCTTCGACCAGCGCATTTTGTGCCGTTGCCGGGGGCAAGACGCCGCGCCGCGAATAGCTTTCATAATAAGCGCGGGCGAAGCGCGGTTCGGTCGGGACCGCCTTCATGGCGACGGCGATGCGCGCCCGCGCTTCGGCCCAGGCCGCGTCGTCGGTCGATTTGGCCTTGACCAGCATGGCCGTCGCGATCTCGCCCTTGAAATAATTGGCCCATGGATCGGCCGGTTGGGCGGCGAGCCAGCCATCGGCCAGCGCCATTGCCGCCGCGTCGTTCCCCGCGAGATATTCGGTGTCGATCAGGATGCGCCGCGCATAGGGATCGTCGGGATAGGGCCGGGCGAGATCGCGCACCCGATCGGCAAAGCCCTGCACGCGCTTGGCCGCGACGCCCGAACTCAGCGAGATCTGGATCGGGAGCAGCGCATCTTCGGCCGGCGACAGGGGCCGAACCGCGATCGGCCCGACATCGAGATTTTCGTAGCGGGTCGCGGTCGCATCCAGCGTTGAGCGGCGCGAATAGGCACGCACGTCGCGGTCCAGTGCGTCGATGTCGCCAAACACTTTGAGCGCGTCGCCAAAGGTCGCGCCGCGGCTGATCGCGGTGAGATAGGCGTTCAGCATCTTGCGCCCTTCGGGGGTGCTGTTGAGATAATGGACCGTGATCCACCCCTGCGAATAGACCGCAAAGCCGGGGCCGGGCTTGCGCGGGTCGGGGTTCATCAACTGGCGCAGCGGCACCCATTCCGACGTCCGCAGCGACGCCGCGCGATCCTGCAGGAACAGGCCGAGCTTGACCACATTCGCATCGTCAATCTCGATCGCGCCGGCATAGTCGGCGAACCCTTCGGTATACCAGGCGGGATAGGCCGTCGTGAAATACTGGAAGGTGAAATGGTGGGTCAGCTCATGCTGCAGGATCGCCTTGGCCGACAAGGTCAGACCGCGCTGCCGCCCGTCGCTCGGCGCGCGGGCGCTGATCCGCGGCATGACCGTGAACGGCCCGCGCATCGTCGTGTTGTAATAGCCGGCGACGCCATAGGTCGGGAACGGCAGCGTTTCCTGAACCTCTTCGGTGGTGCGCATGAAATAGACGGTGATCTTGACCGGCACCTCGCGCGGACGCTTGGCACCGGTCAGCGCCTGCAGGATCAGCCCGAATTTCTCCAGGTCGGCGACCCGCTTCTTGAGGTCGTCCGCACCGCCTTCGCTATAGGCGATGAAGTTGCGCGATTCGGCACGCGTCCATTCCGCCTGCGCCGTCATCGGCGTGAGCAGAGCGAGCAGGATCAGGAAATGGCGGAACATTGCGTCGGCTCCCTTTCGACGGCAACCTAATCGATCGGCCGCGACGGGCAAGCGGCCACCCGCTAGGCTGAATCGGTCGATCCAGCGCCGCCGCCATGCGCTGCGCACGGCGGCGGCGCTGGCATCGTCAACCGCGCCGTTTGTCCTCCGGATCGCGATAGTTCGGATCGGCGAGATAGGGTTGCAGCTTCGCCATCGCTCCGGCGAGATCATTCTTGTCGATCATGTCGATCAGCTTGTTGGCAACGGATTTGCCGGTTCCGTGCGGGTTGTATGCAATGACCTGCAGCGCCGATCGGGCGGCCTTGGGGTCGTTTCGACCCAGCATCACATAGGCGACATCAAACAGCAGCGTGCGATCGTGCGGCACGAATTCCGATGCCTGAAGCAATCCCTCCTCGGCATTCTTGGTCGGACGCTCGCCGGCCGCGAGAAAGCTGCGGTAGTAGTGCAGCAGCGGCTCTGCGTCATAGGGATCGGCCTTGTTCGCGCTGACAAGCCATGACCGCGCCTCACGCCAGACCTTGACGTCGGTCGTCTTGGCCGCCCGGGCAAGTTCAAGCTTGGCGAGGCCGAGATAGACCAGCCCCTTGGTCGATTTGGGATTGGCGTCCACGACGCGCTGTGCTGCGGCAGCGGCCTCGGCATACTTCTTGGCGTCATATGCGGCTTCCGCCAGGACAAGCTGGGCGGCGGGGTCGTTGGGATAGGGCGCGGCAGCGCGGACGGCAGCCTCATAGACTTTGGGCGCCTCATTCTCCGAAACCCCGGCCTTTGAGCGGATGCGAACCGACATCGTCGCGGCTTCCGCCGGCGAGAGCTTGCGCATCACCGGGGCTGCAGTGTTCAGCGATGCTGCGGGGACGGCGAAGACCGTCCGGCTCTTGGCGTTCAGATAACGCTGCATTTCGCCGGCCAGCGCATCGACATTGCCGAACGCAGCGACGGCTTTCTCCAGCGGCTCGCCGCGGTTCACGGCGGTGATGTAGTCGCCGATCAGCTTGGGTCCGCCGGGCGCGAAGGTGAAATAATGCGTCGCGAGCCAGCCATAGGCATAGATATGCGAAACCTGGCACCCGCCCAGTTTGCGCAGGTCGGACGTGCGCAACACCAAGCCGACCGAGCAGGCGTCGGTGAACTCGAAATTCGCCGCACGGTAGAGCGGGATGCGGCCAAAGCGCACGCTGCCGTCGGGCAGATCTTCTGCGGTCGCGTGAAACTCGGCAAAGCCTTCGGTCAGCCACATCGGCAGCGCCGCTGCGCTGAAATTGTTGAACATGAAGTGGTGGCCATATTCATGACGCAGCACCTGGGTCGGATTCAGTTCGAACCGTTCGTCCACCCGCGTTCGCGATCCGGGGTTGGGCTTGCTCCCTTCCTTGATCGTAAAGGCGACCGAGCCACCAGCGCGCGGGATATAGAAGCCGGCCGCGCCATCGCGTCCCAGATCGGCCATCGAGTTGATACCCGGCAGCATGTAGATCGTCACGCGATCGACCGGCGCGATCTCGCGGTCCTCGACATTGCGGAACTTGCGCATTGCCAGATCGAAGCGTTCCAGCGCCGCAGTATAGCGTTCGATGAACTTGGGATCGTCATTGGCGTAGAGCACGAAATGCTTGGTACTCGCCTCATACCATTCCGCCGATGCGGTCGCCGGGATGAGGAAAAGCGCTGCGCAGACTGCTCCACGCACCGCGGCGCGCACGCCGCGAATGGAAAGAAACGACATTACGAACCCCCTATTGTTCGATGATGCGATGCTAACGCGCGCAATGCGGATGTCGAGACGTTACGCGCGTAACGATCACAGGAAGTTGTAGGGGTCGACATCGACCACCACGCGCACCTTGGCGGGCCATTCCAGCGCGCCGAGCCAGTCGCGGATCACATCCTGCACGTCGAGCGCCCGGCGGGCGTGAACGAGCAGGCGGAAGCGGTGGCGGCCACGCAGCATCGCGAGCGGGGCGGGGGCGGGGCCGAAGACCTGCATTGCCTCCACCTGCGGCGCGCTGCGACCGATTGCGCGGGCGGTGTCGAGCCCGGCGTCCTTGTCCTCGCTCGACACGATGATCGCGGCATAGCGACCGAAAGGCGGGGCTCCCGCCTCGCGCCTTGCCTCGGTCTCGGCGGCATAGAAGCCCTCGGCATCGCCGCTGACCAATGCGCGCATCACCGGGGCCTTGGGGCTGTGCGTCTGGATGAGGACGGTGCCGGGCTTTTCGCCGCGCCCGGCGCGCCCCGCGACTTGGCAGATCTGCTGGAAGCTGCGCTCCGCCGCGCGCAGATCGCCGCCCTCAAGGCCGAGATCGGCATCGACCACCCCGACCAGGGTCAGATTGGGGAAGTGATAGCCCTTGGTCACCAATTGCGTGCCGACGACGATGTCGATGTCGCCCGCCTCCATCCGCGCGACGAACTCCGCCGCTTTGGCCGGGGACCAGATCGTGTCGGAGGTGACGATGGCGGTCTTGGCGTCCGGGAACAGCGCCGCAACCTCGTCGGCGATGCGCTCCACCCCGGGGCCGCAGGCGACCAAGCTGTCCTCACTGTCGCATTCCGGGCAGGCGCGCGGCGTCGGGATGGTGTGTCCGCAATGGTGGCAGGCGAGGCGGTTGATCAACCGATGCTCGACCATCCACGCCGTGCAATTGGGGCATTGGAAGCGATGCCCGCAGGTGCGGCACAGGGTGAGCGGGGCATAGCCGCGGCGATTGAGGAACAGCAGCACCTGTTCCTTGCGCTCCAGCGTCGTGTCGATCGCGCGGACCAGCTTGGGCGCGAGCCAGCGACCCCGCATCGGCGGGTCGGCGAGCAGGTCGATTGCTTCGATCGCGGGCATCTCGGCCACGCCATAGCGGCCGGGCAGCTTGAGCTCGGTGTAGCGGCCCAGCGCGACCTGTTGCCGGGTTTCGATCGCCGGTGTGGCGCTGGCGAGCACGATCGGGCAGCCCTCGAAATGCGCGCGCATCACGGCGACGTCGCGCGCGTGATAATGGACGCCCTCTTCCTGCTTGAAGCTGGTCTCGTGCGCTTCATCCACGACGATCAGGCCGAGATTGGGGTAGGGCAGGAACAGCGACGAGCGCGCGCCGACGGTGACCAGCGCTTCACCATTGGCGATGGCGCGCCAGGCGCGGCGGCGCTGGGACTGGCGCAGGCCCGAGTGCCAAGCGACCGGCTCGACTCCGAAACGGGCGTGGAAGCGCTTGAGGAAGGGTTCGGTCAGCGCAATTTCGGGGAGCATCACCAACGTCTGACGCCCGGCGCGGATCGCTTCGGCGACCGCCTCGAAATAGACTTCGGTCTTGCCCGATCCGGTGACGCCGTCGAGGAGGAAGGGCTGGAACTGTCGGTCGCGCACCGCGTCGCGCAGCGTGGCCGCGACCGTTTCCTGTTCGTCGGACAGCTCGGGTGCGGCGAAGCCTGGGTCCGGGAGCGGGTAGGGCGTGTCGAGCGCGACCGTCACCCCCTCGATCGCGCCGCTCTTGACCAGTCCGCGGATCACGCCGTCGGAGACATCGGCGATCGTTGCGAGTTCGCGGATCAGGCCCTGACGGTCGCCGATCCGCTCCAGCGCCTGCTCGCGCTGCGCGGTCATGCGCTGCGGGATTTCACCGGTCGCGCGATATTCGACAATGGTCTTGCCGCCCTCCAGCGCCGAGGTCGAGCTGAGCGCCATCCGCAGCACCGATGCGAGCGGGGCGAGATAATAGTCGGCGGTCCATTCGATCAGGCGCCGCAGCGGCGCGGGGATCGGCGGCGCATCGGCAACGGCGAGCAGGTTGCGCAGACGGTTGTCGCCGATCTCCTCGGTCGGCAGCCGCTCCGCCTCCCACACCACGCCGATCAGCTGGCGCGGCCCGAGCGGGGCGACGACGATCGACCCCGGCTCGACCGCCATCCCGCGCGGGACGCGATAGTCGAGCGGGCCGAGCGCGGAGTTGAGGACAATGACGCGGGCGCGGGACATGGGCGCCCCATATCGGCATTCCTGCGCGGCGTGGAAAGCGCTAACGCACCGCTCCGCGGCCCGGCCATAAGCGGCCGTTGCTATTCGTCCTCGTGCTGCGGTTTGCCGCCGAGCGCGATCGTCAGCTGGAGGCTCAGCGCGTGATCCATCTGGTCGCGCGCACCGCCTTTGCCGAAGCGGTACTGGTTGAGATAGGCAATGTCGGTGGTCAGCCCCTCGGCCAGCGGCAGTGTGACACCGATCTGGTTGCGCATCCGGTCATAGCCCTTGCGCTGGCCCCAGACGGTGCTGTTGGGCATATAGAAGCTCTCATGCCCGACAAAGAGCGCGAGGCCCTTGTCGCCGAGCGGGTGATTATAGCGGATCAGTGGGCGGATACGGAAGCCGATCTCGTCGCCCCCGGGGTGAAAGCGCTGATCGACACGCAGGCGGGTCGATATGCGGCCAAAGGTGGCGACGACCTGCTGCCGTAGCCGGTCTTCATCCGCCGCGCTGCTGTTGCCATGGGCTGACACGCGGCGATAGCCGATGCCGATCTCGACATTGTCCGCGACCTTGGTGCTGACGATCCCGCCGATTTCGGTGTGGAACAGGCCGTCCAGCCCGTCGCTGAATCGGGCAATTCCCTCCAGCGTCACGCGCGAATTGTCGTCGAGGCGGATCTGGGCGTTGGTCTGTAGCCAGATTTGCTCGTCGACCTGCTGCGCCATGGCGGGGGCGGCGGCGAGCAGCGGCAGGACGAGAAAGATGGAGCGCATGGGAGTCCAGTGATAGAGGGCTTCGCGAACGGAGTCGCGCTCCGCATAGCGCGACGTCATGTAACTGTCACATTCCACCGGAGTTCCTCGATGAAATTCTTCGCCGACACCGCCGACACCAACGATATCCGCGAGCTGGCGGATGCCGGGCTGCTCGACGGGGTGACCACCAACCCGTCGCTGATCCACAAGGCGGGGCGCAACTTCCTCGAGGTCGTCGCCGAGATTTGCGAGATTGTCGACGGACCGGTGTCGGCCGAGGTCGTCGCGCTCGATTATGACGGCATGATGCGCGAGGCGGAGATCGTGCGGAAGATCGCTGACAATGTTGCGGTCAAGCTGCCGCTGACGATCGAGGGACTGAAGGCGTGCAAGGCGCTGACCAGTGACGGGACGATGGTCAATGTGACCTTGTGCTTCTCGGCCAATCAGGCGTTGCTGGCGGCGAAGGCGGGAGCGACGTTTATTTCGCCGTTCGTCGGGCGGCATGACGATATCGGCTTTGATGGCATGGACCTGATCGGCGACATCCGCCTGATCTATGACAATTATGCGTTCGAGACCGAGATTCTGGTCGCCAGTGTCCGCCATCCGATACACATCCTCGAAGCCGCCAAGCTGGGTGCGGACGTGATGACTGCGCCGCCGGCGGTGATCCGCCAGCTGGTCAAGCATCCGCTGACCGACAAGGGGATCGAGGGGTTCCTGTCCGACTGGGCCAAGACCGGGCAGACCATCGCCTGATCGCGACCGGGTGAATTGAAGAAGGGCCGTCCCGGGATGCCGGGGCGACCCTTCTTCGTTGGGTCATTCGGCGAGGAACGCCTTCACCTCCGCGGCGAAGCGCTGGGGCTGGTCGAGCATGATGAAGTGATAGCTGTCGGGGACCGCGACCAGTTTGGCCGGAGTGCCGGCGTAGGCGGGTTCCCAGACGGCTTTGGCCTGCGCCTCGCCGACACCGGCGGCGTAGAGGATGGTGAAGGGCTTGGCGGTCACCTTGGCCAGTTCCGGGCCGATATCGGTGACGATATCCTCGTAGAGCGCCTGGGCGACGGCACGCTGATCGGCCTTGAGGCCCCAATTGGCGACCTTGATCCGGCCTTCCGGCGTGTTCGACCAGATACCGCCGGGGTCGCTGGTGACGCTGGGCATCGCCTTCATTCGGTCGGCCCCGGCGACGGTCATCGCGCGGAGTTGCTCGGCACGCGGCGCGATGCTGGCGGGGGTGGCGGCGGGGTCGAAGAGCTTGCCGAAAAAGGGCAGGGTATCGACCACGAGCAACCGGCCGACCCGGTCGGGATGGCGGGCGGCGAGCATCATGCCGATCAGGCCGCCATAGCTGTGGCCGATCACTGCAGGCTGCTTGGCACCGCGCTTGGCAGCGTCGGTAAGGATGTCGGCGATGATGCCGTCGGTCATGCCGGGCTTGCCATTCTCGCCCAGCGCGTCGCCGCCGAAGCCGTTAACCTGGACCAGCAGCACTTGCCGGTCCTTGGCCAGACCGGGGGCGATGCCGTCCCAGACCTGACGGGGGCTGGACAGGCCGGGGATGAGGTAGAGTGGCTCGCGACCCGGCTTGGCTTCACCGAGAGCGACGATCGAGATGTGCGCCATCCGCTGTTCGGCGGGGGCTGCGGCGGTCTGGGCGTGGCTGGTCGGGGTGCTCAGCGGCAGGGCGGCGAGGGCCATCAGGGCGATCAGGCGGAACATGGCTCAGGCCTCCTTCGAGGGATTGGTGAAAATCTCTTCGATCGTCATCCCGAACAGGTCGGCGATCTTGAAGGCGAGCGGCAGCGAGGGGTCGTAGCGGCCGGTTTCGATCGCATTGACGCTCTGCCGCGACACTTCGAGGCGCTCGGCCAGGTCCTGCTGGCTCCACTCCCGCTCGGCGCGGAGGACGCGGAGGCGGTTCTTCATGCTTCCTCCTCCGACTTGCGGTTACGCAGGGCCGAGATGCACTGGCTGAGCCCCCAGATTCCGCACCAGATCGGGAAGCCCAGCATTGTCGGGAAATGCGGGACCGCGCCGCCGAACTCGAGGAAGCCCCAGATGCTCATGATCGCCAGCAGGCCGCCAAGGCCGACCATCATGTGATGCACGATCCGAGAGCGGATATATTCGTCTTTCTCCTCAACGACATAAAGGCCGATCACCGCGATGATCCCGACCAGTGGCAGGGCCGGCAAAACCGAGAGCAGGCCGAGCAGTGCGCCGGTCGGCTGGCTCTCGCGGATCACCCAGGTCGTGATGAACAGCGTCGCGACATAGACCGCGATCAGCGGCATGAACCGGGCGATGTAGCGCCGACCGGCGGGGGTGGTGTTGCGCATTGGAAAGCTCCCTTGTTCAAATGACAAGTAAGCTTTACGTAGAGCTGTCCGCCTGTGTCAAGCGTGCTTTCCTATTTGACTGCGTTCCTTTCCAAATCGTCGCGCACGCTTTGCGCGAGCAGGCTGAGCGTGTCGTCCCTTGCCCCCATGATGACGATGCGGTCGCCGGGCTGGGCGATGGCGGCGAGGTGGGCAGCGGCGGCGGCGCGGTCGGGGATGTGGCGG
>NZ_LSJM01000261.1 GCF_001557215.1 Sphingomonas sp. CCH9-E2 | reverse complement strand
CCGCGGGCGAGGCGGGCGCGATCGTCGCTGCGCTCAACGACCTGGCTTATAATCTCGACCAGCAGGGGCGGGGTGCGGCGGCGGAGGCATTGCTGCGCCAAGCACTGGCGGTGCGGGCGGCGACCCTGCCGCCGGGGCATCCAGACCTGGCGCGCGCCTATGCCAATCTGGCGGCCAATCTGGAGCGCCGCGGGCAGGTCGAGGCGGCGGCAGCGCTGCGCGCGCGGGCGGCGGCGATCCGGGGCGCCGGGCCGCGATAGCCCCCATTCTTTGGTTTGCGCCGGGCGCGCCGCCGCAGGATAAGCGGGGCATGCATCATGCCCTTCGCTGCCATCCCGACACGCCGGCGCGCCGCGTCGATCAGGTCCATGTTTCGCTTGCGCTGGATGCAGGCATCGTGTCGCTGGTCTGGCGGATCGCGCCCGCCACCAGCGTCGCCATGCCTGCCCCCGCCCCGGCAGTGCGCACCGACGGCCTGTGGCAGCGAACTTGTGTCGAGTTGTTCGCGGCGCCGGCCGGGGCGGCGGGCTATGTCGAGTTCAATTTGGCGCCGAGCGGTGCCTGGGCGGCCTATCGCTTCGATGGCTATCGCGCGGGCATGGCGCCGCTGGACCTGCGTGCTGATCCGGCGATTGCGACCACGATCGCCGACGATGCGCTGCTCCTGACCGCGCGGCTGGCGCTGGATGCGCTGCCCCCCGGGCCGGTCAATTTGGGGCTGTCCGCGGTGATCGAGGAGGTTGATGGCACCAAATCCTATTGGGCGCTGGCGCATGCGGGGGAGAAGCCGGACTTTCACCATCCGGATGGGTTCGTGCTGGAGCTGCCCGCCAAAGCATAATCGTGACGACGACGGATCGTTGAAAAAACAAACCATCTGTCTGCCGCCCGAATAGTTTCGTCGCATAACTGTTATTGACATGAACAATTTCAGATGTGAGTAATATCGCACCGACGATCGCCAAGAATCGCGGGTGACAGGGGAGTGTGACGATGGGCCGAGGGACTTCGCGCGCACAGGGTTGTGCAGCATCCAGCATCGCCGCGATTGCGGCATTTCTGAGCTTTACCGCAGCCGCGCCGGCACTGGCGCAGGACAGCGGCGAACAGGCAACTCCGGCGGCGGAGGGCGAAATCCTCGTCACCGCGCGGCGGCGCGAGGAGAGCCTGCAGGATACGCCGGTCGCGATCTCCGCATTCAGCGCCGAGACGCTGCAGGAGCGCCAGATCACCCAGACGCAGGATCTGGAGCGGATCACGCCAAGCCTGCAGTTCAAGCCCGCCGGCCAGCTGTCGGGCAACAGCGCATCGTCGGTGGTCTTCATCCGCGGCGTGGGTCAGGTCGATCCGACTGCGGCGGTCGATCCGGGCGTCGGCGTCTATCTCGATGAAGTCTATCTCGGTCGTGCCGTGGGCGGGGCGATCGATTTCGGCGATATCGCGGGCGTCGAAGTGCTGCGCGGGCCGCAGGGGACGCTGTTCGGGCGCAATACGATCGGCGGCGCGATCCTCGTCCGCACGCAGCAGCCCAAGCTGGGCGAATTCAGCGGCCGGGCGCGCGTGCGTGGCGGCAGCGAGAATCTGATCGAAGGCTTCGGCGTCGTCAACGTGCCGCTGGGCGAGACCGCGGCGGCGCGCGTGTCGGGGGGCTTTCGCAAGCGCGATGGCTATGTGATCCGGGTCGTCGACGGGCTGGATCTGGGCAATGAGAACCGCTTCTCGCTCGCCGCGTCATTGCTGTGGGAGCCGTCGAGCGACTTCGACCTGTTCCTGCGCGCCGATTACAGCAAGCAGGACGAGAATGGCGCGCCGTTCACCTTTGCCGGGATCAACGAACAGGCGCCGGTCGCGGCGATCGCCAGCGTTGCTGCGGGCTGCCCCGGCGCGACGATCCCGTTCGCGCCGCTGGTGGCGGGCGATCCGCGTTTCGGCGCACCCAATGTGCCGATGATCAACGACATTCGCTGCGCCAATGACCTGCAGGCGCGCGGGCCGTTCGTGAATGGCGGTACTGCGCCGGTCGAGAGCAATTCGGAAGTGTGGGGGATCGGCGCGACCGCCAATATCCGCCTGACCGATGTCGCGTCGGTCAAGCTGATCACATCGTATCGCGAGACCGAATCGCGCGGTATCCGCGACGGCGACAACACGCCGCTGCTGCTGATCACAACCGATGTCGCAGCGCAGTCGGCGCAGTTCAGTCAGGAAGTCCAGCTGCAGCTCGACTTCGGGTCGGTCAACGCGATCATCGGCGGCTATTATTTCAACGAAGTCACCGACGAGCGCGCGACCGTGCCGCTCGCCTTCCCGCCCTCGCCGCCGGTGATCGGGTCGCTGCTCGCTGGCGGGCCGGGATCGCGCGACCTTCAGGTCTCGCGGCTCAAGACCGATTCAGTCGCGGTATTCGGCGAGCTGGCGTGGAACGTGACCGACGCGCTCGAGATCAGCGGTGGTCTGCGCTACACCAGCGACCGCAAACATTATCGCGGGACGGTGCTGAACCTGTTCCCGGCGACCCAGCCCGATCCCAACCCGTTGCCGACGCTGGCGACCAGCCAGGGCGGGCCGCTGTTCATCTTCAACCGCCCGTTCAAGCAGGATTTCGCCGCGCTGACCGGCTCTGCGAGCATCCAGTATCGCTGGAACGATGCGATCAGCACCTATGCCTCCTATGCCAAGAGCTTCAAGTCGGGCGGCTACAACACGCGCTATAACGCCGCGCCGGCGGGCAATCTGCCGGTGCCGTTCGCGGAGGAGAACGTCACCAGTTACGAGGTCGGGGCGAAGACCAATATCGGGCGACTGCGCCTGAACCTTGCCGCGTTCCAGGCGGAGTATCAGGATATTCAGCTGATCTTCCGCCAGGGCGTGGTGCCGCTGCTGTTCAACGCAGGCGAGGCGCGCATTCGCGGGCTGGAGGCCGAAGCGAGCCTGCGCACCAGCTGGGGCCTGACCTTTGACGGTGGCATCAGCATCCTCGACGACAAGATCAAGAGCGTGACGCCGGTGCCGGGCGCGACCGCGACGGTGACGCCGAATGATGACTTGCCGTTCACCCCGGACATGCAGGCCAATTTCGGCATCAGCTATGCGATCCCGCTGGGCGGCGACATGACGCTGACGCCGCGCGTCGATGGCAGCTACCAGTCCAAGATCACCTTCATCACCGGCAGCATCCCGCTGATCGAGGAGAATGGCTATTTCGTCGGCAACGTGTCGGCGACGCTGAAGCTCGGCAACGGGATCGAGGTGAGCGGCGGCGTCAACAACGTGCTGAACGAGCAATATCTGATCCAGGGCAACGCGTCGCTGGCGACGCTGGGTTACGCCGAGCGGATCTTTGCCCGCCCGCGCAGCTGGTATGTGCAGGTGGCGGCTTCGTTCTGATCGACCAAGGGGAGGCCCGCCTGGGCTTCCCCGCGGTCTGACGCGACAGGGCCGCACGCTACCATATCGTCACCCCGGCCTCCGTGCCGGGGTCCACCGTGCG
>NZ_LSJM01000260.1 GCF_001557215.1 Sphingomonas sp. CCH9-E2 | reverse complement strand
GCGGCCGGCGCGCGAATTGCCGAACTCGCCGACGATATCCGCGCCGATCTGCTCCAGCTGAACATGCCGACGTTGGGTGCCGCGGCGCTGCCGCGCATCCCGGTCGTCGCAGTCACCCATGGCTGCGTTTCGACTTGGTGGCAGGCTGCCCGACCGCACGACTCCCTCGATCCCGGCTTCCGCTGGCACCGCGCGCTGATGGGGGAGGGGCTGCGCGCTGCGGATCGCGTCGTTGCGCCAACCGCGGCCTATGCGCGCGTCGTGGCGCACCATTATGGCCTGCGCAGCTGTCCCCAGGTCGTGCACAATGGCCGCGCGCCACTGGGGCCGGTGTGGCATCCGGCGGCCCATGACAGTGTGCTTACCGTCGGGCGGCTGTGGGATCCGGTAAAGGGCGCGGCTTTGCTCGACCGGGTGGCGGCACGGCTCGCGGTGCCATTTCACGCCGCAGGTGCGATCGAAGGGCCGCATGGCGAGCGGGTTGAATGCGCCAACCTCCATCTTCTGGGCCAACTCGATCGCGCGGGGCTGGCCGCCCAGCTGGCGCAGCGCCCCGTGTTCGTTTCGGCCGCGCGGTTCGAGCCGTTCGGGCTTGCCGTGCTGGAGGCCGCGGCGGCGGGATGTGCGCTTGTGCTCGCCGATACCCCCGGCTTTCGCGAGCTGTGGGGCGGGGTGGCCCAGTTCGTGCCGCCGGATGACGAGGATGGTTTTGTCGCCGCGATCGAGGCCGTGATCGGCGACCTGCCTGCCCGCGCCGCGATGGGCGAGGCAGCACGGGCCCGCGCCGAGCGCTACCGTCCCGAAGCGACCGCCAGTGCGATGCGCACCGTCTATGCCGATGCCCTGTCCGCCTGCCCGCGCCGGGGGAGCAAGGCGGCATGAGGATCGTCTATTTCACCCATTCGCTCGCCTCGTGCTGGAACCATGGCAATGCGCACTTCCTGCGCGGTGTGCTGAGCGAACTCGTCGCGCGCGGCCACGAGGTTGCGGTATGGGAGCCGCACGGGGCGTGGAGCCTCGCCAATCTGCTCGCCGATAATGGCGAAGCGGGGCTGGCGCCGTATCACTGCGCCTATCCCGAACTTGGATCGCAGAGCTACGGTCCTGAGGACGCGGTCGAGGCGATGGTCGATGGCGCCGATCTCGTCATCGTGCATGAGTGGAACGATCCTGTACTGGTGGCGCAGCTCGGCCGGCTGCGAATGGATGGCGGGCGGTTCACGCTGCTGTTTCACGACACCCACCACCGCGCGGTCAGTGAGCCCGAGGCGATGCGCGCCTTTGACCTGTCGGGCTATGACGGCGTGCTCGCCTTTGGCGAGGCGCTGGCCGAGGTCTATCGCGGCTGGGGCTGGGGTGGGCGCGTGTGGACCTGGCACGAGGCCGCCGATCTGCGCCGCTTCCACCCACCGGCGGAGCAGGAGCAGCGCGAAGGGCTGATCTGGATCGGCAATTGGGGCGATGGCGAGCGTACGGCCGAGCTGGAACAGTTCCTGCTCGCTCCGGCGCGGGATGCCAGGCTGCCGCTGGACATTTATGGCGTGCGCTACCCGCAACCGGCGCTGGAAATGCTGGAACTCTATGGCGCGCGCTATCACGGCTGGGCGGCGAATGCCCGTGCGCCCGAGCTGTTCGCGGGACATCTGGCGACCGTTCACGTGCCGCGCCATTATTATGCGACGCTGCTCCCTGGAATTCCCACGATCCGCGTATTCGAGGCGCTGGCCTGTGGCATTCCGTTGGTCTCCGCCCCGTGGGAAGATCGCGAAGGGTTGTTCACGCCGGGGGCGGACTATCTGGTCGCGCGCGATGGCGCGGAGATGACCCTCCACCTGCGTGCCCTTGCCGCCGACGCAGACCTGCGCCGTCGTCTTGCCGAGCACGGCCTGACCACCATCCGCGCCCGCCACAGCTGCGCGCACCGCGTCGACGAGCTGCTTGCGATCCTTGCCGCCTTGAAATCCCCCTCAGCCCGGAGTGCCGCATGAAGATCGCCTTCTACGGATCGAGCCTGTTGTCCGCTTATTGGAATGGTGCGGCGACCTATTATCGCGGCATTTTGAAGGACCTCGCCGCGCGCGGCCACAACATTACCTTCTACGAGCCCGATGCGTTCGACCGGCAGCAGCATCGCGATATCGATCCGCCGTCCTGGGCACGATCGGTAGTCTATCCGGCGACCGAGGCGGGCCTGCGCGCGGTCATCGCTGAAGCGGCGGACGCGGATATCGTCGTCAAGGCGAGCGGGGTCGGAGTGTTCGACCGAGAGTTGCTTGAGGGTGTGATGGCGCACGCCCGGCCTGGTGCGTTACGCAGCTTCTGGGACGTCGATGCCGCCGCAACCCTGGACGAGATGCGTGGCCATCCCGCGCATCCGGTGCGCACTGCGCTGCCGGAACTCGATCTGGTGCTGACCTATGGCGGCGGACAGCCCGTGGTGAGCACCTATCGCGAGTTCGGTGCAGCGCGGTGCGTGCCGGTCTATAATGCGCTAGATGCCGACACGCATTTTCCGGTGGCAGCCGACCCGCGTTTCGCCGCCGATCTCGGGCTGCTGGCTAATCGCTTGCCCGATCGTGAGGCGCGGGTGGAAGAGTTCTTCCTGCGTCCCGCCGCGATGCTGGCCGATCGCAGCTTCTTGCTTGGCGGGAATGGCTGGGGCGACAAGCCGATGCCGGCGAACGTCACCGCGGTGGGGCATGTTGGCACCGGCGACCACAATGCGTTCAACTGCACGCCGCGCGCGGTGCTCAACGTTGCGCGCGATTCGATGGCGCAGGTCGGCTTCTCGCCGGCTACGCGGGTCTTTGAGGCCGCAGGGGCGGGGGCGTGCCTGATCACCGACCATTGGGAGGGGATCGAGCTGTTCCTCGAGCCGGACGAGGAAGTGCTGGTCGCTCGCGACGGGAAGGATGTCGCCGAGTTGCTCGCCGGGCTCACCCCCGAGCGCGCCGCCGAGATTGGGGAGGCGGCGCGGATGCGCGTGCTTGCCGAGCACAGCTACACGCTGCGTGGCGCGCAGGTCGACGCATTGCTGCGCGCGCAGCTGCGCCAGGTGCGGGAGGCTGCGTGATGAAGCTCGTTGTCCTCGGCCTCAGCCTGTCATCGTCGTGGGGCAATGGCCACGCCACCACCTGGCGTGCGCTGCTCCGTGCCTTTGCCGCGCGGGGGCACGATATCCTGTTCCTGGAGCGGGATGTCCCCTGGTATGCAGCGCATCGCGACCTGCCCGATCCCGATTATTGCCGCTTGGTCTATTACAAGGAGATCGCTGAGCTGGAGCGGTGGCGCGGTGACATTGCCGATGCCGACGCGGTCGTCGTCGGTTCCTATGTGCCCGACGGCATCGCCGTCGCGCAGTTCGTTCAGACGCAGGCGCGGGGCGTCACGGCATTTTACGATATCGACACCCCGGTTACGCTGGCGGCGCTCGGTCGGGGCGAGTGCGCCTATCTCGATCGCGAGACGATCCGCGGGTTCGATCTCTATCTGTCGTTCACCGGCGGCCCGACGCTGGAGCGGATCGAGCGGGACTATGGCGCGCGCGCGGCGCGTGCGCTGTACTGTTCGGTCGATCCCGACGCCTATCGGCCGCTCGACGTGCCGAAGCGCTGGGACCTGTCCTATCTCGGTACCTATAGCCTGGACCGGCAGCCGACGCTCGAACGTCTGCTGATCGAACCCGCGCGCCGTCGCCCTGGCCTGCGCTTCGTCGTCGCGGGTTCGCGCTACCCCGACGACATCGACTGGCCAGCCAATGTCGAGCGGATCGAGCATCTTCCGCCGGCCGACCACGCGGCGTTCTATTGCGCCTCGGGGTATACGCTCAACGTGACCCGCGCCGACATGATCGCCGCCGGCTGGTCGCCCTCGGTCCGAATTTTCGAGGCAAGCGCCTGCGCAGTGCCAATCGTGTCGGATCGCTGGGAGGGCATTGATACGCTGCTCGCCCCGAACAGCGAAATCCTGCTGGCGGACACGACGGAAGATGCGCTGGCGGCACTCGATGCCGACGCCGCCTCGATCGGTACGGCTGCGCGCCGCCGCATCCTCGCCCAACACAGCGCGGCGCACCGCGCCGCCGAACTCGAACAGCATCTGTCGGACGCGCGTCCGCAACCAACCTCCGGGAGCCTGTCCATGGTCACTACTCCGCTCACGCTCGTTGCCGGTGGCGCAGGCTTTATTGGGTCGCATTTGTGCGCCGCGCTGCTTGGGCGGGGCGAGCATGTGCTGTGTCTCGACAATCTGCAGACCGCGCACCCGGCGAATCTTCAGAAGCTGGAGCGCCATCCGCGCTTCGAATTCATCCGCACCGACATCGTCGATGATCTGCCCGATTCAGTACTGACCCGCGCCCGCTGCATCACGCGCATCTACAATCTCGCCTGTGCTGCATCGCCGCCGCAGTATCAGGCAGATCCGGAGCATACGATGCTGACCAACGTCGTGGGGACCGGTCATCTGCTGCGTCTTGCCGAACGCTCGGGCGCGCGCTTCCTGCTCACCTCGACCAGCGAGGTCTATGGCGATCCCGAGGTACATCCCCAGCGCGAGGATTATCGCGGCGCCGTCAGCTGCATCGGTCCGCGCGCCTGTTATGATGAAGGCAAGCGCGCCGCCGAGGCGATGGCGTTCGACTTTGCCCGCATGGGCCGCGCGCAGGTGCGCGTGGCGCGGATCTTCAACACCTATGGTCCCCACATGCACCCGGATGACGGTCGTGTGATCTCCAACCTGATCTGTCAGTCGCTGTCGGGGCAGGAGCTCACCATCTATGGCGATGGCAGCCAGACCCGCAGCTTTTGCTACGTTTCCGATCTGGTCGACGGGCTGATGCGGCTGATGGAAAGCGAGATCGACGGCACGGAGCCCGTCAATCTCGGCAACCCGACCGAGCTGACCGTCAGCGAGCTGGTCGATCTCATTGTACAGCTGACCGGCACCAACGCGCCGGTCCGTCATCGCCCACTCCCGGTCGACGATCCGCGACGACGCCAGCCCGACATCGGTCGCGCCCGAACGGTTCTCGGCTGGGAGCCGACCGTACCTCTGCGGGAAGGTCTGGCGCTGACCTGCGCATGGTTCGCGCAGGAAGTCGGGCGCGTCGAGGGCGAGCGCCCTCTGGTCGTGGCGGCCGAGTGAGCTACCCCCGATCGCGGAGGCGCGGAGCATGACACTCAGGATCCATCACCTCAATTGCGGAACCAGCTGCCCCTGGGGCGGACGCCTGTTTGATGGCACCAGCCACGGGCTAATCACCGGCCATATCGTATGCCATTGCCTCTTGATCGAGACCGATGCGGGTCTGGTGCTGGTCGATACCGGATTCGGCACGCGCGACGTTGCGCATCCGCGCCGAAGGCTTTCGATGTTCTTTCGCGCGCTGAACAACATCCAGTTGCAACCCGAAGAAACTGCGGTCGCGCAGGTCCGCGCGCTCGGCTTCGATCCGCGCGACGTGCGGCATATCCTGATCAGCCATCTCGACTTCGATCATGCCGGCGGGATCGAGGATTTCCCCAATGCGACGGTGCACATCACTGCGCGCGAAAAGGAAGTGGCCGATCGCGGCTATGGCGGTGCGTTCGTCGGCACGCGGCGCTACCGCCCGCAGCAATGGGACGAAGCAACAGATTGGCGGCTCTACCCGATGGGCCGGGGGGAGCCGTGGTTTGGCTTTGATGCCGTCCGCCAACTTGACGGCTTGCCCCCCGAAATCCTCCTGATCCCCTTGTCCGGCCATACTTGGGGCCATAGCGGAATTGCGGTCGATACCGGCACAGGCTGGCTGCTCCACGCCGCTGACGCCTATTTCCATCGCGATGAAATCCATGGTCAGCGCCGGCGCTGCCCTGCGGGGATGCGGGGTTACCAGTGGATGATGGAAGTGGATCGTGAGGCGCGGCTCGGCAATCAGGCGCGGCTGCGTCGTCTCGCCCATGAGCATGACGGCGAGGTGGCGATCTTCTGCGCACATGATGCGGTGGAATTCGGAGCTTTAAGCCGAGCGCGTTGGAAGTCGACCTGCGACCCCTGAGAATGCGCGAGCAGATCAGCGTCTTTGCGCCGGCAGCCCTGTCTAAAACGGCCGGCGCGCCGTTCGCACTGGACAACTACACAAAACCGATTCACAAGGGCCTCGCGATCCCGCGAAACCCGCGGAAATCCGTGCGTTGAGGGGGCAGGTATTTCGGGTTCGAATCCTGTCTCCCCGACCATTCCACCAGAATCCATTGCGATTGAACACTGCCTGCCCAGTTTCGGCTCATGCCGACGCTACTGACGGATCAGCGCCATTCGTCGTGCAAACTCGGCCCTGACCTGTGGTGACACACGGGAAGTCTCAACCAGCATTACAAGGCCTGCGGTCTGGAGGTCGAATGCGGAGATGAGTGCATTCAGCCGCTCCGGATGATAGTCCGCCAATTGGCCAAACTGCCCCGCGAGCGATATGTCGTCGGGCATCGGCTCCGGCGCGGGCCAATGTTCCTTGAGCCAGGCGACGGCAGCGGCGGTTCGCTTGACGCGATAGAGCAGCCCGTCGATCCGGCTATCGGACGCGAAGTCAACCTTGATCGTCAGTGGAGCAGTCGTGGCGAGCGGGGGGACGATGACGCGTGCGGTCAAGCTGGTGCCATCATAGTGCCAATGGCCGCTGCGCTGATCGTCAGAGCGTGAATATGCAATGCCGTTGACCGATACCCGCGTTGGAAGCGACGCCGCTGGAAACGCTGCGGTGATCTGCCGGGTGGTCGACGCGCCAGGGTAGCCGCCCTTGCGCGGGTTCACGGTCAGCGTCGCACCCCGGGCGTCGCGCGTGCTGTTGATTGGCGTGAAGCTGAACGCACCGGACCGATAGCCTTCGTCGTTGCCGGCATCTTCATAGAGCTGTGTAATCGCCGCACCGCCCGGCATAACCTGTAGCACCAACTCGCTTCCGTCGTTTTGCTGCAAGTTCTTCGTCGCGGGCGGATTCATCGGAATGACCGCGCCAGCCCGCACGAATAGCGGAACTTCGTTCAGCAGATAGTCGCGCGAAATGGTACGATCGCCCGCGACAAGCTCGCCGCGGTTCGTATCGTACCACTGTCCCGGCGGCAGCCAGATCGACGTTTCGACGACGCCGTCACGTCCGGCTTTGGTCACGGGCGCAACCAGCATGTCGTCGCCGAACATATATTGTCCACGCGCCGTATAGGCTTCCTCCCGATCCGGCCACGCATAATAGAGCGGGCGCATGATCGAGACCCCCGTGTCGTACGCCTGTCGCGACGCGGTGTAGATATAGGGCGCGAGGCGATAGCGCTGGGCCACGGTGTCGCGCAGGATATTCAGGACTTCCGGCGAGAATCGCCACGGCTCCTTGCGGAGATTGCCGTCCTTGGCCGAGTGAGTGCGCAGGATCGGGCTGAACGCGCCGAATTGCATCCAGCGGACATAGAGCTCGGGGTCCAGAGTGCGCTGATCGTCGGGGATCCCGTCGGCGGACATGTGGCCGCCGATATCGTGGCTCCAATAGCCATAAAGGACGTTCGAAGCAGTTGCGGTAAAATAGGGCTGATAGGCCAGCGAATCCCAGGTGATGACGGCATCGCCGGAGAAGCCGATCTGGTAGCGGTGGTTTCCGAGCCCGCCCCAGCGGTGATAGATCAGCGCGCGACTGGCGTTCGCCCGCTGCATGCGCGTGTAGAACAGGTGGTTGAGCCACCAAGTGTTCGACAGGCCCGGCATTAGCTTCGACTCCGGCCATTGCTGCCAGTCGAGCCACCAGAAATCGACGCCCTGCGCGGTCAGCGGGTCGAGCGTCAGCTTGAACCAATTGTCGACGAAGCGGCGGTCGGCGCCTTCGAACGGCACGGCCTTGCCATCGGTCACGCCCATCGCCTTGGCGAAGGCGGCATAGCTGTCCTCGCGCGGGGGGATGCCCGA
Organism: Sphingomonas sp. CCH9-E2; assembly: GCF_001557215.1. GTDB lineage: Bacteria > Pseudomonadota > Alphaproteobacteria > Sphingomonadales > Sphingomonadaceae > Sphingomonas. The sequence continues at coordinate 8,837 of NZ_LSJM01000260.1, read as the reverse complement.
TGCGGGATGCAGGTTAAGCGTCGCCTTGATCTTGCGGTCTTCCAGCCAGCCCAGGAAGCGCTTCGGATCGGGGAACAGGCTGCGGTTCCAGCTATAGCCGGTCCAGCCAACGCCTTCGCCGACCTCGTCCTTCACGACATAGCGCGGGTCCCAGCTGAGATCGTCGGTGCGATGCCAGTCCATGTCGATGACGAGCACGTCGAGCGGGAAGCCGGAGCGATCGAGATCGCCGACCAGATCGCGCAGCTCGCGGTCGGAATAATTCCAGTAGCGCGACCACCAATAGCCGAAGGCAAAGCGTGGCGGCATCGGCTGGCGGCCAGCAACCTTGGCAAAATCGCCGAGCGCGCGGGTGTAATCGTGGCCGTAGCCGAAGAAGTACAGGTCCTGGCACTCGCCACAGGCGCGTTTCTGCACCCAAGGGTCCGGGCGGCTGTCGTCGAACACGAAAGAGCGGCTGTCATCGACGATGTGCCAGCCATCGCGCGAGATGAGCCCTTGGCCGAGATCGAGCCGGGAGCCGTTGTCGATCTGCCGGTCGCCCGAGTAGCGGTCGAGGGTTCGTGCGGTGCCGTGCAGATTGCCGGTCGCGGGCGTGCCGGGGCGCCAGCTGAACGCGGGCTTCAGGTTACGCGAGCGGATGGTGAGGTTGGCGGCGGTGAAGCGACCGCTGTCGAGGGTATAGCTGAGTTCGAGTGCATCGGTGCGGATCACCAGCTTGCCGTTTTCGACCGTGGTGGTGAAGCGGGGCACGGGCTGGTCGCGGTCGATGAACACCTGCGACGGCGCATCGACGAAGCGGGCGGCTGGCGACCATTCCATCCGGATCAGCCCGGAGGTCAGCACCGTGAATCGCGCTTGGCCGCGGGTGACGGTCGCGGCTGCGGCAGCGCGCCCTTCCATGTCGGCGGGGCTGGCGACCGCAACCGGAGCCGTCAGCGCCAGTGCCATGGCGCTCAGGCCGACCGCGACGCATGCTTTCCCGATGTTCAACATCGCTCTCCGTTTGTTGATTTTGATGGGGACATCAGTTCCGCTCGACGTCGAACCGCCATGCGATAACGTTGCGGTAGACCTGGCCCGGCTCCAGTCGCACCGACCCGAATGCGGGGCGGTTGACGGTGTCGGGAAATTGCTGGGGTTCGAGCGCGATCGCATCGCCCATGCGGATCATCTGGCCGCCTTTGCCGACCGAGCTTCCATCGAGGAAGTTGCCGGAATAGAACTGCAGGCCTGGCTGGTTGGAGTGAACCTCCATCACCCGGCCGGACACGGGATCGAGGACACGCGCCATCAGTCGCAGATGATCGGCGATATCGGCTGCGACGATCCAGTTATGGTCATAGCCGCGTCCGATCCGAAGCTGCGCGTCGCCGCCATCGCGTACCCGCTCGGCAATCACGGTCGGCGTCCGGAAGTCGAACGCGGTTCCGTCGACCGCTCGGACCTCGCCGGTGGGAATCGCCGTGTCGTCGGTCGGCAGGAACTGCTCGGCCGGGATCGTCAGATGGTGGTCGAGTGCGCTGATGCCGCTGTCTGTGCCGGCAAGGTTCCAGTAGGCGTGGTTGGACAGGGCAACGACGGTTGGCGCATCACTGATCGCGCGATATTCCACCTGCAGGCTATTGGCGGCGTCGAGCGCGTAGCGCGCGGTCACCGTCAGCGTTCCGGGATAGCCCTGATCGCCGTCCGGGCTGACATGGCCGAGCGTGACCGACGCCTCCCCGTCGGTCCCGGTGTTCAGGATCTTCCAGTTCGCCTTGTCGAACCCGCGATCCCCGCCATGGAGCGAGTTGGGGCCGTTGTTGACCGGCACCCGATATTCGGTGCCGTCGAAGATGAAACGCCCGTTCGCGATGCGATTGGCGATGCGGCCGACCGTGGAACCCATGAATTGCGGCTGGTCGACATATTCCGCGAGCGTTGCATGGCCGAGCGCGACATCGCCTAGCCGTCCGTGGCGGTCCGGGACGCACACCGCGTGGATCGAAGCGCCGTAGCTCAGGATCGATACTTCCGCCGTCCCGTTGCCCAGTCGGATCAGCTCAACCCGCTCCCCGTTCAGCGTGCCGAAATCGATACGGTCCACAGTGAAATTCATGCGCGGCTCCCGACCGCGACAAACGGTCTTTCCTGTTGAGCTGATTTATATGATAAAAGAAGCGACAGGTCGAGTGGGCGTTGATCCGACCGGCCAGGATGATGGAGCCAAAGGAGTTACGTATGGCAAAATACCCCGCTCTTGCATTGCTGGCGCTGGCCTGCACCGCGTTCGCGCCGGCGAAGGAAGAGCCGCCGTTCGCGCCCGTGCTGGAAGAGGATTTCGCCGACCCGTTCGTGATGCTGCACGACGGGACGTTCTATGCCTATGCGACCAATCCGCCGGGCAATGTCGCGAACGTGCAGATGGCGACCTCGACCAACCTCGCCGACTGGGCGCTGGTCAAGACGGGTGGCAAGATTCACGATGCGATGCCGACGTTGCCGGTCTGGGCGCGCGAGGGGTTCACCTGGGCGCCCGAGGTGCTGCGCGTACCCAATGGCTTCGTGATCTATATCACCGCGCGCGAGAAGGAGAGCGGGCTGCAATGCGTGGGCGCGGCGTTTTCCAGCGATCCGCGCGGGCCGTTCGTGTCGAAGGAAACCGAGCCGATGGTGTGCCAGCGCGACCTGGGCGGCACGATCGACGCGGCACCATTCCGTGACAGCGATGGCAAGCTGTATCTCTATTACAAGAATGACGGCAATAATCCGAAGTTCGGCAAGCCGACCGACATCTATGCCCAGCGCATGAGCGCCGATGGGCTGAAGCTGGAGGGTCCCGCCGTCGCGCTGTTGCGCAACGACAAGCCGTGGGAGGCCCATGTGATCGAGGCGCCGACCATGGTGAAGACCCCCGCGGGTTATGCAATGTTCTATTCGTCGAACCATTATGGCTGGGAAGAGCATCAGCGGCTGTCGCCCTATGCGATGGGCTGGGCGAAGTGCGAAGGGCCGATGGGGCCGTGCACCGACTCACCCAAGAACCCGATCCTCTACAGCTACAACAACCGCGAAGCCGGTTGCCTGAGCGGGCCGGGGCATCAGAGCATTGTTACCGTCGGGGCGCGCCAGTTCGTGACCTTCCACGCATGGGCCGCGACGCCTGGGTGCCGCAAGCTGGACAACAAGCGCTATCTCTATGTCGCGCCTTTGCTGTGGAAGGATGGTGAACCGGCCGTCGGTGTCAGCATCCGGCCGACCGGGAAGAAGTGAGTTGGTTCAGCCTGCCCGCAGCTGTTTGAGCAGTTGCGGGTAGGGCGGCACGCGCGCGACAGCGTCGGCGAGGCGCGCGGCGAGCGCATCCATCGCGTGTTCGGCCCGGCCGGGGTCAATCGAGGCAGTCAGCGGGTCGATCGCGTTCGGCCGAACGCCAAGGCCGATCAGCGCCGCGCGCCACGCGTCCGCCTCGAACGGCTCGCCCTCGAACGGCGGCAGCCGCCCGCGGCGTTCGAACTGATTGAGCGTGCGGGCAAGGCCCTCGGGAAGCGTCTGGGCCATGGTGCGCGCGCGCAGGTGGTGGAGCGCGTGAAAGTCACGCATGCGCGTCGCGCTCGCGCGGCTGCGACGGTTGTACTCGGCCAGCTCGGCCTGCAAGAAATTCCGACCCGGCAACAGATCGAGCGCCAGCAAGATTGCGTCCTGAGCCAGGTGGAGTCCGGTTCCGAAGAGCGGATCGATCGCGCCTGCGGCATCGCCGATCGCCAGAACATTGCCGATCCATGGCTTGTGATGGCCGAACTGCACCGGGATGCCGGTGGGCGCATCGCTGAGTTCGATCACGCGGGTTCGCCCTGCCAGCGGCGATTGCCAGCGCCAGCCGTGCGCGGATGTCTCGGCCCGATCAAGCGGGTCGGCGGCGTCGCCGGGTCCGTCGCGCACCGCCATCGAGCGCCCCGGAAGCCACGCGTCCCACGGCTCGAACGCGCGCGCATCGGGAGCGCGAAGCAACGCCTGCGTCCCCGTGCAGTCGAGGTAAAGATCCGCGCTGACGCGCTTGCCATCGGCCATTGCAATGGCGGTGACCGTCCCAGTTCCGTCGCGCTCAACCGACACGAACGGTGCGTGTCGCGGCAGTGCGGCAGTCAGTGCCGCAAGGCGGGCACGGTAGCGGGGCGGATCGATGCGCAGCGCGTAGAGCATGCCGCCGAGCGGGGAGGCAGGGTCGGGGCTGGGGTGGACGAACTTGCCGGAAGCGCCCAGCAACGCTGCCGCGCTGTAGCGCCAGAAGGGTTCCGCGCGCCCGGCCTGAAACGCGCGATGCCACAAGGTGTGGAACGGGATGTCGCCGGCCATCAGGCCATGCTCGCCAAAGCCATGGATCCAAGCCTGATCGAGCTCATGCCAAGGGCCGAAGCGGGCGCCCAGCAGGTGCGTCGCGATCCCCGCGCGGATCAGCTCACGCTCGTCCAGCCCGATCGCGGCGTGGAAACGGTGGATGCTGGGCCAAGTTGCGCACTGAATCTCGGCCACCGCCGCCGCATCGGGTTCAGCTGGGACGATCGTCACCGTGATCTGCGGCAAGGCCCGGGCGAATGCTGCCGCCGCGCACAGCCCGACAATCCCGTCGCCGACGACGCAAACAGAGCGGATGGCGCGCGCGCTCATGCGAGGCGAGCCAAGGCCGCGTCATGACTGGGCATGTCGCGCACCGTTGCCGCGATCTGCGCGCGCAGCTGATCAAGCGCCCCGCCGAGTTGTGAGGGATCGATCAAGTCGGCGCGCTGGTCCCAATGGCGCGGGGTAATCCCCTGGCCGAGATAGACGGCGAGCCAGCTGGGTTCGAAGAACAGCCCCTGGGTGTAATGCGCGACGCGGCCGGACTCGCGAAACAGCTCCATCTTCTCGGCCAGGCTGTCGGGGATGCGCATCGTGCGCATGTCGTTCCAGAACGGCGAATCGTCGCGCGCCGTTGCGTGATAGTGGAGGATCAGGAAGTCGCGGATCCGGTCATATTCGAGATCGACCATGCAATTGAACTCGTCGCGATCGGCATCCGCAATGCGGCCGTCGATCGGGAATAGCGCGATCAGCTGCTCGACCGCGCCTTGCGCCAGATAGATGCTGGTCGATTCGAGCGGCTCCAGAAAGCCGGAGGCGAGGCCGATCGACACGACGTTGCGATCCCAGCTGCGCGCCCGGCGACCGGCGCGGAAACGGAGCACGCGCGGATCGGCGAGGGGCGGGTGTTCAAGCGCGGAAACGAGCGCCGTGCTGGCCGCATCCTCATCAAGATGCGCGGATGAAAAGACATAGCCATTGCCGACCCGGTGGCGCAGTGGAATGCGCCAGCGCCAGCCGGCCGACATTGCCGTGGCGCGGGTATAGGGCTCGATCGGACCCTCGGGCGAGGCGCAGGGGGCAGCGACGGCGCGGTCGCATGGGAGCCAGTGCGACCAGTCCTCCCACGCCGAACCGATTGCTCCGCCGATCAGCAGGGCGCGAAAGCCCGAGCAATCGACGAACAGGTCGCCCTCGACCCGCTCGCCGCTGGCGAGGGTGAGCGCGGAGACATCGCCAGACAGCGGATCGAGCGAGACGTCGACGACACGGCCTTCGGTCCGCTCGACCCCGCGCGCGACGGCATAGTTGCGCAGATACGGAGCGAACAAGGTGGCGTCGAACTGATAGGCATAGCCATAGCTGGAGCGCAGCGACGCCGCGTCGTCGGTCGGCGGAGCGAAGCGGCGCTGCGCCGCCATCTGGTTGCACAGCGAATAGTCGAACAGCGAAGCGTCACGGCCCTGCGCCCGCATCCGTAGCCAATAGTGATGAAAGGGCACGCCGTTGAGCGGTCGGCCGAAATTGCCGAACGGGTGGAGATAGGCGTCGCCGATGCGGCCGAAGTCGCGGAATTCGATCCCGAGCTTATAGGTTGCCTGCGTGACAGCCATGAACTCGGCCTCGTCGATCCCGAGCATGGACACGAAGGCGCGCAGATGGGGGAGGGTCGCCTCGCCCACGCCGACGATACCAATATCCTCGGACTCGATCAGCCGGACGCTGCAGGCATGGGGCAGGCGGCGGATCAGCGCCGCCGCGGCCATCCATCCGGCAGTGCCGCCGCCGACAATGACGACGCGGGTGCGCGGCCGATCGTCGCGGGGGACTTCGCTGCTCATCGCATGATCCTCAAACGACAGGAGCCGAAGAGCAAGGCTCTCCGGCTCCCATGCTCGTGCCGGCGTTCCCGTCAGAACCGGAAGCGGACGCCGACGGTGAGGGTCGATTCCTCGTAGCGAACCACACGCGGATAGGTGGCAGTGAACGCCCCTGCTGCGGGCAGGGCATTGTTGACCGTGTTTGTGCGTGTCAGCGTCGAACTGAACGGGTCACCCAGGATGTTCGTCCAGTCGCCGAACACCGTGACTGCCGGCATCAAATCATAGCTGACCGACAGATCGAGCCGCTGAACCGGATCGGCTTCTTCGGTGTAAAGGTGGTCACCGCGGCGCTGATACGTCAGCGGGAACGCGCTGCGCCAGTTGTAAGCGAGGCGCGCAGACAGACCGTTGGCCTCGTAGAAGGCTGCTGCGTTCAGCGACCAATCGGACACGAACAGGAGCTCGCGGTTGACCGTCCGGATCAGCGGCGATCCGTCTGGATTGAGGCCGTCGTCATAGTTGAAATCCGACCGCGCATCGAGATTCGTGACGTTCCCCTGCAGACCGAACTGCGGCAGCCCGATGAAATCGAGGAAGGTCGAGCCCTGGATTTCGAAGCCGCGGATGCGGCCATTGCCCGCATTGACCGGCGAGTTCAGGCGCAGCGGGGTTCCGTCCGGAAGCGTGCCGGTAAAGGTATTCCCCTCGATGAACCCCTTCATATCGCGGTGGAACACGCTCACCGATACGAAGCCGTTGCGCGAGAAATAATATTCCAGCGCGGCGTCGTAGTTGCGCGACGTGAGCGGGTTCAGGAACGGGTTACCGCCATTGCCGGTGCGGTAGCAGCCTGCCGGGATCGGGGTGAGCGACAAACAGCCATTGGTGTTGGGCCGATCCAGCGTCCCCGACGCGCGCAGGTCGATGAAGTTGGGTCGCGTCTGGGTCTCGGTGACGGCAAACCGCGCCTGGATCTGCGGTGTGAAGCGGATACGCGCATTGAAGTTGGGCAACCATGCTTCAAATTTGCGTTCCACGACCGTCGGCGTCTGCACACCCGGGCCGCCGCCTGCCGGGAGCACGAAGCGCGTGCCCGACAGGTCGAGATCGCTGCGCGTGTAGCGCAGGCCGATCGTGCCGTCGATGCTGGCTTCACCCCCGAGCGGGATTTCGTAACGGACTTGGCCATAGGCCGCGAAATGCTTCTCGTTCGCATCCCAGGTCTGCTGCGGATCGGGCGCCGGTGCCCCGGTCAGGCCGGGCTGGTTGAACGTGCGAAGCTGCTCCAGATTGGCGCGGATGCTGTCATAGGTCGGCGAGAGCCAGGTCAGCAGACCGGGCTGCGGATCGGCACCGCGGAACCCGGGCTGGAACAGCTCATAAGTCAGCGGCACCGCCGAGAATGGACGACGGTCGCCTTCACGATCGAAATAGCGGTTGCCATATTCGCGGCGGGCGTCGCGATCGGTATAGCGGACACCGGCTTCAAACGCCTTCACCCACGGCAGTTCGGTTTCGTAGGTTACGTCGAAACGCGCCTGCCAGTCCTTGCCCTTGGCCTGCTGCGCTTCCTCATAGAAGCCGCGATAGACGTAGTTTGCAGGGTTGCTTGCATCGAAGCCTGGGATCGATAAGACCGCGCCGCCGTCGCCACTGTCGGCATTGGTGTCGAACACGATCGACTGCGGGGCGGCAAAGGCATAGTCGACGCTGGCGGTCGACCCGGTGAAGGTCGAGTCCGTCCGTGCGACGTCTGCGGTGATCTTGAGGCTGCCGGTCTCGAAGCTGCCGCCGACTGCGAACTGGAAGGTGTCGGTCTTGTTGTACGTACCGCCCTGATAGCCCTGCACGCGGCGCGGATTGGTCACGGTCGCGCTTTCGAGCAGGTCGGGGCGACCGGGAACGGTCACGGCGTTGGAGAAGCCGGAGCCACCCCACAGGGCCGCTTCCATCTCGCGTGACGACAGCTTGTTGCGGAAGCCCTGGTAGAGACCTTCGGCGTAGAATTCGAGGCCGGGGCTCGGGCGCCACTGGATCGCGCCGTTGACCGACGGACGCTCGCGATCACCCTCGTCATAGGTTACGCGCTGAATGTCCGGGAATTGCGTCCCGCCCGGGCCGCCACCCGCAACGAAGTCGGTGTTGGAGCGCGTCGAATCGCGATAATGCATGCTGGTATAGGACAGGCCGAGCAGCGCGCCGATCTCGCCCCCGCCGACATCCCAGCGGTCCGAGACCATGATGTTGCCGTTCGGGTTATAGTCGCGCGCCTGATAGGTGTAGGTCAGCCATGCAGAACCGGCGACGTGGAAGTCGGCGAAGTCGAACGGCCGACGCGAGCGCACGTTGATGAGGCCGGCCAGGCCCGGCTCGACCAGGTTGGCGGTCGAGGTTTTGAACACCTCGATCGCGCCGATCGCGCCCGAAGGAAAGTCCTGCAGCGCGACCGAGCGGGTTTCGGCGGTGAAGATTTCGCGGCCGTTATAGGTGGTGACGAAGTCGGGAAGGCCGCGCACCAGTACGCGTCCGGCTTCGCCACCGCTGCGCTCGACCTGAACGCCGGGAATGCGGGCCGCCGTGTCCGAAACCGCGATATCGGGCAGCTTGCCGATGTCCTCCGCAACGATCGCATCGACAATCTGTGTCGAGTTGCGGCGGATATTCTGCTGCGATTCAAGCGACTGGCGGTAGCCG
>NZ_LSJM01000259.1 GCF_001557215.1 Sphingomonas sp. CCH9-E2 | reverse complement strand
CTGTCCGTCGTCAGAACATTCGGCACAACTCGCGGCGTAGATTAGCGGAGTGCGGACCTCGTCAGGGGGTTGATGTTAGGCGGCGAACTTGCGGTGCTGCAAGCGCCGATGTTCGATGGTCTGTCGCTTGATCCTTTCGCGCAGTTTGATGATTGCCGGAGCCCTGCCGAAGTAGGCGTCGGCAGGCGTCACGTTGGCCAGGCTCTCGTGGTATCGCTGGTGATTGTAGTGCTCGACGAAGGCCTCGATGTGGGCTTCGAGGTCGCCGGGCAGGAAGTAGTTTTCCAGCAAGATGCGGTTTTTCAGGGTCTGGTGCCAGCGCTCGATCTTGCCCTGGGTTTGGGGATGACACGGGGCGCCGCGGACATGGCTCATCTTCCGGGCCTCGATGTATTCCGCCAGCTCACCCGCGATGTAGCTGGGGCCATTATCGCTGAGTAGCCGGGGTTTGTGCAGCACCGTGGCGCTGTCGCAACCAGAAGCCGCCAGGGCGAGGTCCAGCGTGTCGGTGACGTCCTCGGCTCGCATGTTGGTGCACAGCTTCCAGGCGATGATGTAGCGCGAGAAGTCGTCGAGCACGGTCGACAGATACATCCAGCCCCACCCGATGATCTTGAAGTAGGTGAAGTCGGTCTGCCACATCTCGTTCGGCCGCGTGGTTTTCGTGTGGAACTGATCGGCAGCCTTGATCACGACATAGGCCGGGCTGGTGATCAGGTCGTGGGCCTTCAACAGGCGGTAAACCGTGGATTCCGACACGAAGTAGCGCTGCCCATCGGTGAAGCGCACGGCCAGTTCCCGGGGGCTCAGCTCAGACTGTTCCAGCGCCAGCTCGATGATCTGGTCGTGGATGCCCGCCGGGATGCGGTCCACACCCGGCTCGGCGCCGATGGCCGATCTTCCAACGCCTCCGGCCCGCCTTCGAGGTAGCGATCATACCAGCGGTAGAATGTCCGACGAGGGATGCCGAGTTGGTCCAGCGTGCGCTTGGCCGACAGGTGCGACTGCTCGACGGTTC
>NZ_LSJM01000258.1 GCF_001557215.1 Sphingomonas sp. CCH9-E2 | reverse complement strand
GCGCGACGGGGGCGGCAGCCGCGACGGGAGTCTCCGCCTTGGCCGGATCGTCAGCGCGGGTCGGTGCGGTGGTGGCTTCGACGATGACCGGTGCGATCATCGGTGCGCTGACGGCTGCCACCATCGGCACCGGCGGCTGGGCCGGGTTCGGTTCAGGCGATGCGTCTGGCAGCGCCGCTGTATCCTCGACCGGAGCAGGCGTCGCCGGTGCTGGCTCGACCGCCATGACCTCG
>NZ_LSJM01000257.1 GCF_001557215.1 Sphingomonas sp. CCH9-E2 | reverse complement strand
CTGCGGCTGGGGGTGGAGGCGGCGATGCGCAGCGACCCCGATGCGGTGGTCATCGCGCTTGCCGACATGCCGCGCGTCACCGCGACACAGATCTACCGGCTGCTCGACGGCGCCGACGGCGACGAGGCGATCATGGCGTCCAGCGACGGGGTGGTCCCGCGCCCGCCGGCGCTGTTCGGCCGCGCACACCTGCCCGATCTGCTCGCCGCGCAGGGTGATATGGGCGCGCGCGATCTGGTGCGGCGCGGGCACCATATCGTCGTCCCGCCCGCAGAGCTGGTCGATGTCGATACGCCGGAGGATCTGGACCGGCTGATCCATGGGTGATCAGGCACTCGCCATCGCGCTCGGCCTGATCTCGGCCTTCAGCCTCGCGCTCACCAATCTGGTGGTGAAGCGCGGCGACGATATTCTCGTTGCACGGGCGCTGCTTTCTTCCAGCGCGGCGGTCGTGATCGCACCGTTCGCGCTGATCGTGCCGCTGCCCGATGCCGCGACCTGGGCCGCGCTCGCCTGGGCGGTCCCGGCGCATTTCGCCTATCAGATCTGCCTGGTGCGCGCGATGCAGCGCGGCGATCTGAGCCTCGTCTTTCCGATCATGCGCGGCGCGGCGCCGCTGCTGACCGCCGGGTTCGCGGTGCTGGTGCTGCATGAGCAATTGCCGCTGATCGGCTGGGTCGGGCTGATGCTGGCGACCGGCGCGGTGATCGTCTTCGCGCTGCCCGCGCGCGGCGTGACGCTCGCGGCGCATCCGGACAAGGTGGCGCTAAGCTGGGCCTTCGCCACGGCAATCGGGGTCGCGCTGTACAACATGGCAGATGCGCGCGGGGTGCGCGTCGCGCCGAGTCCGTTCACCTATATCGTGTGGTTGTTCATGCTCGATTGCGTGTGCATCACCACCACCGCGCTGCTGCTCCGCCGCCGCGAGCTTGGCCGCGCAGTCAAGGCAACCTGGAAGCACGGCGTCGCGGCGGGGGCGCTGTCGAGCATCTCGTTCGGCTCCGCGCTCTACGCCTTCTCGCTGATGGAAGTGGCGAAGGTATCGGCGCTGCGCGAAACCGCCGTGGTATGGGCAGCGCTGATGGGTGCCTGGATGCTCGGCGAAGGCTTTGGCGGCCGCCGCATCGCTGCGGCGGTGGTGCTGGCCGGTGGGCTGATCCTGCTCCAGTTCAGCTAGAGTCTTTTCAGCTCCGCTGAACCGGCACCGGCCCGCTGCCCCACCCGGCCACCCATAGGATACTGGCGTTGGGTGGCCGGGTGGGGCAGCGGGCCAGTGCCGCGACCCTATTCATGCCGCAGCGCGTCGATCGGGTTGAGGCTCGCCGCGCGCCGGGCCGGGAAGAAGCCGAACACCACCCCAATCCCCGCCGCGATCGCAAAGGCGATGATGTTGATCTGAAGGTCGAACGTCCATGGCACCTGCATCACCGGTGTCAGGATCGCGATGACGACCTGCGCCACCAACAGGCCGATCACGCCGCCCAGCATCGACAGCACGATCGCTTCGACCAGAAACTGCATCAGCACCTCGCGCGCGACCGCACCGATGGCCAGGCGGATGCCGATCTCGCGCGTGCGTTCGGTCACGCTGACCAGCATGATGTTCATGATGCCGATGCCGCCGACGATCAGGCTGATCGCCGCGACCGTCGCGACGATGCTCGTCAGCAGCTGCGTTGTCCCGGTCAGCGTCGCGCTGATCTGCGCGGTGTCGAAGATGTTGAAATTGTCCTGCTCGCCCGGCTCGATCCCGCGCCGTTCGCGGAGCAGGTCGCTCAGCGATGACTGCACGGCGGCGGTGTCATAGGCGGAATCGACGCCGACCAGCATCAGGCGGATGTCGCGATTGCCCGAAAAGCGGCGCTGCACCGTCTTGATCGGCATGAGGATGACATCGTCCTGATCGCCGCCGAACCCCGCCTGCCCCCGCGTCGACAGCGTGCCGATCACATCGCACGACACGTCGTTGACGCGGATCCGCCGCCCGATCGCTTCCCCGCCGCGAAACAGGTTTTGCCGCACGGTATTGCCAATGATGCACACCGCCTTGCCCGCCGCCTCTTCCGCCGGAGAGAAGGTGCGCCCGCCGGTGAGCGGCCAGGGCTGGACCTGAAAATAGGCATTGCCGGTGCCGTTGATCGTCGTCGACCAGTTGGCGCCGTTATAGATGGCAGTCCCGCTCGCCTGCGCCTGTGGCGCGACCGCCGTGACCCCTGCGATCTGCTCGCGGATCGCCTCGACATCCTGCTCCTCGAAATCGGGCGGGCGCGGGCCGCCGCCGCCGCGACCAAAGCCCTGGCCGGGACGCACCTGCAGGATGTTGGTGCCCAGGCTGGCGATCTGTTGCTGCACCGCTGCGGTCGTCGCATTGCCGAGCGTGACCATCGCGACCACCGCCGCCACGCCGATGATGATGCCGAGCGTCGTCAGGAACGAGCGCAGCTTGTGCCGCAGGATCGATCGGATCGCGAGGGTGAAGATCGTGCCGAGCATCAGGCGGTCACCCCCGCGCGCATGCCGGTATCGATCCGTTCGACCAGCCCGTCCTTGAAATGGACGATGGTGCGGGCGAACGCGGCCATGTCGGGCTCATGCGTCACCATCAGCACGGTGATGCCGCTGTCCTGGTTGAGGCTGGTGAGCAATTCCATGATCTCCACCGACCGTTCGGAATCGAGGTTGCCGGTCGGTTCGTCGGCGAGCAGGACATCGGGGCTGGTGACGATCGCGCGGGCGATGGCAACGCGCTGCTGCTGACCGCCCGAGAGTTCGGCGGGAGTATGGTCCCACCAGCGGTCGAGCCCGACCTTTTCCAGCGCCGCCATCCCCAGCTCACGCCGGGTCTTCTTGTCCTCACCGCGATAGAGCAAAGGCAGTTCGACATTCTCCAGCGCGCTGGTGCGGCTGAGCAGGTTGAACCCCTGAAACACAAAGCCGAGATAGCGGCGGCGCAGCAGCGCGCGCTGATCGCGGTCGAGCGCCTCGACATGGACATTCTTGAACAGGAATTCCCCGCGCGTCGGGACGTCGAGACAGCCCAGGATGTTCATCGTCGTCGACTTGCCCGATCCCGACGGACCCATCACCGCGACGAAATCGCCTTGCGCGATGTCGAGGTCGACGCCCTTCAGCGCCTGAAATGCGGTCGGCCCCTCGCCGTAGGTCTTGGTGACGCCGCGCAGGCGGATGATCGGATCAGCCACCCGATGCTCCTGCCTTGCGCTGCCCGCCGCCTGAGCCGCCACCCGAGCGCTTGCTGCTGCCGGAGCTCCCGCCCGCGAACTGGCCGGTGATGACCACCATCCCGGGCTTCAGATCGCCCGACAGGACTTCGGTGACCTGGCCATTGGTGTCGCCGGTGGTGACCTCGATCGCGCGCGGCTGGCCGTCCTCGCCCTTCACATAGACGGTTTGCTTGGCGCCGCGCTGGATCGTCGCGGCCTTCTCATTGTCGCCGCCCCGACGCCGCCGGCTGGGCACGAGTGCGCCGGAGATGCCGCCTTTCGCGGCTTCCTCACCGCCCGTGCTGGGGGTAAAGCGCAGCGCCGCATTGGGGACGAGCAGGACGTTGTTCTTCTGCAGCGTGATGATCTCGGCCGTTGCGGTCATGCCGGGCCGCAATTTCTGCTCCGGATTGGCAACCGACAGGGTCGCGCCATAGGATACGACCTGCGCCGTGGTGCTGGTGGTCGTGGTCGTGCTCGTCTGTGCCGACAGGTTCGATCCGACATCGACGCGCTGGATCGTGGCGGGGAAGGTTTCGCCGGGGAAGGCATCGACGGTGAAGCTGGCGCGCTGGCCCTGCTTGACCTGGCCGACATCGGCTTCGTCGATCGCCACTTCCAGCTCCATCGCGCTCAGGTCTTCGGCGATCACGAACAGGGTCGGGGTGTTGAAGGATGCCGCGACCGTCTGGCCCGGCTCGACCTGGCGCGCGAGCACCACGCCATTGACGGGCGAGCGGACGATCGCCTTGTTCCGCTGCGTCACTGCCGATCGCAGGGCGGCCTGTTGCGAGGTGACCTGCGCCTGGCTGGCGCGCACCGTCGCCACCGCGCGCGCTACCGCCGCGCGGGCATTGTCGAGTTCGGCCTTGGCCGGAACGCGCCCGCCCGACAGGCGGCTGACTTCCTCGAACCGGGCGAGCTGGCTCTGCGCCTCGACCAGGGTCGCCTGATTCTGTGCGACCGTCGCCTGTGCCGCCGCGACCGACGCGCGCGCCTGGGTGATCGCATCGTCAAGCCGCTCGGGATCGATCAGCGCGAGCGGCTGGCCCGCCGTGACCCGGTCGTTGACGTCGACCAGCACGCGCGTGATCAGGCCCGACAGTTCGGAACCGACCTGCACCTGGTTGGTCGGGGTCAGCTTGCCCGTTGCCGACACGGTAACGGTCAGCGCGCCGCGCTCCACCGCGCGGGTCGCGTAACCGGCTTCCTCCTCTGCGCCGAACATGCGGAACAGCCCATAGACCGCGACCAGCGCAACGACCGCGATCACGATCCACTTCAGATGCCGCCGCCACGCGGGCACGGTCTTCGCGCCCAGAAATTCGTCGAGCTTCGGAGTTGCAGCGTCGGCCATCAATTGGTTCCGGTTCCAGAAACGGGGGGAGGGGCGGTGACGGTGTCGGGCGTCGGCGCGGTCGCGGCGTCCCAGCCGCCGCCGAGCGCAAGATACAGCTGGATCAGCGCATTTGCCTTGTCCGACCGCGCCTGATTGAGCCCATTGCGCGCGGAGACGAGTGACGCCTCCGCCTGGCTCAGCGTCAGGAAGTCGGCAAGGCCGGCGCGGTACGAGCTGCGTGACAGGATCGCGCTGTTGTTCGCGGCGTCGAGCGCAATGGCGAATTCGCGTTCGCGCGCCTGTGCGGTCTGCAGCGCGACGACCGCATTCTCGACCTCTTCGATCCCGACCAGCACGGTCTGCTTATAGGCGTAGAAGGCGCCATCCGCTGCCGCCTGGGCCGATCGTACCTGCGCGCGGGTACGGCCCGCATCGAAGATCGTCTGCGCGATACTGGCGAAGACGCGGCCAGTGATGACGTCGAACAGGCTGGTGATGCTGCCCGCCCCGGCATCGATGCTGCCGCCGAGCGAGAGCTGCGGGTAAAGCTGCGCCTCCGACACGCCGATCTGCGCGACGGCGGCGGCAAGATTGCGTTCGGCCAGCCGCACATCGGGCCGCTGGCGCAGCGTATCGGCGGGGATGCCGACCGCGATCCGCTCCGGCCCCTGCGGTATCGGGCGCACCGCCTCCATCTGTGCCTTGAGCGCGCCGGGTGCCTGTCCAGTCAGCACGCCGAGACGCGATACGGCGCTGTTATAGCTCGCCTCGATCGACGGGATCGACGCGGCGGTCTGCGCACGATTGGCGCGCGCCTGTTCCTGATCGAGCGAGGAGACGAGGCCCGCCTGCACGCGGAAGCCCGCAATCTCCAGATTGTCGTCCTGAATGGTCAGGCTCTCGCGCGCATTGGCCAGCTGCGCCTGCGCCGCGCGGGCGAGGATATAGTTGCGCGCGATCTCTCCCTGGATCGACACCAATGTCGCGGCATAGCTGTAACCCGATGCCTCGAGCTGCGCGCGGCTCGCCTCGACCCCGCGCCGCACGCCGCCGAACAGGTCGACCTGATAATTGACGTCGCCGCCGAGCGAGAAGCTGGTGCTGCCGCCCTGCGACACCGTCGTGACCGTGCCATCTGGCAACGTGACTTGAGTGCTCGTGCCGCGGATCGGCTCGCTGCGCGACGCGCTGCCCCCCGCGCTGACCGAGGGGACGAGCGATGCGCGCGACTGGACCAAAGCCTCGCGTGCCTGACGCAGCCGCGTCACCGCCTGCGCGACGTCGAGATTCTGGCCCGCCGCTTGCTCGACCAGCCCGGTCAGCATCGGATCGTTGAACGCGGTCCACCAACGTTTGAGATCGGCCTGCGCCTGCTGATCCGCCGCGACCGAAAAGGCGGGGGGGACGCCGAGCTGGGCGGCGGTGCTCGGCCGGTAATCGGGACCGGCGGCACAGCCTGCGAGCGGCAGCGCAGCGATGCCCAGAAGAAGGAAGGGTCGGACCATCATGTCCCGAAAATGACCAGCGCCCCTCGGCACGTCCACCAAAAGAGTGTCGCAAATTGTAAGCATCCGCGTTGGAACACGCGCGAAACGAATTGGTTGCGCGCGCTCCTAGCGGACCGCTTCAACCGAAACCCTGGCCGGTCCCGCCGCGCTCGCCGCAGCGGATCAGCCGCGAATCCATCACGGCGGCCTGCCGGTTGATCACCGCCGCGCGATAATCGGGATCGGTCACCATCTCGAGGAACGCTCCGGCGTTCGGGTAGCGCGCGATAAAGGCTGCATCCCAGTGTTCGTCCGACGGGCCGGTAAGCACGGCCTCGGGCTTGCCCGTCCACAGGATCGTGCCGCCAACGCGCGCGAAGATCGGTCCGCTTTCCTTCGAATAGCGGCGATAGGCTTCGGCACCGGTCAGCCCCTCCGCCGCATAGGGATGGTCATCGGGATAGGCCGCATGGTCGCGATAGCGGACCAGGTTGATCATCATGATCGGCGTGTCGCGCGGGAGCGCCTTGAACGCGTCGAACTGCTCGCGGGTCGGATCGACATGCATCGCGCTTATCCGCCGACCCAGCGCCAGATGCCCGCCGGCATATCCGCCAGCGGCAGATGCGCCCAGGTCGCGCCGAGCCACAGGATCGTGCCCCCGACGACGGCGATGGTACCGGGCCATGCCGCTGCCCCCTGCGCCCGCCCACGGGCGATCGCGACGAAGGGCCAATAGCTGGTCACATCCTGCCAGCGCGGCCAGAAATCGGGCTGGAGCCGCCGCTTCTTGCCGTCCTGCAACGCCGCGCCACCCAGCGCGAGCAGGCCGATGCTGCCCGCCAGCACGATCTGCGCCGGTTGCGGGAAGACCAGGATATGCGCGAGCGCCCACAGGCCAAAGCTCCACATCATCGGATGGCGGGTGATCGCGAACACCCCGCGCGGGCGCGGTACGGGCTTGGGCTTGTCGGTCGGGTCGGGCAGGGCCGGGTTGCCGATCAGCGAGCCCACGAAAAGCACCGAGGCGAGGAACATGATCGCGCTCGCCACCGCCCACAGCCCGTCGCCGACGGTCCAGAGCGGCGCTGCATCGGGCATCCGCCCATAGACATGCGCCATCCACCCCAGCGTGGCGAAAGCGACCAGCGAGTAGATCCCAAGAAAAAGCCGCTCGCCGACAGCGTCGACCAGCGGCTTTCGCAGGGGGTGGGACAGGAGGAAATGGGTCCCAAGAAACGCCGCACAGGCCGCGATCAGTAACTCCATTTCCCCCTCCCGAGTGTCAGACGATCAGCGCGTCTCGTCCTTCAAGTGAATGCCCGGTGCCTGCGGCTCGGCGAGTTCCGCCTGGCCTGCGAGCGTGTCGTCCTTGAGCGTGTCGAGATGCATCCACTTCTTCACCAGCGGCGCAACCACCAGCACGAGCACCGCAGCGCCGATCGAAATCCAGCCGAACAGGCCATAGATGTCGAGCAGCCCGTCCTTGGTCATCTGGCCGTCATGCCCACCGGTGGCTTCGCCGATCTTGCCCGCGACGAAGTTGCCGACGGCGGTCATGTAGAACCACGCACCCATGATCAGCGATGCGAGGAACTTGGGCGCAAGCCGGTTCATGGCCGACAGCCCGACCGGCGACAGGCACAGCTCGGCGGTGGTGGCGAAGAAATAATAGGCGAAGACCAGGAAGACCGGGGTCATCGCCTCGATCCCCCACATCCGCGCGCCCCAGACGAGGACGAGGTTGGCAAAGCCCATCTGCGCGAGTGCAAGGCCGAACTTGGCCGGAGCCGACGGCTCCATGTTGCGTTTGCCAAGCCACTGCCACAGCCCCGCGAACAGTGGTGCGAGCAGGATGATGTAGATCGGATTGATCGACTGGAAGATGCCGGCCGGAACCCCGCCGCGATCGACATAGGCGTTGGTAAACAGGTTCATCGACCCGCCCGCCTGTTCGAACAGGCCCCAGAACAGCGGGTTCAAGGAGATCAGGAACAGGATCGCGAACATGCGCTCGCGCGGTTCCTTCTCGAGCTTGAAGCTCTCGAATAGGACATAGCCGAGCAGCGCAACGCCCGAGATGGCGAGCAGCGTCTGGATCACGTCCTGATACTGGACCAGCGCCCAGATGACCGCGACTGACGCCAGGCCGACGCCATAGAGCAGCAGTTCCTTCGACCGGGCGAGCGGAGCCGGAGCCTCGCCCGCACCGTTCAGCGACGCCTTGCCGAGCACGAACACGACCAGACCGGCGAGCATGCCGATGCCGGCAAGGCCGAAGCCATAGCCCCAGCCGATCGTCTGGCCGAGATACGCGACCAGGATCGTGCCGAGCGCGGCGCCGACGTTAATGCCCATGTAGAAGATGGTGTAGGCAGCATCGCGGCGCGTGTCGGTCAGGCTGTAAAGCTGTCCGACCATCACCGAGATGTTCGCCTTGAGGAAGCCCGATCCGACGATGATGAAGGCGAGCGCCGCCCAGAACACGTTGATCGTCGGATCGCTCTGGCCCCCGGTGCCTTCCACCGCCATCAGCGTATGACCGGCGGCGAGCAACAGGCCGCCGAACACCACCGCCTTGCGCTGACCGAGATAGCGGTCGGCCAGATAGCCGCCGAGCACCGGCGTGATGTACACGAGGCTGGTATAGGCGCCATAGATCAGGTTCGACTTGCCGTCGCTGAACAGCCAGTGCTGGGTCAGGTAGAAAATCAGGATCGCGCGCATGCCGTAATAGGAGAAGCGCTCCCACATTTCGGCAAAGAACAGCATGTACAGGCCCTTGGGATGGCCTGCGAATTCCGGCTTTTTGCTGGCGGCGATCAGTGCGCCCCCGGCGAGGAAGGCGAAAAGCAGCACCGTCGCGATGACGGCAATCCACTCTGCCTCGGCCCAAAGGGCAATTGGTTTGAAGTGCGGCAAGGTCGAACCCCTTATGTCGATCTCTGATCCGGCCCGTTCGATGCGGGCCGGTGGCTGGGCGCGGAGACTAGCGGCAAACACCCGCATGTGAAGCCTGATTGTCACACTGGTAACCACAGGGGTCGCTGCAAGACTTGCGAACCGTTCGCAAAAACGCTTGGCGCGACCGGGCGGAGCGGCTAACGGGCGGACATGGACTTCAACGACACCAGCACCCCGCTGTCGCTGCTGCGCACCCGCCGCTCGGGCAAGGCGCGCGACCTGATCGCCCCCGGCCCGGATGCGGCGCAGCTGCGCGATATCCTCGTCATCGCCGCGCGCACGCCCGATCATGGCAAGCTCGCCCCGTGGCGCTTCGTGGTGGTGCCGCAGGAGGCGCGCGACGCCTTTGCCGCGCGGCTGGTCGACGCCTATCGCGCCGAGCGCCCTACCGCCGCGCGGCTCGAAATCGAAGCGATGGAGCAGTTCGCCCGGCAATCGCCGACGTTGGTCGTCGTCCTGTTTTCGCCAAAGGTCGGCAGCCACATCCCGCTATGGGAACAGGAATTGTCGGTCGGCGCGGCGACGATGAACCTGCTCCACGCCGCGCACGCGCATGGCTTCGCCGCCAACTGGCTGACCGGCTGGCCCGCGTTCAGCGACGCGGTGCGCGACCTGTTCGGTGCCGCGCCGGAGCGGATCGCGGGTTTCGTCTTTATCGGAACCCCGGCCAAGCCGCTGGAAGAACGACCCCGCCCGGACCTCGACGCGATCGTGTCGAACTGGGCTGGTTGAGCGGCAGGTAGTTACCGTAGAAACCCGATGGGGGGTGGAACTTTAATCCCCCGTGCTGTATTAAGTCAGCATGACAGCGCTCGAACATGACGACAGCCCGGTGTATCTGAAGCTGCGCGCCAGCATCGCGACCGCGATCCTGCGTGGCGAGTACCGGGCGGGGGACCAGCTTCCATCGGTGCGCGCGCTCGCCGCCGAACATGGCGCCAACCCCCTGACCGTGGCCAAGGCGTATCAGAGCTTCCAGGACGACGGCTATGTCGAGGTGCGGCGCGGCGTCGGCATGTTCGTCCTGCCCGGCGCGGTCGAACGGCTGAAACTGGCCGAACGCGAACGCTTCCTCACCGGATACTGGCCCAAGGTGCGCGACCATATCGCCCTGCTCGGCCTCAGCGCCCACGAACTGCTGGACCGCGAGATCGCCTGATTCTGGCGGACGCAGCGTGATGCACCCGTTGCTGCGCCATGAGTGGGCAGTGGTGCGGGGCGAGGCCAGCCTGGCGCTGCCGGGTTGGCGCGACTGGCTGATGCTGGCCGTCATGGTCGCGCTCGGGCTTGCACTTTTCATCGGATCGGATGTTGCCGCCGCGCTGCGCGACAGCCGCGTGGCAGCGGCTGTCGGCGCGCTTGCCGGATGGGCCGGCATCCGCGCGACAGGGCGGCGGCTCGACCATCTGGTGCGCGAATCGGTAGTCGCCGTAGCGGCGCTCGATCCGGTGGGGCAGCGGCAGTTGTTCGCGGCAGCCCTGGCACTTGTGGCGCTGGCGCTGGTGGCACTCGGCGCGCTCGCCGGTTCGTCCGCCATTCTCGCACTGCTCGCTGGGCAGGTGGCAGGCGCGATTGCCGCAGCATCGCTTCCCCTGCGCCTCCTCGGGCTCAA
Source organism: Sphingomonas sp. CCH9-E2 (assembly GCF_001557215.1). Classification (GTDB taxonomy): domain Bacteria; phylum Pseudomonadota; class Alphaproteobacteria; order Sphingomonadales; family Sphingomonadaceae; genus Sphingomonas. The sequence continues at coordinate 29,634 of NZ_LSJM01000257.1, read as the reverse complement.
CCCCCGCGCGCAGCCGCTGCGTCGCGCGACCCGGTCGCTCTCGCCCGCAGACGCGGTCAGCGGGTATCAGCTGTTCGCCGGTGACCCGCGCTGGCGCACTCTCGCCCCGCTGATCGCCGCGCTGGCGAGTCTTGCGCTCGCCCTGCTGCTGCCGACGCATTGGAACCCCGTTCTGCGCTTGGCCACTCCGGCGGGATCGGTGGCGCTGGCGATGCTCGCATTCACCCGCGTCGATGCCGACATCATCGTCTTTCTGGCCCGCACGGGGCACGGCCCGTGGCGCAGCGCCGCGCTGCACCTCCGCCTGGCGGCACGCTATGCCGTGATCCTGTTGCCGCTCCTGCTGCTGATCGCGCCGTCCGCCTTTTGGCCGTGCGTGCTGGCGATCATCGCGGTCGCCCTGTTCACGCTGCTCCGCATATGGAGCCTGCGCGCCTATTCGAAGCGCTACGCCGACATGATCCTGCTGTTCGGCGCGGCTGGTGGCGCGGTGCTCGGCGCCGGCTTCCCGCCGCTGCTGGTGCCGTATCTCGCAATGGTCGGCTTCGCCCTGCTCCGTCGCGCCGCCCGCGCAACCTGGAGCATGGCATGACCGAGGCGGTCGGCACCACGAACCTGTCGGTCCTGCGCGACGGGGTGGTTGCCGTGCGCGACATTTCGCTCTCGATCGAACGCGGCAACTGGTTCGGACTGATCGGCGCCAACGGATCGGGCAAGACCAGTTATCTGCGCGCGGTAGCGGGACGTTTGGAAGTGCAGGGCGGCGTCGTGCGGATCGACGGCGCGGACCATAGCGCCGACCGTGCGTTCCGGGCAGCTGCGATCGGCTATGCCCCCGATGCCGTGATGCTGCCTGCCGCGGTGACGGGTCGCGCGGTGCTGGGGATCGTCGCGGGCGACTCCGACCGCGCACTGGCGGCAATTGGGAGCATCGCCGACGCGCTGGTGCTCGCCCCATTGCTCGACCGCCGCATCGGTGCCTGTTCGGCGGGACAGCGCCAGCGTATCGCCATCGCCTGTGCCTTCGCCGCGGGGCAGGACATCGTGATCCTCGACGAACCCTTCAACTGGCTCGATCCGGTCGCGGCCTATGACCTGCGCCACGCGCTCGCCGCGCGGGTTGCCGCCGGGTTGACCCTGGTCACCGCGCTCCACGATCTCGCGACGCTCAGCAGCGCGTGTCAGGTCGGCGCGCTATTGGCCGAAGGTCGCATCGCGCTCGAACTCGATGCCGCTGCGCTCGCAAGCGCGCGCAACGACCCCGCCGCATTCGAAGCGCAGACGATCACGCATCTGCGCGGTCAGGCCGCAAACGTCTCCGCATCGACGGCGTAAAGCGCTTCCGCGCTCGCCATCGCCGCAGCCTTCAGCCCCATCGCCTCCGGCACGATCTGCGCGACATAGAAGCGCGCCGCCGCAGCCTTCATCGCCAGAAATGCCGGGTCGCCTTGCGCCCCCGCCGCGATCCGCCCCTGCGCTTCCATCAGCCATCCGCACACGGCGGTGGAGAGCATGGTCAAAAACGGGTAGCTGCCCGCCAGCCGGTCATCCATCGCGCTCGCCAGCATATGCTGCGTCACCTCCGCGCACGCGTCGATCAGCGCGATCAGCCCGGCATCCTGCGCGTCGGCCTTCATCCGAGCGAGCAGCGTCGTCAGCGTGGCGCCGCCATCCATGTTGAGCTTGCGCCCGACCAGATCGGCGGCCTGGATGCCGTTGGTGCCCTCATAGATCGGGGTGATGCGCGCGTCGCGGAAATGCTGGGCGGCGCCGGTCTCCTCGATATAGCCCATGCCGCCATGGACCTGGATGCCGATGCTGGTCACTTCGCACCCGATATCGGTGCCGTGCGCCTTGGCGAGCGGGGTGAGCAGCTCGAGCAGCGCGCGCGCCGTTGCGTCGCCGCCATTGGCGCGGTCGACCTGCGCCGCCGCCAGATAGACGAGCGCGCGCGCCGCCATCGTCTGCGCCTTCATCCGCATCAGCATGCGGCGGACATCGGGGAATTCGACGATCGTCGCGGGCTTGCCCTCGCGCACGCCCTGCACCCGCTCGCGGGCATAGGCGACGGCACGCTGGGTTGCGCGCTCGGCGACCTGCACGCCCTGCAGCCCGACATTGAGCCGCGCATTGTTCATCATCGTGAACATGGCGCGCATGCCACCCATTTCCGGGCCGATCAGCTCGCCGATGCAATCGCCATTATCGCCGAAGCTGAGGACACAGGTGGGGGAAGCATGGAGGCCCATCTTGTGCTCGATCGACACCACCCGGACATCGTTGAACTCGCCCGGCGTGCCATCGGCGTTCAGCCGGTATTTCGGCACCAGGAACAGCGAAATGCCCTTGGTCCCCGCCGGTGCCCCCGGCGTGCGCGCCAGCACCAGATGGACGATATTGTCGGCCAGATCATGGTCGCCAAAGCTGATATAAATCTTGGTCCCGCTGATGCTCCACTTGCCGTCGGCGCGCGGCTCGGCCTTGGTCTTGAGCGCGCCGACATCCGATCCCGCCTGGGGTTCGGTCAGGTTCATCGTACCGGTCCATTCGCCGGTCGCCAGCTTGGGGAGATACGCTGCCTGCTGCTCGGGCGTGCCATGGTGCATCAGCGACTCGATCGCGCCGACGGTCAGCGTCGGGCACAGCGCAAAGCCCATATTCGCGCTGCCCAGCGTCTCCAGCACTGCGGTCGACAGCGCAAAGGGCAGGCCCTGGCCGCCATAGGCTTCGGGCGATCCGATCGTGCCCCAGCCGCCCTCGACATAGGCTTGATACGCCGCGCGATAGCCGTCCGGCATGGTCACGCCCTCAGGCGACCATTTCGCGCCGACGGTGTCGCCCGCGCGGTCGAGCGGCGCCCATTCGCCCGCGGCGAACGCACCTGCCCCTTCCAGCACCGCGTCGAGGATGTCGGACTCGACGCCCAGGTCCGCGATTTGCGCGACATGCTCCAGCACGAAACGCTGTTCGGCGATGGCGGGGGTGAAGCTCATTTCGTCCTCTCTCTTGCGGCGCTTTTCCCTGCGCTATAGCGATGGCAAATGACCGCGCCAAATCCCCGCATCTTACCCTACGGCGAGGCTGCCATTGCCGAGGCTGCCGCGATCATTGCAGCGGGCGGATGCGTCGCGACTCCGACCGAGACGGTCTATGGCCTCGCCGCCGACGCAACCGATGCGGAGGCGGTGGCGGGCATCTATGCGGCCAAGGGGCGGCCGAGTTTCAACCCGCTGATCGTCCATGTCGCCGACCGTCGCGCGGCTGAGGCGATCGCGATGTTCGACCGCGATGCGCGCGCGCTCGCCGATGCCTTCTGGCCCGGCCCGCTGACCCTGGTGCTGCCGCTGCGCCCGGATGCGCCGATTGCCGGGCTGGTCACCGCCGGGCTGTCCACCGTCGCGATCCGGGTGCCGCAGCATCGCGCGATGCAGGCATTGCTGACGGCCACCGGAAAGCCGCTCGCCGCGCCCTCGGCCAATGCCAGCGGAAGCATCAGCCCGACCCGCGCCGCCCATGTCGCCGCATCGCTTGCAGGCCGCATCCCGCTGATCATCGACGATGGTGCGACCAGCGGCGGGATCGAATCGACCATCGTCGCGGTCGGCCCGCAACCGCGCCTGCTGCGCCCCGGTCCGGTGTCGGCGGCTGAAATCGAGCGCGAGATCGGGCGCTGGCTGGCGGGGGCAGGGGAGGCGATCGAAGCGCCGGGCCAGCTTGCCAGCCACTATGCCCCGCACAAGCCGCTGCGGCTCAACGCGACGCAGGCGCGCGAGGGCGAATGGCTGATCGGCTTTGGTGCGGTCGCGGGCGATGACTCGCTATCCGCGACGGGCGATCTGACCGAGGCCGCCGCCCGCCTGTTCGACGCACTCCACCGCGCGGATGCCAGCGACCGGACGGCCATCGCGGTCGCAGCGGTGCCGGAGGACGGCATCGGCCTCGCCATCAACGACCGGCTGAAGCGGGCAGCCACCCGCTAAACGTTCGTCGCCCCGGGTCAAGCCCGGGGCGACGATGGGGTTACGCCCCCGCCTTGGCCTTCAGCCGCTCGGCAAAGCTCTTGCGCAGCTTGTTCAGCTTGGGCGGGATGACGCCGAGGCAGTACGGGTTCCGCTGGCCTTCGCCTTCCCAGTAATTCTGGTGATAATCCTCGGCCGGCCACCAGGTGTCGGCATGTTCGATGGTGGTGACGATCGGCGCGGGCCATTCGCTGGCGTTGCGTTCGATCCCCGCGCGCGCCGCCGCTTCCTGCTCGGGCGACTGCGGGAAGATCGCCGAGCGATATTGCGTGCCGACATCGCCGCCCTGACGGTTCAGCGTCGTCGGATCATGCGTCGCGAAGAAGATGTCGAGCAGGTCGTCATAGCGGATCTGCGTCGGATCGAACGTCACCTTCAGCGCCTCGGCATGGCCGGTATCGCCGCCGCACACCGCCTTGTAGGTGGGATTGTCGACATGCCCGCCGATATAGCCGCTTTCGACCGTCTCGACGCCGATCAGGTCCTTGAACACCGCTTCCACACACCAGAAGCAACCACCCGCGAGAATTGCGGTTTCGGTAGTCATGCGCTTCAACTCCTTGCTACGGACGGCAAGATAGGGTTGAGCGGCACGGCTAACTAGGGGCCAATCAGGGGATCGACGGGAATGCGCGACGGCACGGTGATGGTGACGGGCGGGGCGGGCTATATCGGCAGCCATGCGGTGCTCGCGCTGCTCGACGCGGGCTGGCGCGTCGTCGTTCTGGACAATCTGGTCACGGGTTTCGACTGGGCGGTCGACCCGCGTGCAGCGCTAATCGTCGCCAATATCGCCGATGAGGACAAGGTCCGCGCCGCGATCCGTGACCACGGGGTCACCGCGATCATGCATTTCGCCGGGTCGGTGGTGGTGCCGGAATCGGTCAGCGACCCGCTCAAATATTACCGCAACAACACCGCCGCCAGCCGCAGCCTGATCGAGAGCGCGGTGGCGGAGGGCGTGAAGCATTTCATCTTCTCCTCCACCGCCGCAACCTACGGAATTCCTGAGGTTGTTCCGGTACGCGAGGATGCACCGAAGCAGCCGATCAACCCCTATGGCATGTCCAAGCTGATGACCGAGATCATGCTGAAGGACGTCGCCGCCGCCCACCCGATCAACTATTGTGCACTGCGCTATTTCAACGTCGCCGGCGCCGATCCCCAAGGCCGCAGCGGCCAGAGCACGGCGGGGGCCACGCACCTGATCAAGGTCGCGGTCGAGGCGGCGACGGGCAAGCGCGACGGCGTTTCGGTGTTCGGCACCGACTTTGCCACGCCCGACGGCACCGGGGTGCGCGACTATATCCATGTCAGCGATCTCGCCGCCGCGCATGTCCATGCGCTCGACCTGCTGATCGCCGATCCGACGGCGAGCCACACGCTCAACGCCGGCTATGGCCGCGGCTATTCGGTGCTCGAAGTGCTCGACGCGGTCGATCGGGTGACCAATGTCACGATCGAGCGCCGGCTGGAGGGCCGCCGCGCGGGCGATCCCGATGAACTGGTGTCGGACAATCGTGCGATCCTCGCGGCGCTGCCGTGGCGGCCGCAATTTGACGATCTCGAGCGCATTGTCCGCGATGCCCTCGCCTGGGAGCGCAAACTGGCGGAGCGGGGGTAAGCGTGCGGGCCGCGGCACTTTGGTGGCTGGCGGCACTGATCCTGGTCGACGCGGGAACTGCCGCCGCGCAGCAGGTGCAAGATTGGGATGTGCCCCAGGAAGTGTATGACGCCGCGACGTCCGGGGATTATCGCAAGGCGCTCCGCCTGGCACAGGCCGCATTGGACCGGTGTCGTGCGGCCAATCCGGCGGACGAGCGCCCCTGTGCGCGGCTGTGGCTGGGTGTGAGCGGGCAAGCCTATGGCGTCGGCGATCAGGTGCTGGGGGCCTATGCCGGCAAGGTCTATGACAGTTTCGGAATCGACTATAAGCGGGACAGTCTAGCGCTCGCCAATGCTCGCTGGCGCCGCTTCGCCGATCGCGCGGTGTCCTATAGCGCCGCCGAGGATGATCAGCGGGCAAAGGAGATGTACCAGCTGGCAATGCTGCAGGCGGTGTCCGAACATGGGCCGGAAAGCGTCGCGGCCGGGGTGGCCTATGGCAATCTGGGTCGCCATCTCGTCTATCGCTATCCCGAGGAGGCCACGCGCGGCACCAGATTGTTGCGCCGCGCTATCGGGCTAATCGAACGTTGCCCCGAGCTTGATCAGAGCAATTCTTTGATTTTCAACCTGAGCGCACTTGCCGGCCATCTCGAGAAATACCGGCTCTACGACCTTGCCGAGCGTTATCGCCGCCGGCTCGTCCAGCTCGCCGACAGCGGATTCGGCAGGTTTCCTGCTTCGGATCGCGAATGGCAGCGCAGCAGGCTGGTCTATAATCTGCGGCGTCAGGGCAAGTTCGCGGACATGGAGCGCGTGCAACGCGAACTGATGCAATTGCGGGTCGGCCGCTATGTGCCCGATTCCTACACATGGTACAGCACCTATGCCGATCTCGCGGACGCGCTGGCCGGCCAGCGAAAATGGGCGGAGGCGCGCACCTATTATCGCATCGGCACGGCATCGGCACGGCGGGCGGTGGCGGCGTTCGAGCGGTTCGACAGCGCGGCGGAGCGCGACATCCGGACGCGCCGCCCGGTGTTCCGCGGTCTGGTCCGCGCCAACTGGGCGTTGGCAGCGGCTGCGCGGACGCCGCAGGATGCTGGACTTCCACCACCGCGGCGGGGTAGCTGAACCGATGATCGAACTCTTCCTGTCCGCCTTTGCCTTGCTCTTCGTCGTGATCGACCCGCCGGGTTGCGCGCCGATCTATGCCGGGCTGACCAAGGGCGCGCGCCCGACGCAACAGCGTGCGATGGCGGTGCGCGCGGTGATGATCGCGACGGCGATCCTGCTAGTGTTCGCGCTGGTCGGCGAAGCGCTGCTGCGCACGCTCGGCATCAGCCTCAGCGCGTTCCGCATCGCGGGCGGGATCATGTTGTTCATCATAGCCCTCGAAATGGTGTTCGAGAAGCGTCAGGAACGCCGAGAGGATCGCGCCGAAAAGGTGATGCAGACGCCCGAGGTCGAGGATGTTTCGGTCTTCCCGATGGCGATGCCGATGATCGCCGGGCCGGGGTCGATCGCGACGATCATGCTGCTGGTGTCGCGCGCCGAAGGGCCGGGCGAGACCGCAGCGGTGTTCGGCGCGCTGGCGCTGGTGCTTGTGCTGACGCTCGCCGCCTTGCTCGCCGCCGGGCCGCTGATGCGCGTGCTGGGGGCGAAGATCGAATCGGTGATCACCCGGTTGCTCGGTGTGCTGCTCGCGGCGCTGGCGATCCAGTTCGTGATCGACGGGGTGAAGCAGAGCTTCGCGATCTAGCGCTGCGCGTACCGGATCCGCCACAGTCGATAGGGTGCGCCCTTGGGCAGCGGGACCGGCTCGAGCCAGTCGGGGACCTTGCCCTTGGCGAGTTGCCCGTAGAATCCGTTCTTCTCCCGCGCGCGATAGACGGTCGTCTCCGCCATGTTCGGGCACACCAGCAGATACTGCGCTCCGTAGCGTTGCGCGATGCCGCGGAACGCCTCGGGCTTGCCGGTGAAGGCATGATGCACGTCGAGGATCGCGCGCTCGTTGCGGTGGTACGGCCCGGCAATGCCCTTGTGCCGCGTCATCACGATCAGGCGCGGGCCAAGGTCGACATGGGTGAACAGCGTCGAGGGGGGCAGCACGCGGTCGAGCATCCGCATGCCGGCCCCGCTCATGCACCGGCTATTGGCCCGGCTCACCGTGCTGCGATATTTTGACGGCGGATCGTTGACGGGCAGATATTTGACCACGAACCCGGCGAACAGACCCGACACCAGCAAGAACGCCGCCACCGATCCGAACACCCGCACCAGCATCCAGCGCTGGCCCAGGAACCAGGGCACGATCGTCCAGGCCAGCCACGCCGCGCCGGGCACTGCCAGCAGCTGTGCCGCTGGTCCGACGCGGACCTGCCACAGCAGCATCGCTCCGGCAAAGGCGGTGAACAGGCCGATCGCGACCCAGGCAACCAGTTGGTCGGCGGTCTTTGCGCGCCATGCGGCGAACCCGGCACCGATGATCCCGATCACCGGCAGTACGGCCATCGGGAAGGCCATGCCGAAGCTGTGCCGGTAGATCGGCCGCGCTTCGCGGACATTGTTGAGCCAGGTATTGGCAAGCTCATCCGACACGCCTTCCGGGCGCTGCAGGCATTGCGGGAACAGCCCGGCAAAGCCGCCGACGACGATCCCGCCCGCCGCTGCCGCCACGCCCAGACGGACCAGACGGCTGGCAGGGTTGAGCAGGCTCAGCACCACCACCAGCGCACCAGCCGCAACCATCACCGACAGCCACACCGGCGTCAGCGCATCGCAGCGCATCGCGTAATTGGCGTTGGACGCGAACAGCACGAAGCCCGCGCTGCTCCCGCCCGCAAGGCTGAGGCCATAGGCGCGCATCCGCGGCATCTCGTCGCGGTCCCACACCCAGCGTAGCGCGACGATCGCCCCGGCCATCGCGCAGAAGGGCAGCAGTTCGAGGCCGATGGTCAGCGACCCGGCGCTGGCCAAGCCGACGGTCAGGCCGCCGCGCGTGCGCTGCGGGTCGGCGATGCCCATGACGGCGAGGGCAAGAAAGGCGAGCTGCCAACCATGATGGTCGATGCGCAGCGGTACGAACTGCGCCATCGTTGCCGTGCAGCCGAGCAGGATCAGGACCGCCAACGGCCAGGCCACGGGCGCGATCAGGCGGCGCACCGCCGCGCCCATCGCCAGCATCGTCACGGCGAGCGGAAACAGCGGCGCAATCCCCGCCGCCAGTCGTTCCGCCATCGCGGTGCCGACAAAGGGCTGGAAGATCAGGATCAGCCCCGCGATCGGCAGGTCAACCAGCCGCGACCAATGGATGTCGAGGCCGCCCGGCGGGCTCAGCCGATGCTGGCGCAGGTCATACCAGTCCTGTCCGGCGAGCAGGCCCCGCACCTGCATCATCCGCATATTGTCGTCGGTGTCGCTGAGCGCGAGGCCGTTGATCGGAGCCCAGCGGTACCAGAGATACCAGATGGCGATCGCCGCCCAGGCGAGCAGCGTCCAGCGCACCCAGCGCGTCCGCAGTTCCCGTTCGAGGTCGAACCCCGCGAATCGCATCGAACTCAAAACCGCTTCCCCTTCTGCAGCGCGAGCATTAGGGCGGCGCGCGACTTCAGGGCAAGGCAGGCGTGGCTTCACTCATTCATCGACTGGACGATTTGCGGCGAAGTGGCGTGCTGGGCCAGCTGATCCGCTTCGGGATCGCGGGGGGCATTTCCACCGTGATCTACTCGGCCGTCTATCTGCCGCTGACCTTCTGGGTATTCGCGCGGAAGGACGCGGTGTTCGCCGTGCCGTTCGCCTTCGCCGTCGCGGTAACGGCGGGCTATTTTCTGCACAGCCGCTGGAGCTTCAAGGGGCATGGCAGCCGCGATCCCGGCCCGCGGCAGAAGGTGCAGTTCGTCGCGGTCCAGGGCTCGGGCGTCGCGCTGAACGCGATCATAACCTGGCTCGGCACGGCAGTGCTCGGCTATCCCGGCTGGGTGCCGCTGCTCCCCGCAGTCGGCCTCGCCACGATTTTTACCTTCATCCTCAACCGCTGGCTGGTATTCCGCTGATATGGACCGCATCGTTTACGACCGCATGGCCGAGCATGATTCCACCCATTGGTGGTATGTGGCGCGCCGCGACATCCTCGCCGACTATATCGCGCGCTATGTTCAGCCGCCAAAGGACGCGCGGATCCTCGAAATCGGCTGCGGCACCGGGCACAATTTGCCGATGCTCGGCGCGTTCGGTACGGTCGACGCGATCGAGATCGACGAGGCCGCCCGTACCGTCGCCAGCGCGCGGCTGGGCAAGGAGGTCGGCAGCGCGCCCTTGCCTGAGCTGACCGGGGTGGGCGAGGGGCAATATGACCTGATCGCCGTGCTCGACGTGGTCGAGCATGTCGAGGACGATGTCGCCGCGCTCGCCGGCATGGCCAAACGCCTCAAGCCCGGCGGCAAGATCCTGATCACCGTCCCCGCGCATCAGTGGATGTGGAGCGCGCACGACGTGGTGAACCACCACAAGCGCCGCTATTCGAAGGCGACGCTCACTGCCGCGCTGGACAAGGCCGGCCTCAAATGGCGCAAGCTGCGCTGGTTCAACTCGCTGCTGTTCCCGGCCGCCGTCGCGGCGCGGGTCGCGGGCAAGCTGACCGGCAAGGACGACAGCGACGATTCGCCGCCGCCGAAGCCGCTCAACTGGGCGTTCGAGAAGATTTTCGGGCTGGAGCGCCATCTGCTCGGCCGCGTGCCGCTGCCGCCGGGCCTGTCGATCATCGTGCTGGCGGAGCCGAAGTAACCGACAACCGCCACGCGACGCGGATGCTCGTCGCGAACACCGGCGCGTAACTGCGCAGCTCGCGGCTGGCCGCAGCGTCGAAGGTGCGGAAGCGCGCCTGCGATGCCATCGCCCCCGCCATCGCCGCGCGCAGCCGCGTCCGCGCTTCCGGCTCGCGTCCCGGGCGGGTGGCGAGCAGATCGCCCAGGCTCCACTCACCGACGATGCGGTCGCGATTGTCGGGGGGCAGGAAGCGCGCCTTGATCGCGAGGGCGCGGCGATAGCGGTCCTCGGCCTCCGCGATCATGCCATCGGCGCGGTAATTGGCGGCAAGGCCGTTGAGCAAATTGGCGACATCCGGATGGTCCGCGCCCGAGGCGGCGGTGAACAGTCGCATCGCCTCGTCCAGCAGCGTTCGCCCCTGCGCCAGGAAGGTGCGTTTGCGCAGCGGATCGAGTCCGCCGCCCTCCACCGTGTCCGTCGGCGCGACCACCGAACGCGTCGCCCCCGCACGGCGCCGGAACATTGGCGGGATCACGGTCGCGGTCGCCATCCGGTAGAAATTATTGCCGTGATTGTTGAGCAGGATGGCCAGGTCGGTGTCGCGGGTCTGGCGGGCAATGGTCACCGCCTCGGCGAATAGGGGATCGGCCTCGAACGCCTTGCCCTGGGCGGCGAGCACCTCGGCCAGAGCGTTGAGCGCCCAAGCCAGCTCCATTTGCGCCGGCGATACGGTGCGCTGAATGTCGAGCGAGCGCCGCGCCAGTGCCTCGGCTTCGGTGAAGGCGCTACGCGCCATCGCCAGCGCGGCGAGTTGGCGCAGGCTGCGGGCTGTGTCGCCATGCTTCTCGCCATGCTTCGCGAGGCGGATCTCGAACGCGCGGCGGTAAAGCGGCTCGGCATCGGCGAGCCGGAGCTGCATCGAAAGATTGTCGGCCAGCTTCTCCGCAGCATCCGCCGCGGCGATGCTGTCGGCGCCCCGCCGCTGCGCCTGTTCATACCGCGTGCGGCGCGCGCGCTCGGCATCGGCGTAGCGGCCTGCCGCCTCCAGCGCGGCGGCATCCTGAACCAGCGTCATTGTGGCCAGCAGCATGGATCTTCCCCCGGCGGGGGCCTGCTTCAGTTCGCCTCGGCGACCACGACCAGCGCCGCATCGATCATCGGCGTTCCCGATGCATCCCCCGGCACATCATTGGCATAGGCGGCGAAGCTGAGCAATTTTCCGCTCTTGGCGAGCATATATCCGGCGAGCGCGTTGGTCGCGTTGATCGACCCGGTCTTGGCGAAGATGCGCCCTTCCAGCGCCGTCCCCCTGAACCGCCGGGCAAGCGTCCCGTCGACTCCACCGACCGGCAGCGTCTCGCGCCATGCCGCTCCCCAAGGCTGGCGCGTGATCCAGTCGAGCAGGGTCACCATGCCGCGCGGGGCGATGCGGTTATAGGTCGACATGCCCGACCCGTCGGAAAAGTCGAACGCGGTGCGCGGCACTCCGGCGGCCGCGAACATCGCGGCGACGCGCTGTTGCCCGTCGGTGACCGACCCGGTGCCGTCGATCAGGCCGGTGCGGCGCAGCAGCAGTTCGGCGTGGAGATTCTGGCTGACCTTGTTGATCGTGCGGACATCCTCCGCCAGCGGGGGCGGGGTCAGCGCGGCGAGCCACACCGGTTCCGGCGGACGCGGCGGCGGGGCAGTGCGCCGGGCCGGGTCATCGGTCGCGGCGTCGAGCGCCCGGTAGCGTGACGTGACCGTGCCGCTGACCTTAACCCCGCGCTCGCGCAACAATGCGGCCAGCCGCCACGCCGCATAATGCGCCGGATCGTCGATGCCAAAGCGCAGCGTCTGCGGCTTCGCGTCGGCGGCGATGGTGCCGGTGAGGCGGACAGTGCGGTCGAAGGGCAGCCGGTCGAAATTGATGTCGGTCTTGCCGCCCGCCGCGACCGTGGCCACGCGATTGTCGATCGTCACATAGCCAAGATGCTCGATCCTGGGTGCGTCGCCTGGCGTGCCGGGGGCGACGGTCGCGACCAGCTCGTTATCGTCCAGCGTCAGCGCAGAATTGGCGGTCCCTGAGCGCGTCGGGATGTTGTTCCAGCTCATCCCCGAACTCCAGCGCTCGTCGGGGAAGGCGGTGGCGTCGCCGGTGATGTTGCGCACCCGCCGGATGCCCGCGGCGATCGCATTGGCGAGCTGGCTCAGGCAATTGGTGACGCAATCCGCGGCGCTGGACAGGCGCGCATCGCCGCGCCCGGTCAGGATGACGTCCTTGCCCTCGATCCGCACCGCCGCGCCGCCGGTCGAATCGGGCGCAACCATCGCGTCGGGCATCGCCCACCATGCGGCGGCGGTGGTCACGATCTTGGTGTTGGATGCCGGGATGAAGCGTTCGTCAGGGCGGATCGCGACGATCTCACGCCCGGTGCCGTCGCTGACCACGAGTCCGAACCGCGCGCCGAAGGGCGCCTTGGCGAACTCCGCCGCGACCCGGTCGCGCAGCGGCGGCGCATCCTGCGCCAGAGCCGGCGCGGCGAGTGCTAGCGCGACGAGGACGAGCGCTGCCCTCACAGTAGCGTAGGCGGCTCGGACTTGCGTCGGGATGGCTTGGCCGGGGTCGGGGCAGGCTCGTCCGCATCCGCGCGCGGCGGCGCGAAGGGGGAGACGGTCACCTCGCCCGAATCGCGGAAGCGATAGCCGAGCGAGGCATGGCCCTTCACCGGCCCGGCGACATCGGCGACGAGATAGAGCGGCCGCCGCTTCGATTCGACATAGAGGCGACCGAGATACTCGCCGATCATGCCGAGCACGAACATCTGCACCGCACCGAGAAACACGACGACCAGCATCGTCGAAGTCCAGCCCTGCACGGCATTGCCGAACAGCCAGCCGACGACGATATAGAGGAACAGCAGCACCGAGAGGCCGGTGAGCGCCAGGCCGACATGGCTGGCGAAGCGCAGCGGCGCGGTCGAGAAGCCGGTCACCGCGTCGAGCGCGAAGCGGACCATCTTGGCGAGCGGATACTTCGTCTCGCCCGCGTGCCGCTCATGCCGGTCATAGACGAACGGCACCTGCCGGAAACCGACCCAGGCGACCATGCCGCGGATGAAGCGCGCCTGTTCGGGCAGCGACAGAAAGGCGTCGAGCGCGCGGCGGCTCATCAACCGGAAATCGCCGGTGTCGAGCGGGATCGGCGTGTCGGTGATCCGGTCGAGCATGCGGTAGAAGAGCGCGGCGGTCGCCTTCTTGAAAAACGTCTCGCCATCGCGCTTGCGGCGCACGGCATAGACGACGTCCGCGCCCTGTTCGCGCATCGTCGCGCGCATGTCGGACAGCAGCTCGGGCGGGTCCTGCAGATCGGCGTCGATCACCAGAATCTCGTCGCCCGCGCACAGGTCGAGCCCGGCGGTCAGCGCGAGCTGATGCCCGTGATTGCGCGAGAGATTGACCGCGACCAGATGCGGGTCGCTGGCGGACAGCCGCTGCATGACCGACCAGCTGCCATCGCGCGACCCGTCATTGACCAGGACGATCTCGTAATCGTCGCCGACTGCCGCGCGCGCCGCCGCCGACACGCGGGCGTGCAGCAGCTCGAGACAGCCTTCTTCATTGTAGCACGGTACGACGACCGAGAGCTTTGGACGTTGCATGCGCGGGGTTTAGCGCGGCACGCGGGCCGCGTCATGTGCGATTTGCAGCGCGCGCAACGCGGCGGTTGGAGAGAAATTGTCATTCGCCCGGGCAAAGGGGCTGGCGTCGAACCGGGCTTTGCGGACAGTGTGGCGGGATGGAATCCGGGGTGGTGTTCGATCTCGTCGTGCGGAGCATGGCCGCTGGCATGGCGCTGGCCAAGGCAGCTGCACTGGCGCGCACGGTCGCCCTGTCGGTGGTCACCAGGCAGATCGGCGTGGCAGCGTGCCTGGCGTTCGCGGCGCACGCGATGCTGCCGGTCGCGCGTCAACTCTGGCCGGATCTGATCGTCCTGCTCATCGTCCCGACGCTCGCCGCACCCTTGCTTTATTGGATGCTGGCGCGGTTGATTTTTGTCGACGGGTGGCAGGTGCGGCACTGGCATTGGGCCGCTTTGCTCCCGCTCGAGGGGATCGGCCTGGTGCTGGCGCTGGGACTGATCGATCGCGGGACGACGCTTGCCGCGCTGGCGGGGCTGGTCCTGCGCGGGGTCGCGCTGGTGCTCGTCGTCGATGCGCTGCAATCGGTCTGGCGGGGCTATCGCGACGACCTGATCGAAGCGCGCCGCCGCCTGCGCATCGCGCTGATCCTGGCCGGTCCGCTGGCCATCGCGATGCTGCTGCTCCCCCCGATGCTGCCCGTGACGGCGCGGCCACCACTGCTGCTGCGCGTCGAATCGGGGCTGCTGCTGGCTTTCGCGCTCGCGGTGGCGATGCTCGTGCTGCGGGTGGAGGCGGCGCTCGCGCCGGACCGGGGCGCGGCACAACCGGAGACGGATCCGTCCAGCCCCGACGATCTGGCGCGGATCGATCGGGCAATGGCGGAAGAGCCTTGGCGCGACTGTGCGTTGACGCTCGAACGCTTCGCTGCGCTCGCCGGAATCCCGGTCTATCGCCTGCGCCGCGCGATCAGCGATGGGCTGGGCCATCGCAACTTCCCGGCTTTCGTCAATGCCGCGCGGCTCGACGCCATCGCCCTCCAGCTGGCGAACCCGGAATGCGCGCGCACGCCGATCCTGACCTTGGCGCTGGACCATGGCTTCGGATCGATCGGCCCCTTCAATCGCGCATTCCGGGAACGGTTCGGCGTGACGCCGACCGTCTACCGCGCCACTAACGGCGGAAGCTGACGCCAAGAAACGGTCCGCGTCCGTCCCAGCCGGGATTGTAGCTGCCCTCCTTGCCACCGTTGGAGATGTGCGCGCCCTGCCAGCCGGCTTCGACCGCCACGTGGCGCGACACCGCGATGCTGGCGCCCGCGCCCCAGCGCAGGAACCCGTTCACGCTGGTGCCACCGGCAGGGAATGCCTTGCCGAACGCGTAGAGAAACTCGATCGATCCTTCGGCGAACGGGGTGACCGGCCCGATCCGCAGCGGCGCAATCCGCAGCACTCCGCCCGCAGTGACGCCCGATGCGTTGCTCGATCGGGGCAGTTGGCCTGGGCTGCGCAACTCGCCCTGCGCGACCAGGACGCCCCCGGTTGCACCCAGCGTGACGCCAAGCGGCAGCTGCCAGTCATGATAGACGTTCAGCGTCGCGATATCGATATCCCGCTCTTGCCCGAACAGCGCGTGGCGCTGTGGCATCAGATATTGCGCACGCACCCTCAGATTGCGCTCGACGCCCCGATCGGCGGCAGGCTCGGCGCGCGGTGCCTCCTCCGGCTGATCCGGGAGCGGCGCGGCGGGCAGGGTGGGGGCAAGGGCAAGTGCAACGCAACAGAGTGGGACAGACAACATGGGATCCTCTTTCAACATGAGAGGACCCCGCCCTGCACCCGCCGCCGCCGGACGTCTCGCCGATCGCTGAAATCCGCCGGACCGTGCAGATTCCAGCCATAATTTGTCGAAAACGGCTAGACCCGCTCCGCCGAACTCACCGCGTCCGCCGCGCGCAGCGCCGCGATCAGTTTCATCAGATGCGCGGCGTCGCGCACCTCGACATCGATCATGTTGGTGTGGAAGGTCGTGTCGCGCGTGTCGAAGCGGATGTTGAGGATGTTCGCCTTGTGCTGGCCGAGCAGGGTCGCGACCGCGCCGAGTGCACCGGGTTCGTTCTTCAGCGTCACCGCGATGCGCGCGGTGCCACCCTCGGCCTTGTCACCCCAGCCGATATCGACCCAGTCCTGATCCTCGACCGCATCGAGCGTGGCGCAGCTGATCTGGTGGATTTCGATCGGCGCGTCTGGCTGACGCACCCCGACGATGCGGTCGCCGGGGACCGGGTGGCAGCAGGTGGCCAGGTTAAAGGCGACGCCGGGAGTCAGCCCCTTGATCGAGATCGGGACGCGCTGCACCGGTTGGAGCAGCGCTTCATCCTCGGTCGATCCGGGCATCAGCGCTTCCATCACCTGCGCGTCGGTGACCTTTTGCCGCGCGATCGCCTCCATCAGCGCATCGGCATCCTCGAACTTGAGCCGGGTCAGCGCGGCCCCCAGCGCCTCCTCACCGATCGGGACGGGCAGGCGGCCAACAATCTCGTCATAGAGCTTGCGCCCCAGCGCGATCGTCTCGTGCCGCTCCTTGTGGCGCAGGTGGCGGCGGATCGCCGCGCGCGCCTTGCCGGTGATCGCGAAGTTCAGCCAATTGTCCTGCGGTCGCTGCGCTTTAGAGCGCAGGATCGCGACCTGATCGCCCTGCGCGATTTCGGTGCGCAGCGGGACGACGCGGCCGTTGATCTTCGCGCCCACCGCCTGATCGCCAAGGTCGGTGTGCACCGCATAGGCAAAGTCGATCGGGGTCGCGCCCTTGGGCAGCTGGATCAGTTCGCCCTTGGGCGTGAAGGCGAAGATGCGATCCTGATACATCGCCATCTTGGTATGTTCGAGCAGCTCCTCGGGGCTTTCGGCCTGTTCGAGGATGTCGACCAGATCGCGGATCCAGCTGACCTGCGTATCGGGGCGCACGGCGTTCTGCTTGTACGACCAGTGCGCGGCGAGGCCGTGCTCGGCCTGGCTGTGCATCTCGCGCGTGCGGATCTGGATTTCGACGCGGGTGTCGCCGGCATGGATGATGCTGGTGTGCAGCGAGCGGTAGCCGTTGCGCTTGGGCGTCGAGATATAATCCTTGAACCGCCCCGGCACCATCGGCCAGCGGCGATGGATGATGCCGAGCGCGCGGTAGCACTCTTCTTCGGTGCCCACGATCGCGCGGAATGCCATGATGTCGGACAGTTGTTCGAAGCTGACGTGCCGCTCCGACATTTTCTTCCAGATCGAATAGGGGTGTTTCTCGCGCCCCGAAATGTCCGCCTCGACCCCGCCGCGCGACAGCAGCAACTTGAGGCCCGATCCGATCTTGGCGATGCGGTCCTCGCCCTCGACGGTCAGCGCCGCGAGCCGCCGGGTGATCGATTCATGCGCTTCGGGCTCGAGCTGCTGGAAGGCGAGCGTCTGCATCTCCTTCATGAACTCGTACATGCCGATCCGCTCGGCGAGCGGGGCGTAGATGTCCATCGTCTCGCGCGCGATCCGCCGCCGCTTCTCGGGCTTCGCGATATGGTGCAGCGTGCGCATATTGTGCAGCCGGTCGGCGAGCTTGACCAGCAGCACGCGAATGTCGTCCGACATGGCGAGCAGGAATTTGCGCAGATTCTCCGCCGCTCGCTCGCTTTCGGTCTGCGCCTCGATCTTGGACAGCTTGGTCACGCCGTCGACCAGTCGCGCGACGCTCGGCCCGAACTTGGCGAGGATCTCTTCGGGCGTGGCGACCGTATCCTCGATCGTGTCGTGCAGGATCGCGGTGGCGATCGTCTCGTCGTCGAGATGCAGGTCGGTCAGGATGCCCGCCACCTCGATCGGATGGCTGAAATAGGGGTCGCCGTTCGCGCGCTTCTGACTGCCATGCGCGTGCATCGAAAACACATAGGCGCGGTTCAGCAGCGCCTCATTGGCTTCGGGGTCGTAGGACAGGACCCGATCGACGAGTTCATATTGACGCAGCACAATGCGAATGTGGGGGGTGATGCTGCTGCTTTGCAACAGGATTCACGCAAAACGGGCACCGCCGCTGGCCGATGCCCGTTTCACTGTTGCGTCGAAGTGACGGCTGTGTGGCGCGTTTGCGATCCAGCCGAGCTGGAGCGGGCGGGCACCGCCGTTCAGCGAAGCTGAACCTGGCTCAAGCGCTTACTTGGCGCGTGCGTTGCAGGCGGCGAGCGCCTCTGCGTCGAACGCGGTGCCGGCGACGGTGAAGGTGCTCAGCGCACCGACTCGCTGCACGACACGCTCGCACATCACCTTGTCGGTCATGGTCGACTTGGGCGCGGCGCAGGTGCCGTCCTTGCACTTCCAGACCGTGGTCTGGGTGATGAAGCTGGCCTTCTTCGGCGCTTCCGCCGGAACGGCGGTGTAATGGCCCGACTGGGCCAGGGCGGGGGTCGCGGCGCTCAGGCAGAGCGCGGCAGCGGCGATCGGGGCGAAGCGGATCATGATACTCTCCCTGGGGTGCACTGCAACAAAGGTTGCGAATCGCTACCTACTCCGATAGGTATTCAGTTGCAACTGAAAACTGTTGCTGCACCGCAAGGAACTTATCGCGTTGTGCGGCGGTGAAATTAGGGTAGATTTGGCGGTTATGGGTCACACTGGACTGCGAGAACCGCTGCGACAGCTCGCCACCAATTGCAGCCTTCCGGCGGCGTTGGAGGCGATGGGAGAGCGCTGGTCCTTCCTGATCCTGCGCGCCGCGTTCAACGGCCTCTATCATTTCGAGGAGTTCCAGTCGGAACTCGGCATCGCGCGCAACATCCTCGCCAATCGGCTCACGCGACTCGTCGATCATGGCATCCTCGCGCGACAGACCTGTGACGATGATCGGCGGAAGGTCGAATATCGCCTGACCGAAAAGGGGTTCGCGCTGCTCCCGACCATGGTTGCACTGCGGCAATGGGGCGAGCGGTGGGAGACCGGAATGCCCGCGACGCCGGTGCTGGTCGACGCGCGCGACCATCGCCGCATCGCGCCGGTTCAGGTGCGCAGCCATGACGGGCGCGTGCTCGGCAAGCACGATCTGCTATGGTCGTTGCCGGAGGATGTGGTCGGCGAAAGCCCGGCCGAAGCCGCCGAATAATCAGGCGGCGGCGAGCTCGCTGCGGTTGCGGCCGCGCGACTTGGCGCGATACAGCGCTGCATCGGCGACGCGGAAGACTTCGTCCGACGACAGGTCCGGGCGGATCGGCGCGACCCCGGCGCTGACCGTGATCGTGAAGATCGCGTCCCCGGCATGGATCCGCGCATCCTGCAGCGAGCTGCGCACCCGCTCGCACGCCGCCATCGCGGCGGCGGTCGACAGGCCAGGGAACAGCACCGCGAATTCCTCGCCGCCCAGTCGCCCGATCACGTCCTCGACGCGCAGATTGGCGCGCAGCACATCGGCAAAATGGAGCAGCGCGGCGTCCCCCGCGTCATGGCCGTGGCTGTCATTGACCCGCTTGAAATGGTCGAGATCGAACAGAGCGAGCGTTCCCGGCCGGTCGGGCGTGTCGGCGCGGAACTGATCGATCCGATCCTGGAACGCGCGGCGGTTGAGCACGCCGGTCATCGGATCGGTATTGGCCTGGCGCAGCAGATCGGCTTCGCGCGCCTTGCGCTGGCTGACCTCGCGCACGACCGTGACCACATTTACCACCGCCTGATCGGCGTCGCGAACGGCGCGTGCGGTGGTCTCGAACCAGCGGATGCCGCCGGTCGCGGTATGGCCGCGAAATTCGAAGCGGTGGACGCGCTCCGGCTCGGCGATCACGTGGCGATAGGCTTCGCGCACCCGCTCGCGATCGACATCATGGACCAGCTCGGACGGGCTCTTGCCGATGATCGTCTCGGGCACATGGCCGGTCACCTCCCGCATCGATGGGGATGCGAACTCCACCGCGCCCCTCGGGTCGAGCGTCAGCACCACGTCGGATACATGTTCGGAAATGAGCCGATAGCGTGCCTCGCTCAGTGCGACCGATGCGGCAAGGCGCTGGTTCTGCGCGATCATCGTCGCGAAGGGCACCGCGATCAGGAACAGCATGGCGAGATAGAATTGGAAGAACTGCAGCCGGAACGCATCGCTCCCGTCGATCAGTTCGAGCGGCCCCATGCCTGCGACGGTGAAGCCGGCCCCGATCAGTGCGATCACGAACACGCCCAGCGTCGCCCCGGCGACGCGAAACGCCATGGTGGCGATGATCAGCGGCAGGATCGGCACGAACAGCAGCGGCAGCTGCGACTGGGCGAAGCACAGGCCGGTCACCGCGCTGATCAGCAGCGCAATGCCGAAGAAACGGCGGCGTGCAACGGGGCCGCTGAACCGGTCGCGATAGGTGGAGCCGGCCAGCGCGAGCAGCGCGATCGGCGTGCCGATCAACGCGCCCAGGCCGTGGCCGATGGCCCAGCTGAGCCACACCAGCCACGGGTCCGCCCCTTGATAGAGCGCGAGCGTGATCGCCGGGATCACTCCGCTGGCAAGCGGAGCGACGATCCCTGCCGCAGCCACGAACACGGCGAGCGCGGGGAGCGACAGAAACATGCGCGCATCGACCCTCAATCCGCGCAGCAGTGCCCAGGCGATCAGTGCCTCGGCAATGTTCGCAACGGCAAAGATCGGTGCCAGTGGCGCATAGGGCGACACGGCCAGCGTCGCCGCGACCGATGCTGCAAAACAGCTCGCGACATGCAGCGGGCGTTCGGTTGCCGGCCGGGTCAGCAGCGCCCCGACCAGCAGCGCGCTGGCAAGCCACAGCAGGGCGACATGGCCGCTCAGCCGGGTGAACGCGATCGCGCCGACGGCGCACAGGAAATAGGTCAGCGCGACCGCAACGACGACCAGCAAACTGGATTGGGACAGGCGACCGCGGCGCATGGACAGAGGTTAGCCCCCACCTGTTAACGGCGCGTTTCCCGCAGCTCCGGGCGCGCACCTACTCTGCAAAATCAGTCGGTTCCCAGCATGCGATTGCGGATTTCCGGCGGGATCGGCGTCGACCGTCCAGCGTCGAGATCGACATTCACATGAACCAGCTCGATCACGGTATGCAGCACGCCGGTTTCGGCATGGACCAGTTCGATCAGGCTGGTCACGCTCGACGTGCCGATCCGCGCGGTGCGGGCAAAGGCATCGAATTCATCGTCGTAACGGAACGGCGCCTTGTAATCGACCGTGGCGCGCGCGACGTGAAACTCCATCGCCTGCCATTCGGGCAGCTCGGCGAGCCGCAGCCAGCGCCAATATTCGCTCAGCGCGACATCCGCATATTCAAGGTAGCGCGAGTTGAACACGACCTTCTGCCCGTCAATCTCGGCATAGCGCACGCGCAGTCGGTGGGAAAAGGCAAAGCCGGGGCGGGTCATGTCGTTGCAGTGGCGCAACACTGTCCCGAATTCAACCTTTCGCACCCGGGTCCGCAAGAAATTCGAATGGACGACAAAGTGGTGCCGCAATATCGGCAGCGCGCCCGTTGAATCAAACACTTATGGTGGGTTTTTCAGGCCGTCCCGGCCACCGATAAAGGGGGAATTATGAAGAAGCTTCTGGTCGCCGCGGCGGCCCTTACGTGCCTGCCCGGCGTCGCATTCGCGCAGGAAGAAGAGTCGGCAGGCAATCTGTTCGACGGCGCGCGCATCGAGGCGCGTCTCGGCTACGAAACCCCGACCGTCAGCGGCGATGGCGATATCTACAAGATCGGCAGCGCGGTGTCCTATGGCGCCGAAATCGGCTTCGACCTCGCGGTCAGCAACAAGGTTACCGTCGGCCCGTTCGTGAACTATGAATTTTCGGGTGTCGAACTGTGCGACGGTCCTGATTGCCTCAAGGTCAAGGGTAACCTGGCCGCCGGCGGGCGCGTCGGCGTCGAGCTCAGCCCGACCACCGCGCTGTATGGCAAGCTCGGCTATGCCTCGCTGACGATCGAAGCGAGCAGCGGCGCGACCACCGCGAGCGACAGCAAGGGCGGCGTCTATGGCGCGCTCGGCGTCGAACTGTCGGTGTCGAAGAACGCTTATGTCAATCTTGAAGCGGCCTATGCCGACTTCGGTGACTTCTATGGCACCGGCTTCAACCTGCAGCGCCGCCAGGCGTCGGTCGGGTTCGGTTTCCGCTTCTGATCCATCCGGATCGGTAACGGAAAGGGGCGCTCCGGTCGGAGCGCCCCTTTTTCGTTCAGGCCGATTTCGCGCCGGTGTTGACGCCCATCGATTGCAGATATTTCTTCACGTTGCGCGCCGCCTGCCGCAGCCTTTGTTCATTCTCGACCATCGCGATGCGCACGAACCCTTCGCCATTCTCGCCATAGCCGACGCCGGGTGCGACTGCGACCTTGGCGTGGGTCAGCAGCTGCTTGGAAAATTCGAGGCTGCCAAGATGCGCCAGCGCGGGCGGGAGCGGGGCCCAGGCGAACATCGACGCGGGCGGGGGCGGGATGTCCCATCCGGCGCGACCGAAGCTCTCGACCAGCACGTCGCGGCGCTTGTGATATAGGACGCGGTTCTTCTCGACGATGTCCTGCGGTCCGTTGAGCGCGGCGCAGGCAGCCGCCTGGATCGGGGTAAAGGCACCATAATCGAGGTACGACTTCACCCGCGTCATTGCCGCGATCAGCTGTTTGTTGCCGACGGCAAAGCCCATGCGCCACCCTGCCATCGAATAGGTCTTGGACAGCGAGGTGAACTCGATCGCCACGTCCTTGGCGCCCGGCACCTGCAGGATCGACACGGTCGGCTTGCCGTTGAAATAGAGCTCCGAATAGGCAAGGTCGGACAGGATCCACACCTTGTTCTCCTTCGCCCAGGCAACCAGCCGCTCGTAAAAAGCGAGGTCGACCGTTTCCGCCGTCGGGTTGGACGGATAGTTGACGACGAGGATGCTCGGCCGCGGCACGGTGAAGGCAATCGCGCGCTCGAGGCTCTCGAAATAGGCTTCGTTCGGCGTGGTCGGCACCGCGCGGATCGTCGCGCCCGCCAGAATGAAGCCGAAGGTGTGGATCGGATAGCTCGGGTTCGGCGCGAGCACGACATCGCCCGGCGCGGTGATCGCAGTGGCGAGGCTGGCCAGCCCCTCCTTCGACCCCATCGTCACGACGACCTCGCTATCGGGATCGATATCGACGCCGAAGCGGCGGCCATAATAATTGGCTTGGGCGCGGCGCAGGCCAGGGATGCCCTTGGACTGCGAATAGCCATGCGCGTCGGGCTTGCGCGCGACTTCGATCAGCTTTTCGATGACATGGTCCGGCGGGGGCAGGTCGGGATTGCCCATGCCCAGGTCGATAATGTCCTCGCCCGCCGCGCGCGCCGCTGCCCGCATCGCATTGACTTCGGCGATGACGTATGGGGGCAGGCGCTTCATGCGGTAGAATTCTTCGGACATCGTCTTGGGTTCCGGCTCCTCGGGGTGGTGCGCTTCGCGCGATGCCTCGTTATACAGGGGGAAGGGCGGCAAGCCAGAGGAGAGGCACGTGGCGACGGCAAAGAAAAAGACGACGACCGCGAAGACGAAGCCCGACACCGCCGCAGCCGCCGCCAAGCCCAAGGCCAAACGCGCGGCCAAGCCGAAGCCCGATCCCGCGCCCGCCGCTGAGGCCGGTGCCGATGCCAAGCCCGCGCTGGAGGATCTTCAGCACTGGACCTGGGTGTTCGGCCGCGCACAGCAGATGATGATGGAGCAGGGGCTGGATTTCGCCGGACAGATGCCGACGATGCCCGCAATGCCGAGCGTCCCGCCTATGGACCCGGCCGCAGCGATGCGCGCTGGCGCGGAATTCTGGGCCGACACGATGACCTTGTGGCAGCGTTTTCTCGACCCCGCTGCAGCGCCCAAGTTCGAGGAAACGCCCGAGCAGGCGCGCGACAAGCGCTTCAAGGCGCCGCAATGGCGCGAACAGCCGGTGTTCGACTTCATCCGGCAAAGCTACCTCACGCTGTCCAGCCACCTGCTCAAGGGCGTCGACCAGATCGAAGGTCTGACCCCGAAGCAGAAGGAGCAACTGCGCTTCGCGACGCAGGGGTTCATCGACGCGATGAGCCCGAGCAACTTCCCCGCCACCAACCCGCTGGTGGTCGAACGGACGATCGAGACCAAGGGCGAGAACCTGCTCAAGGGCCTCGCCCACATGCTCAACGACCTGTCCAAGGGGCAGATGACCCAGACGGTCGAGGGCGCGTTCGCGGTGGGCGAAAACATCGCGACCACGCCGGGCCGGGTGGTCAAGCGCACGCCGCTGTATGAGCTGATCCAGTATTCGCCGACGACCGACACGGTGTTCGAAACGCCGCTGGTGATCTTTCCGCCCTGGATCAACCGCTTCTACATCCTGGATTTGACGCCCGAGAAGAGCTTCATCCGCTGGGCGGTGGAGCAGGGGCTGACCGTGTTCGTCGTGTCGTGGAAATCGGCCGACGCGACCATGGCCGATGTCGTGTGGGACGATTATGTCGAGCGCGGCCAGATCGACGCGATCGACACGATCCGCGACCTGCTCGGCGTCAAGAGCGTGCACACGATCGGCTATTGCGTCGCCGGGACCACGCTCGCCGCGACACTCGCCGTGCTCGCCGCGCGGGGCGAGGCGGCGAAGGTCAAGAGCGCGACCTTCTTCACCGCACAGGTCGATTTCAGCGAAGCCGGCGACCTCAACGTCTTCGTCGATGACGAGCAGCTGGCGCTGATCCAGTCGCTGACCAGCGACGGTTTTCTCGACGGGCGCTACATGGCCGCGACCTTCAACCTGCTGCGCGGGCGCGACCTGATCTGGAACTATGTCACCAGCAACTATTTGCTGGGCGAGGATTACACCCCGTTCGACCTGCTCCACTGGAATTCGGACGTCACCAACCTGCCCGCGAAGTGGCACGCGAGCTATCTGTCCGACCTGTATCGCGACAATCTCCTGATTCAGCCGGGCGCGCTGGCGATCGGGGGGACGCCGATCGACCTGACCCGCGTGACCACGCCTGCCTATGTCCAGGCCGGGCGCGAGGATCATATCGCCCCCCCGCGCAGCGTGTGGAAGCTGACCGGGCATCTGGCCGGGCCAATCCGCTTCGTCCTCGCCGGATCGGGGCATATTGCGGGCGTGGTCAACCCGCCGGCATCGGGCAAATATCAATATTGGATCAACGAGGCTGGTGCCGCAAATCTTGACGATTTTGTTGCAGGCGCGATTGAGACCAAGGGCAGCTGGTGGCCCGACTGGATCAAGTGGATCGAAACACTGGACGGCAAACGGGTGCCTGCCACAAATGCCAGAATTCCCAAGGTAGATGAGGAACTTGGCGCAGCGCCGGGACGTTACGTCCGAACCCGCTAGATTTTTTGTGCACTGCACAATAAGCCTCTTGAAACGCGACTTGCTTCGACGTATATGCTGCATTGCAATAATCGCAGCGAGGACGTCGATATGGCCAGCAAGGGTCCGCGTACCGGGGCGAAAAAGCCGGTAGCCAAGACACCGATCGCAAAGGTCGCCGCGCCGGTGGTCGAGCCGAAGCCCGAGCCGGTCGTGGAGGCCGTTGCCGCGCCGGTCGAGCCGGTCGCTGAAGTGGCCGCTCCGGTGATCGAAGAGATTGTCGAACCGGTCGTCGAAACTGTCGCGGAAGCCGTTGAGACGGTCGCCGCACCTGTAACCCAGATTATCGAAGACACCGCCCCGCAGATGGCGGACACCGCAAGCAAGGGAATCTATACCATGGAAGCCATTGAAAAGAGCCAGGCGATGTTCGCCGAACTGAACGACAAGGCGAAGGCCGCTGTCGAAAAGAACACCAAGCTGGTCGGCGAAATGACCGAGCTGGCCAAGGGCAATGTCGAAGCGCTGGTCGAAAGCGGCAAGATCGCTGCCAAGGGGCTCGAGACCCTGGGTCAGGACGCTGCCGAATATAGCCGCAAGCAGTTCGAGCAGGCGACTGCCACCATGAAGAGCCTGGCCGCGGTCAAGTCGCCGGCCGACTTCTTCAAGCTGCAGAGCGATTATGTCCGCAGCACGTTCGACTCGATGGTCGCCGAGACTTCGAAGAACACCGAAGCGTTCATCAAGCTCGCCGGCGACGCCGCGCAGCCGGTGTCGAACCGCGTCGCGGTCGCGATGGAAAAGATCAAGACCGCGGCCTGATCCGGCCAAGGGTCCTGATCGGACGAATTCGGGGCGGTCGCCATGCGCGGCCGCCCTTTTTCGTGTTGGTGGCGATGAAATGCGGTCCCCGCGCGGCTCCCCCCTTGCCCTCGACTCACCGCTGCCATATTTTCGCAAGCCTCATGACAGCGCTGCGCACCACGACCCCGATGACGCCGATCACGATGGGCGATCCCGATCGCGACGATGACGAAGGCACCAATACCGGTGTCGTCACCCGCACGCGCGCCAAGACCAAGAAGCCGACGCCCTATCGCGTGCTGATGCTCAACGACGATTACACCCCGATGGAGTTCGTCGTCCTGGTGCTGCAGCGCTTCTTCAAGATGGACATGGAAGAGGCGACGCGCGTGATGCTGCAGGTGCATCAGCGCGGCGTCGGCGTGTGCGGCGTGTTCAGCTACGAAGTGGCGGAAACCAAGGTCGCGCAGGTGATGGATTTCGCCCGGCAGAACCAGCACCCGCTGCAGTGCACTCTGGAAAAGGCGTAAGGCTCAGTAATCCCGCCCACGATAGCGGTGCTCGGCCCCTTCGACCGGCGTGTCGCCGATAAACGCGGCCCACACGCCGGCGGGCTGCCACACCGACTCCAGCTCTTTCCGCGCCGCCGCTTCGCCGATTGCATCGCGGCGATAGCGGTAGAGAAACGCCGACACCCGCGCATTGACGATGCAGTGGACATGCACTGTCCGCCCCGCCGCCTCGACTTCACCCATCGCGGCAACGAATGCCGCATAATCATCCTCGCTCGGCGCGGCGAAATCCACCGGGATATAGGAGTAGCGCATTCCCAGCGCCGCGACGCTGGCCGCTTCGTCGGGCAGCGCCTTTACATGTTCATGCGGGCCAAGGTTGATGACATCACTGATGCCGAGCGCGGCGATCTCGCCCAGCTGCGCTTCGGACGGCTGGCCCGAACTGGTCAGCGCCGGGCTCAGGCGGCGCCAGTTGAGGATGGCGGGTTCGGTCATGCGATCAGCCTAGCACGCGACGCGGCCCCAAGCGACCGGGTCACCGCGGCTCGGGCAGCCAGCTGAGGTCCAGCCCCTCGTACCGGTTCACATAATTCGCCGCGCGGGCGAGCGCCGCTTCATCGATCAGCGTGACCCGGCCCGATTCGCGCCCGATCATCCCCTCTTCCTCCAGCTGCCGCAGCATGCGGTTGACATGGACCGACGTCAGACCGGTCGCATCGCCAATTTCCTCCTGTGTCAGGCCTAGGTTGAACGCCTTGTCGATCGTCTTGTCGGTCCCGCGCAGCCGGTTGCGCAGTTCGAGCAGCAGCGCCGCGACGCGCGCCTTGGCGGAAGTGCGGCCGAGCGCGGCGAGCCGATCGGTCAGGGCCACGCGCTCGATCTGGCACAGCACCAGGATCAGCGATGACAGGCGCGGATGCGCGACGCACAGCGCACTGAATGCTTGCCGATCGAACGGGCACACCACGCAATCGGACAGCGCACACAGCGTTTCGGGCGATTCGCGATAGACGATGCTGGAAATGCCCAACACATCGCCGGGGAAGTGGAAGCGCAGAATCTGGCGGCTGCCATCGTCGAGCAGGACATAGCTCATCACCAGTCCCTTGCGGAGAATATACAGTTCGTCCGCCGGCTCATTCTCGCGCAGCAGGATCGCGCCACGCCGGATATGACGCTGCCGCTCCTCCAGACGCTCGAGCGCGGCCTTCTCTCCCGGCACGAGCGTAATTAGCTCGCCCAGGATCTCCGCGAAACAACTCCCTGACACTCTGTCCCTTCCCCCAACTACCTCCTGCAAAGCAGCCCTGAAAAAACAGCGCATTAAAGTCGATCAAGCCGCGTAACGGTTGGCCGCACTTGCGCGCGCCCTTTCACGCGATAGAAGCCCCTCAATGGACCGTATTCTCATCCGCGGCGGAAACCGCCTATCCGGTAATATTGCTATATCCGGCGCGAAGAACGCCGCGTTGACGCTCATGCCGTGCGCGCTGTTAACCGACGAGCCGCTGACGCTGCGCAATTTGCCGCGCCTCGCCGACGCCGACAGTTTCGGCCACCTGCTCAACGAACTCGGCGCATCGACCGCGATCGAGGGGACACGCCCCACCGATTTCGGTCGCGTGCTGACCGTGCGCGCATCACGCCTGACCTCCACCGTCGCGCCGTATGACATCGTGCGCAAGATGCGCGCGTCGATCCTGGTGCTCGGCCCGTTGCTTGGCCGTGAAGGGGTGGCGACCGTCTCGCTGCCCGGCGGCTGCGCGATCGGCAACCGCCCGATCGACCTGCACCTCAAGGCGCTCGAAGCGATGGGCGCGGAGATCGAGCTGGCCGCCGGCTATGTGAAGGCGACCGCACCGGGCGGGCGCCTGCCCGGTGGCAAGTATCGCTTCCCGGTCGTGTCGGTCGGTGCGACCGAAAATGCGCTGATGGCTGCGGTAACTGCACGCGGCACCACGGTGCTCGACAATGCGGCGCGTGAGCCGGAGATCGTCGACCTGTGCAACCTGCTGGTCGCGATGGGGGCGTCGATCCATGGCATCGGCACCGAAACGTTGACGATCGAGGGCCGCGACCGCCTTCACGGCGCGACCTATGCCGTGATGCCCGACCGGATTGAGGCGGGCAGCTATGCCTGCGCCGCTGCGATCACCGGCGGCGACGTGGTGCTGGAGGGGGCCAAGGCCGACGACATGCGCGCGACGCTCGATGCGCTGGTCGAGGCGGGCGTGACGATCGAGGAACTGCCCAACGGCATCCGCGTCGCGGCTGACGGCCCGCTCAAGCCGATCACCCTGTCGACCGCGCCCTATCCGGGCTTCGCCACCGACATGCAGGCACAGTTCATGGCGATGCTGTGCAAGGCGGACGGCGCGAGCGTGCTGACCGAGACGATCTTCGAAAACCGCTACATGCACGTGCCCGAACTGGCGCGCATGGGTGCGGACATCACCGTCAGCGGGCGCACCGCCGTGGTGCGCGGCGTCGACCGCATGGTGGGCGCGCCAGTGATGGCGACCGACCTTCGCGCATCGATGAGCCTGATCCTCGCCGGCCTGGTCGCCGACGGGGAGACCCAGGTCAGCCGCATCTATCACCTCGACCGCGGTTACGAGCGGCTGGAGGAAAAGCTGCAGGGCGTCGGGGCCGACATCGAACGCGTCGGTGACGGCTGACGCTGGTCGCAAGTTTGATCCTCCCCCGCCAGGGGGAGGTGTCGCCGCAGGCGACGGAGGGGGAGGACGGCGACGTGCTCCCCCTTCTTGCGTCGCCCCTTCCTCCCCCTCCGTCAGCTTCGCTGCCACCTCCCCCTGGCGGGGAGGATTGAGATCGCGCATGCGCGATGTTGCTGATACCGGGTCCGCAAGATCGAATCGCCGGAGACTGCATATGCGCTTGATCGTTGGACTTCTCGCCGGGCTCTCGCTGGCGGGTTGCGCGTCGGAGCGAGCCGCTACGCCCGCTGCGCCGGTCGG
>NZ_LSJM01000256.1 GCF_001557215.1 Sphingomonas sp. CCH9-E2 | reverse complement strand
CTTCCGGGCCTGTGTCGTGGATAGCGAGAGCGGGGGGGCAAAAGGTCACTATCCGAAGTAGAAAACACCCAACCCGATCCCGGGTTCCGGCCTGCCGAAATTTTTTTCGCGTTTTTTTGCAGTCCCGCTGGCGGCGATGCGCGTTCAGGTCCGACCAGTGATCGCGATGGCGAGTTCGAATGCGCCGATCAGCGGATCGTGATGCAATTGCGACCGCAGCTGGCGCACCAGCCCGCCGATGACGCGGCCGTAGCGATGCTCATAAAGCGACTGGAATTCGGGGGAATCGGTCAGCGCGGGGGAGCTGATGCGCAATGTCGTGCTGTCGGGTTTGGCCGGATCGCTTTGCGTGGAAATGTTGATCTGCGCGCCGGGCGCGGCGAGCATTGCCAGCTCGACGATCTCGGTAATCAGAAAGGCGATCGCGACTGCGGCATCCTGTGACACCAGCAGCGGATCGATGTTGAGCATGATCCCGACCACGTTACGCTCGGGCGCGGTCGCGCGGATGTTCGAGGCGAGTTCGCCGATGACTGCGCGAATCTCGATGCCGCGCGTGTCCTCGAACCCGGCATAATGGTGGCGATGCACCACTGCGAGCGCGTCGACGCGGCGCTGGATCGAGGCATAGGCCTCCAGCGCGCCCGGCTCGGCTGCGACGCGGGCATGGAAGTTGATCAGGCTGGCGATGACCTGGAGGTTGTTCTTGACGCGGTGGTGCACTTCGCGGGTCAGCTTGGTCTGCCGCGACAGCCCTTCGGCAAGATCGCGCTCGTGCAGTTGCACGGTCTGGCTCAGCTCGCGAAAGGTGTCGCCGAGCGCGCGGATTTCCTGCGCCGGGATGTCGCTGCCGGCGATCGGCTCGATCACCTCGCCCGGCTGATAGGCCTCGACGGTGGTGCGCAGCCGCCGCAAGGGGCGGATCAGCAAGCGGTCGACCACGAACCACGCGATGGCGGCGGCAAGGAACCACATCAGGAATGGCGACAGGGCGGCGATGATCGCCGAGGACGTGACCGGCGCGCTCGGCACGGTCATCTGCAGCTGCAAATCCTCGATATCCAGATCCACCGTTTGGCTTTCGGTGCGGGCGAGCAACGTTTGCGCGCTGAATTCGCGCAGGACCAGAGCGCGGTCAGGACTGACCAGTTCCATCCCGAAATCATCGACCATCCCGGTCGGCGCGGCGGATTTGGCGAGGAAGGGGGTCGGGAAAAACGCCCGGGCGATATGCCCGGCGGGGCCTTCGACTTCGATCTGCGCACCCGAGCCGGGCAGCAGGCGGATCGGTGATGGTTGGTCGGACGCGGCGGGCGAGACCGCCGACGGGATCGGCTGGCCGCAGATCAGGCGTTTTTGCGGATCGAGCACGGCATAGCGGATGCCTTGGCTGGCCTGCGGCTCGAACAGGCCGGCCAGCCGTCCGCAATTGGGTGCCTGATCCGGCCCATTAGGAAGGGCGCCGCGCACCTCGCGCAGCTCCCATGCCAGCTCACCGCGCAGCGAGCGCGCCGCCTCGTTGGCGGCGATGCGCAGGCGTGCGCGCACCTCCTGATCGGCGATCCGCGTCGATTGCAGTGAGGCGAGAAACGCGATCAGCGCCAGCGGCAGCAGCGCGGCGCTCAGAATCAGGAAGACCTTGGCCCCGGTCGGCAAGCGGGCGACGGCGATCATCGGGCCAGCGCCGCCCCGGCGCGTCAACTCATCGACCGCCATGGGCGCGCAACTCAGTCGAGCTTGCGGAGCAGGTCGAGCAGGTCGTCGGGAATATCCTCACCAGCGGCATCCTGATAAACGCGCCGCAGCGCATCGCCGATATTGCGATCGGACTGCGGTGCCGCGCCACGCTTGCGCGGCGTCGGGTTCGCGCCGTCTGGCGGCGTTGCCTGGTTCTTGTCGTCGGCCGGAAACACCTCGTCCCCCTGATTGCCCGGGATACGGGCGGATGCACAAAATTTTCGACGGCTGCAAGCCATCGGCCATGCGACACAGGATCGAACAGCGGGGATGAAACCAATCCGAAGCTCGTTTGTTCCACAGGCGATGCGAAATCCGGGGAGGGGCTTCCTTTGGATCAGCATACGCCTTGTAATGTACTGATACCCTAGCCAAACAGCGGGTATCGCCGAAGGAGAATATGGTTCCATGTCGCTAGGACAGCAGCTCGCGCCTCACCTGCCTTTTCTGCGCCGCTATGGTCGTGCGCTCACCGGCAGCCAGACCGAGGGCGATCGTTATGTGCGCGCCACGCTCGAAGCGATCGTCGCGGCGCCGGAGGAATTTCCGCGCAGCGTCGATCCGCGGCTGGGGCTGTATCGCACCTTCCAGGCAATCTGGGGTTCGACCCACCGCGACGCCGATCGCGATCCCGGCGATGTCGGCAACCCGAGCGAGAATGAGGCGATAGCCCGTGCGCGCCTCGCCCGGCTCGCCCCGCGCTCGCGCCAGGCGCTGCTGCTGACGGCGATGGAGGGCTTCACCAGCGAGGACACAGCCTATCTGCTCGACGAGTCGGCGGATTCGGTCGAAGAACTGGTCTCGCAGGCATTGTCCGAGATCGAGCGCCAGACCCGCGCCCGCGTGCTGATCATCGAGGACGAGCCACTGATCGCGATGGATCTGGAAACGATCGTCCGCGATCAGGGCCATGACGTGACCGGCGTCGCCGTCACCCGCGACGAAGCCGTGGCACTGGCAATGGAAGATCGCCCCGGGCTGGTGCTCGCCGATATCCAGCTGGCGGACGACAGTTCGGGCATCGATGCAGTGAAGGACATTCTGGCGCAGTTCGATGTGCCGGTGATCTTTATCACGGCGTTCCCGGAGCGATTGCTGACTGGCGAGCGGCCCGAGCCGACCTTCCTGATCACCAAGCCCTTCCAGCGTTCGACGGTGAAGGCGGCGATCAGCCAGGCGCTGTTCTTCGACCAGGCGACCGTTCCGGCGACCTAAAAGTTCCATTTCTTACGGACCTAAAACGGTTCTGGGGGGTTGTGCGGTCATGGCTGACCAAAACGACCCCCTTCATATCGAGACGGATCGCGTGCGCGCCGGGGCAACCCCGCACATGACCCGCTATATCCTCGCCATCTCGCTGACGCTGGTCATCGTGATCTTCGCGATCTTCCTGCTGATCTGATGGATCAGCTTGGTGGATGTGCGCGACGCGCCTATCGCCAGCGGTGCGGCAGAACGCTGCGCAAGACGAACGGACTTTAATGAGCGACACCGACGAATATACGCCCGTTGAGCATGTTGCGCTCTCCGACCCCGAGTTCAAGAAGCAGCTCGCGGTCGTGATTCCGCATCTGCGCGCGTTCGGGCGCTCGCTGTCGGGCAGTCGCGATCTGGCCGACGATCTGGTGCAGGAAACGCTGATGAAGGCATGGGCCGCGCGCCAGCGGTTCCAGGCCGGCACCAATATGCGCGCTTGGACCTTTATCATCCTGCGCAACCTGTATCTTAGTCAGATGCGTCGCGCCCGATTCAAGGGCGAGTGGGACGATCTCGTCGCGGACCGCATTCTGGCTGCGCCGGCGAGCCAGGATCGGCACGTCGAACTCGCCGATATGCAGCGCGCCCTGCTGCACCTGCCACAGCCGCAGCGCGAGGCGCTGATTCTGGTTGGAGCGGGCGGCTTTGCCTATGAGGAAGCGGCCGAGATTTGCGGCGTCGCCGTCGGCACGATCAAGAGCCGCGTCGCGCGCGGCCGCGTTGCGCTGGAAGCATTGATGAGCGGGGGCGATCTCCCGTCGCGCGCGGACAGCGTCAGCGACGGGCGCAGCGCGCTGGACACGATCATGGACGAAGTCAACGAGCTCAGCCGCGAGTAGGGCGGCGCGCGGGGCGGATCAGCTGTGGCTGTCACGCCCCGCGGGCAGGTCGAACGCGCTCAGTTGAGCCAGCATGTCCCGCATATCGTCGGGCAAATGGCGATCCTTGGTATAGGTGTCGCGCAGCACGAAACCGATCGCATCGGTCACGCGTGGCGCTTCCACCCAATAGCCGCTATCGCGTTGCCCTGAGGACGATCGAGGTGCGTTGGAACCCATGCGATACAGAACGTCTCTTTTTGCAATTTGTTGCTTGACAGATCAGAAACTGTCTGATCGCCAGCCGAAACGATAATCGCATGGCCGGAGCAGATTCTGCGATTGACGGTGCAATTGCGCGTGCGTCCCGCAATGCGCCGTTCCTGGCGCACCTGATCGAGCGGGAGAACGCGCTGGTCGACACAATGGCGACGGCGGCGCGCGATCCGTTGAGCGCGGCGTGGATCGACGATCCCGCCATGCCACTGCCGCGCCGCCTGCGGATCGAGCGGCGGCGGCTCGCGTTGGCTGCGGCGATCGGCGACCTGTCGGGGCTGCTCGATTTCACCACGGTGACGCGCGCGTTGTCGGATTTCGCCGATTATGCGCTGGATGCGGCGATCGGTGGCGCCATTGCCGAGCGGGTGCCGGGGGCAGAGCCGCGCGGGCTGGCAGCGATCGCGCTGGGCAAGCAGGGGAGTCATGAGCTCAATTACTCGTCCGACATCGACCCGATCCTGATCTTCGACCCCGCCACCTTGCCGCATCGCGAGCGCGACGCGGTGGAGGAATCGGCGGTGCGGGTCGGGCGGCGGGTGGTGGAAATTCTGCAGTCGCGCGATGGCGATGGCTACGTGCTGCGCATCGACCTGCGGCTGCGACCGTCGCCCGAGGTCACGCCGATCGTGCTGCCCGCAGAGGCGGCGATCAGCTATTATGAATCGCAGGCGCTGCCATGGGAGCGCGCCGCCTTTATCCGCGCCCGCGCCGCGGCGGGTGACTGCGCGCTGGGGCAGGAGTTTCTCGACACGATCCGGCCCTTCGTGTGGCGGCGCGCGCTCGACTATGGGACGATCCGCGAAATTCGCGGCATCTCGCGCCGCATCCGCGATCATCATGCGCAGGGCCAGGCATTCGGTCCGGGCTTCGACCTCAAGCGCGGGCGCGGCGGCATTCGCGAAGTCGAGTTCTTTGCGCAGATCCACCAGCTGATCCATGGCGGGCGTGACCCGGCACTGCGCGCGCCGGCGACGCTGGACGCGCTGGCGGCGCTCGCTGCGGCGGGGCGGATCGACGCGGCGACGGCGACGACGCTGCGTACGGCGTATATCCTGTTTCGCACGATCGAGCACCGCGTGCAGATGATCGACGACCGCCAGACTCACGCGCTGCCGCATGGCGAGGCGTTGGATGCGGTGGCGCGGCTGCATGGGCTGGACGATGGAGGCGACCTGATCGCGCTGCTGCGCCCGCATGTCGAGGCGGTGGGGCAAATCTATGACGCGCTCGATGGCGAGGACGGGCGGCAGGGGCCGACCGGCACGACCGCGGTCGAAGCGGGGCTGGCCGAAGCGGGATTCCCCGACCCGGCAAGCGCGACCCGCCTGATCGAAGGGTGGCGCAGCGGGCGCTATCCGGCGCTGCGCAGCCCGCCGGCCCAGGCGGCGATGGAAGCGGCTTTGCCCCCGCTGATCGCCGCCATCGGCCAGTCGCCCGATCCGGGCGCGGCGCTGGCGCGGCTCGACACGATCCTGTCGCGGCTGCCGACGGCGCTCAACCTGTTCCACCTGCTCGAAGCGCGACCGACGCTGGCGCAATTGCTGGCGACGATCCTGAGCCACGCGCCGACGTTGGCCGATGCGCTGGCGCGGCGGGTTGAGCTGCTCGACGGGCTGATCGATGCGAGCGCGCTGGCGCCGGTGGGGTCGGTGGCCGAGCTGGCGCGGGACATGGCGCGGGGCGAGGCGGGGGACGATTATCAGCGGCTGCTCGACCGCGTGCGCCAGATCGTCGGCGAAAAACGCTTTGCGCTCGGCGCGCAGATCGTGGCGGGGGCGAGCGATCCGCTGGACGTGTCGGCAGGCTATGCGCGGG
>NZ_LSJM01000255.1 GCF_001557215.1 Sphingomonas sp. CCH9-E2 | reverse complement strand
GGTGGTGGCGGCGGCATGGTTTGCGTGTGGGCAGGCGCGGCGGACAGGCCGTAAACGGTCAAAACCAACGCTGCGATCGCCCCGAGTCGCATCCTGCCCCCCAACCGGACTGTGACCCTGTGCGGCCTGGCTGTCAAAGACGCGCTGCAGCGGCGCGCAGGTCGGCGATGAAGGCGGCGTGCTGTGCCGCCTTCGCCTCCGGGTCGGGCAGGCGCAGCAGATAGCTGGGGTGGACGGTGATCCATGCCTCTGCGCCCGAATCGAGCCGGATGGCGCGGCCGCGTTCGCGCGAGATGGTGACGGCCTTGCCCAGCAGCGAGCGCGCGGCGGTG
The DNA here is from genome assembly GCF_001557215.1 of Sphingomonas sp. CCH9-E2. Lineage (GTDB taxonomy): Bacteria > Pseudomonadota > Alphaproteobacteria > Sphingomonadales > Sphingomonadaceae > Sphingomonas. Next base: position 3,771 of record NZ_LSJM01000255.1, on the reverse strand, counting down.
GTGCCGAGGGCGATGACGACCCTGGGCCGCACGATCAGCAATTCCTGTTCGACCCACCAGCGGCACGCGCTGATCTCGCCCGCATCGGGGGTGGCGTGAATGCGACGCTTGCCGCGCGGTTCGAATTTGAAATGCTTGACGGCGTTGGTGAGATAGGCAGCGGAACGGTCGATCCCTGCCTGTGCGAGCGCGTCGTCGAGCAACTGCCCGGCCGGGCCGACGAAAGGGCGGCCGGCCAGGTCCTCCTGGTCGCCGGGCTGTTCGCCGATCAGCATCAGCGGGGCATCGACCGGCCCTTCGCCGAACACGGTCTGCGTCGCGTGTTTGTAGAGGTGACAGCGGGTGCAGGCCATCGCCTCGTCGCGCAGCGCGGTCCACGCCTTGGTCGCATTGTCGCCGGGTCCGGTCATCCGCGCCGTCTCCACCATCGCCAGTTCGCGGGCGCGCGCGCCCTTGATCAGTTCCCCCACCAACGCGGTTTCGGGCATGTTTTTCCAGTATTTGCGCGGCATTTCCTTGAGCATCGCGCCTGTCTTGAGCCGGGCGGGGTTGAAGATCGACGCGTAATAGGTCTTCCACACCGCCTCGACCGGATCGTCCTGCGGCGCGTCGGCCTTGCTCGCGCCGGGACCTTCGCTGAGCGCTGCGCCGTCCCAATGCAGGGTCAGTTCCGGCGTGAGGATCGACCAGCGCATCGTATGGAAGCGGTCGACGAAGAAGCGCGCGTTCGCACGGACGATGTGATGATCCGGCTCGAACCAGGCGATGAAGCGGGGGCCGGTGTCGTCGGCGACTTCGCGGAAGCGCAGGAAGGCGCGCATCTTGTGGATGTCGCGGCGCACCGATTTGGCCATGTCGTCGAGGCGGCGCAGCAGCGGATCGGCCTTGTCCTCGATGCTGCCCGGTCGCGCGATCACGCGGGTCAGCAGCGTGTAGAGCAAAGCGAAGCGCTCGGGGTCGCTGTGCAGGATCGCCTCGCGCGCGAGGCTGACGAAGCGGCGCGAGACGCGCAGTTCCGGGGTGGCGGCGGGGAGGACGGTTTCGTCGCCGAACAGGTCGGCGGGCCGGTCGCCGACTTGCCACACGACCTCCGACGGATCGATGCGGGCGGCGGCGAGCGAGCGAGCGGCATCGCGCCAGCCGTCGAAATCGTCCTCAGAAGTTAGGGCAACAACGCGCATTTTAGTCCCTTGTTGTTTCAGCAAGCTGAAACGGTTGCGGCACCAGCCCGCTCCCCCACCCGGCCACCCATCGCCAGGATATTCTGGAATGGGTGGCCGGGTGGGGGAGCGGGCTAGTGCCGTGTTCGGCGCAGCCGAACCTCAAACTAGCTTGCGGGGAGCGATTCGATCCATTCGGACAGCAGCGCGATTCCCTCGTCATGCGCGGTCGCGCGGCCGAGTTCGGGCATGGCGACGCCCGGGTCGGTGCTGCGCAGGCGGTAGATCAGGATCGAGCCTTCGGGGTTGCCCGGCGCAATGGCGAAGTCGCGCCCACCGCTGCCACGCCCGGCCGCGACCGGGCGCTTGCCGATGCCGAGCGCGACGGGGTCGGCGCGGTCGAGTTCGAGGAACAGGCCCGAGTTGGACGCGGCCCCCGCCGGATTGTGGCAGTGGGCGCAGTTGATTTCGAGATAGGCGCGCGCGCGGGCGTCGAGCGGAGCCTTGGGATCGTCCCAGCGCGCGACGCGCGGCGCACTGGCGGGGGCGCGGTCGAGCAGGCCGGCCTTGACCAGCGCCTGAAGCTGGCCGTCGTGGTTGAGGTAGCGCGCCTTGGGACCGATCGGGGTGATCTGGCCGGACAGCGCGTGGCAATCCTTGCACTGATTCTGATTGGGCACGGCGTAGCTGATCTGGCGCGCGCGGCCCGATGGGTCGGTGAAGCTGACCGGAAGGCGGGTGCCGGCGCGCTTGACCACCGCGTCGGTCCCCTCGGCGTTCCAGACATAGGGGATCGCGACCCAGCCCGATGCGCGACGCAACAGCAGACGGGTCTCGATCGGCTTGAACGCGGTGCCGGTGCCGTAGCCGAAGGTCTTGATGAGGGCCGAGCCGACCGGGAAGTCGAACGCGGCCTTGGCGTCGTACTTCGCCCGCTGGCCGACGGGGACGTAGATGAAGCGCTGCTTCACGGCGTAGTCGGAGAAGAGTGGGGTTTCGAGGTCGTAGCCGACCACGCGCGCCGCGGGGGTGCGCCGGGTCAGATCGGTGAAGAAGCCATAGTCTGACAGTTTGGCGGGGTAGCCGTCGGCGGTAATCGCGGCGTCGTTGACCCGCGCAGGCTGACGCGCGGCGGCGACGCCGAACGCCGCTGCGCACAGGGCCAACAGAGCGATCCCCGCACGGGTCACTTCGCCGCCGCCTCCATCGCTGCGGGCAGCACCACTGCGGCGGGGCGGGGTGCGGCGGGGGCGTCGAGCTGCGTCTTGCCCGGCTTAGCCGAACTGGTCGGCGCGGCGAGCGCGAGGCCGAGGGTGAGGACCGGCACCGGATCGGCGACGTGCAGGCCGAGTTCGGCGACGGTTCCGGTGCCGTCCCACCATATCGGCGGCGCGGCTCCGCCGAATGCCGCGACGAGGAAGCCGCCGCCCTCGACCCCCGGCTCGAACCCGGCGCGACCATGGCGATTGCCCGAGACGACGATGCGGCGCGGATAGGGGTTGTACTTCTTGTCTTCGTAACTTTGGCGATACGACATGATGATGACGTTGGCGGTGGCATGCTCCGACAGATCGTTGTCGAAGACATGCACGCCGTCATTGGCCATCACCAGAACCCCGGTCCCCTTGGGCACCGTCGCGACGATATTGCCCTTTGGCGCGAAGTTCGGAGTGTCGTTGGCGAAGACCTTGTTGCCATAGACCCGCACGCTGCCGCCGCCCATGCGGGGCAGGTTGGGCAGGTCGAAGACGAGGATGCCGCCGGTGTTCCGGGTCGCGGTGTTGCCGAAGACGTCGGCGTGGTTGCTGTTCTCGATCTCGATTCCCGCGACATTGTGCGAGACGAACGAGTTGCGGACGATGATCTGTTCGGACTGGCCGACATAGATGCCGGCGTCGGATGCGCCCTTCACCGTCACGCCGTCGATCAGGATGTGGCTGCTGGAGACGGGATAGACCCCGTACGCGCCGTTGCTCTCCTTCGGCCCGCCGGTCCATTCGACGCGAATGTCCTTGTAGACGATGCGGTCGGCGCCCTTGGACTTGATGCCGTCGCCCTTGCTGTCCTCGACCGCGAAGCCGCGCAGGACGACGTCGTCGGAGGTGACGAGGAGGCCTTCGCCCGCGCCGAGCTGGCCCTTGAAACTGAGCACGGTCTTGTCGGGGCCGGCACCGCGCACGGTGACCTTGTCCACGTCGAGGCTGAGGCCGTCGGTCAGGTCGAACCGGCCTGCGCCGATCTCGACGACATCGCCGGACTTGGCGTCGAGCAGCGCCTGTTGCAGCCGCTCCTGCGCGTCGGGGCCGGCGGGGACGTTGAGGGTTTCGGCGTGCGCGAGCGTTGTGCTGGCGAGCAACGCTGCGGCCGCGACGGCGGTGCGGATCATGGGCCTCTCCTCGTTTTGGGGAGCAGCTTACGCAGTCCGCACCGCGCGTCCAGTCGTTTACAGCGGTGTCAGTAGGTTCCTCCCCTGAGCTTGCTCAGGGGAGGGGGACCGCCGCCGCAGGCGGTGGTGGAGGGGCTGCCCCGAAGAGGGCAGAATTTTGCCGAGCTGTTCACGGCCGTCTGCGCGGCCGCCCCTCCGTCAGCGCTGCGCGCTGCCACCTCCCCT
>NZ_LSJM01000254.1 GCF_001557215.1 Sphingomonas sp. CCH9-E2 | reverse complement strand
CAGTGGACGGCGAATAGGTCCAGCCAGGCGGGATGTTCTTGGGGTCCATCATGCCGGCCATGCTCATGCCCGGCATCATCGGCACGAGCACCGACAACGCGATCACGGCCGAGCCGACGAGCAGGTTGTTGTTGTACTGCGCGGCGCTCGGGCTCCAGAAGATCAACGGGGCGAAGAACAGCCAGATGCCGACGAACGCCACCGCCCACTGCGCCCACGTCTTGGTCCGGGATGAGAGCGACAGGGCACCGAACAGCGCAATCGCTAGACCGCTGAGGAGATCGCTGATCGCCAGTGCGCTTGCGCGCCATTCGACTGAAGGCAGACCGCGATCGACGGTGACGAAGCGTGCCGCCGCGCCGACACTCTCCGTGGTCACCGAGTCGTAGATGAGCGGGCTCGAGGCGAGCCACAGACCCAGACCGATGTTTGCGTAAAGCGCCCAGCGCGCGCGGCGCTCGTCGCGGTCCATTATGGCCATGTGATCGCCGTGTACACCGTGGCTGGCCATCGCCATGTCCGCCCCGCCAGGTCCGTGCCCCATGGCTGCATGGTCCATGCTGCTATGGTCCACAGCCCCGCGATCCATGCCGGCCATCCCATCGCCTGCCGCGGCGGGTTGATGGCCCGCCTCCGCAGGTTTGGAAGCTGGATTGTCGTTCCAGGCGACCAGGTTCTCGTTGAGCTTGTTGTTCCGATACCAGGCCCGCGGATGGC
>NZ_LSJM01000253.1 GCF_001557215.1 Sphingomonas sp. CCH9-E2 | reverse complement strand
CGCCCGCCTCGCCCGCGGCCTCCCGCATCGTCAACAGCGCACGATAGATCGGCTCGGCCTCGGCATAGCGCTTCAGCTCGTCCAGATTGACTGCCCGCGCACGCAGGACCGCGGCGCGTGCGGCCGGGTCGGGGACGCGGGCGGCGTCGAATTCGGCCAGCGCACGGACAAACGGCGCGTCGGCCTCGGCAAAGCGACCCTGTCCGGTCAGGCAGGCCGCAAGCGTGCTCCACGCGGCGGCGCGATCGGCATGCCCGACCGGCAGCGCAGCTTCCGCCACCGCGACTGCCGCGCGTGCGATCGGCTCGCCGCGCGCCGGATCGCCCTCATAAGCCTCGACATTGGCCAGGCTGAGCATCACGTCGAAGCAGCGCAGCCCCGACGGCGCGCCCGCATTGCACTCGCGCAGCGCACGCTGCAGCTCGGTCACCGCCGCCGTCGCGTCCCCCGCCGCGCGCGCCTGGACGAAGGCGAGCGGCAGCGGCCAGCGCTGCCCCAGCGTCCATGCCGCTGCGACCTGGCGCTGGAACAGCGGGCGGTGCCGCTGCAACTCGGTTCGCGCGCCCGGACTGAACCCGCGATAGGCGTCCATCCGCGCCAGCGCTGCCACGCCCGCGGCGCGGGTCAGCGACCGGACCGCGTCGGGCGCGCGTCGCCGCCGCTCGAGAAAATAGGACAGCTGGTCGAGCGCGGCGATCCGCTCCGGATGGTCGCCGGCCAGCGCGCCGGCGCGAGCGACCGCCTGCCGATAGAGCGCCTCCGCCGCGTCATGCGCGCGCCGCAAATACAGGCAGTCGGCCAGACGCACCGTCGCGACCACGATCTGCGGATGTCCCGGCGGAAAGGCCGCTTCGGTCAGCGTCAGCGCCTTGCGCAACAGCGGCTCGGCGGCCTCCAGCCGGTCGAGTTCGACCAGCGTCACGCCGGTATTGAGATAAGCCTGGGCCAAGTCGGGATGGCCCGACGGCAATGCCGCTTCGCGCAGCGCGAGTGCGGCCCGGATCAGCGGCTCGGCCTCGTCAAGGCGGCGCTGCGCCACCAGATTGGCGGCCAGGTTATTCATCGCGCGCGCAATATCGGCGCTACCCGGCGGCCCGATCTGCTCGCGCAAGGCCAGCGCCCGGCGCGTAAACACCTCGCCCTCGGCATAGCGCGCCAGTGCGAACAGCACCGACCCGAGATTGGCATAACCCGCCGCCAGGTCCGGATGGACTGCGGGCAGATGCGCTTCCTTGAGCGCCAGGGCTTCGCGCAGCGCCGCTTCCGCCTCCTCATAGCGTCCCGCGTCTTGCAGGCAGCTGGCGAGGTTGTTGAGGCTCACCGCGACCGCAAGCGGATCGGCCGGCACCGCGGCCCGGCGCAGTGCCAGGCCCGCGCGCAGCAGCGGTTCGCCCTCGGCCGGGCGTCCCTGGCGGGCGAGGTTGAGGCCAAGCTGGTCCAGCGCCGATGCACGCGCCGCCGCATCGCCCGGGCGCGCCGCTTCCACCTCGGCAAGATGGGCCCGCCACCAGCGTTCGGCCTCAGCATCACGCCCGGCCGCCGCCAACCGTTCGGCACGCTGGCGGGCCGAACTGGCATCGACAGGACGATCGGGCGCGGCATGCGCCGCCGCTATACCGGGAAACGCCGCGCCCAGCAGCACCGCGATCCCCAGCATCGATCCCGCTTTGACCATGCCGTGCCATATCATCCCGTTGCGCCAGCGAAACAGTCAAATCCGGTGGCGCGCCGGCTCCCTGTCCGACCCGGTGGCGCAGCGCCGTCATCCCTGCTAACGCCGCGCGCGCTATGACCGAATACACCTCCGATCTGCTCCGCACTTTGTCCGACCGTGGCTACATCCACCAGGTCACCGACGCCACCGCGCTCGACGCGCTGGCCGCCAAGCAGATCGTGCCCGGCTATATCGGCTTCGACCCCACCGCGCCCTCGCTGCATGTCGGCAGCCTCGTCCAGATCATGCTGCTGCGCCGCCTCCAGCAATCGGGCCACAAGCCGATTGTGCTGATGGGCGGCGGCACCGGAAAGATCGGCGACCCCAGCTTCAAGGACGAAGCGCGCAAGCTGATGACCGACGACGTCATCGCGGCCAACATCGCGTCGATCAAGACGGTGTTCGCCAAGTTCCTGACCTTCGGCGACGGCCCAACCGACGCGGTGATGGTCGACAATGCCGACTGGCTCGACAAGCTCGAATATATCCCGTTCCTGCGCGACATCGGCAAGCATTTCTCGATCAACCGGATGCTCAGCTTCGACAGCGTCAAGCTGCGCCTCGACCGCGAACAGTCGCTATCGTTCCTCGAATTCAACTACATGATCCTCCAGGGCTACGACTTCCTCGAGCTGTCGCGCCGCGCCGGCTGCCGCCTGCAGATGGGCGGGTCGGACCAGTGGGGCAACATCGTCAACGGCATCGAGCTGTCGCGCCGCGTCGACGGGACCGAGGTCTATGGCGTCACCACTCCGCTGATCACCACGGCCGACGGCGGCAAGATGGGCAAGACCATGTCGGGCGCGGTGTGGCTCAACGAAGACGCGCTCCCCGCCTTCGATTACTGGCAGTTCTGGCGCAACACCGACGATCGCGATGTCGGCCGCTTCCTGCGCCTGTTCACCGACCTGCCATTGGACGAGATCGCCCGCCTCGAAGCGCTGCAGGGCGCGGAAATCAACGAGGCGAAGAAGATCCTCGCCACCGAAGCCACCGCCATGTGCCGCGGTCGCGACGCCGCGCTCGCGGCTGAGGAAACGGCGCGCAAGACGTTCGAGGAAGGCGCGTCGGGCGACGCGCTCCCGACCCTGTCGGTCAGCGGCGAGATCAGCGTCGTCGACGCCCTGATCGGCCTCGGCTTTGCCGCGTCGAAGGGTGAGGCCCGCCGCCTGATCAAGGGCGGCGGCGCGCGCATCGACGGCGAAAAGGTCAGCGACGAGGCCGCGACCGTCACGGTCGGTGCGGCGGAGGTGCGCGTCTCGGCGGGCAAGAAGCATCACGGCCTGCTCCGCGCCGAGTGATCACCCCCTGTAGGACTACGTAAGTAACCACTGGTAACCAATCCGGTTGCGGAGCTGTTTACGCCCGCCAGCCTACCCAGATTGGTATCGAGCCACGAATCGTGGGGGCCAGTGTGAGTTACCAGTTCTCGTCCATCGTGCGCGCCACCGCGGTCGACACCGACCGCCGGACCATCGAGCGCGACGAAGTCCACTACCGCGCCCGCGCCTTCGGCCCCGACGCCCAGCCGCGCACCCTGCTGATCGTCAACATCTCCCCCCACGGCCTGATGGCCCGCTGCGAACACCCATTCGCCGAGGGCGACCGTTTGCGCGTGATGCTCCCGGTGGTCGGCGTGGCCCCTGCCGAGATCCGCTGGGCGCTCGGCGGCCGCATCGGGGTGAGCTTCGACAGTGCGATCGACCTGGCGAGCTATTACGAGCTGCTCGCACAGATGCTGAAGGCGGGCTGACCCTTCTAAGCCCCTCCCCTTCAGGAGTATCGGGTCGGCCATGCCCCCGGCATGGCCGACCCGATACTGGGTTGGGGTGGGGCAGCGAAGTCTCACCGAGACCGACACTCATGCCGACACCACCGGGCCGCTGCTCTCAAGATTGAGCGTGTAACTCCGCTCCCCGTTGAAGTCCCCGGCATAGTCCAGCCGCGTGACCAGGAACCGCCCGGTCATCGTCTCGCCGCTCTCGAAGCTCAGCCGGTAATCGTCGATCACCCCGCTCAGCGCATTGCCGCGGATCCGCGTCTCCGCTGCCGACCCGGTAAATACCCCCGCCGCCGACACGCTCACCGATCGCACCCCGGCGCCGGACAGCAGCTCACGCCACGCGCCCGAATCCTTCGACGTGATCGCCACCGCCTCGCCATTGACGCTCAGCTGCGTCGTGCGCAGCCCCGCCACCGTCGCATAGGCGACCGGCGCCCCGCCATCGCCCACCTTCAACAGGAACGCGCTTCCCTTCTCCACCGCCATGTTGGTATCTCCTTGGTTCGCGGCACCGGCCCGCTCCCCCACCCGGCCACCCATCGGCAGGATATTCTGAAATG